>NZ_CP098242.1:1322000-1652500 GCF_027118995.1 Oxalobacter vibrioformis
ACTGGGACTGGGTAATATTGGTGCGTTAGCCTCCAAACCTGTTATGGAAGGCAAAGGCGTCCTGTTCAAAAAATTTGCCGGAATTAACGTTTTTGATCTGGAAGTGGATGAACTTGATCCGGATAAATTCTGTGATATTGTCGCTGCGCTGGAGCCGACATTTGGTGGAATCAACCTTGAGGATATTCGTGCGCCCGAGTGTTTTTATATTGAGCGCACGTTGCGGGAAAGAATGAATATCCCTGTTTTCCACGATGACCAGCACGGTACGGCAATTGTGGTTGGTGCGGCCATTTTAAATGCGCTGAAAATGGTGGGAAAAAATATTGAAACCAGCAAGCTGGTCGTATCAGGTGCCGGGGCAGGTGCCCTGGGGTGTCTGGAACTGCTGGTTGATCTCGGGTTTCCTCTCAAAAATATCTGGGTGACAGATATTGAAGGGGTTGTCTATAAGGGCAGAAAAGCATTGATGGATCCTGACAAGGAAGTTTATGCGCAGGATACCCCCCACCGTACCCTGACAGATGTCATTTCTGATGCGGATGTTTTTCTTGGGCTCTCTGCAGGCAATGTGTTAAAAGCGGAAATGGTCAGGATGATGGCAGACAAGCCGGTTATTCTTGCGCTGGCCAATCCTGTGCCTGAAATCCTGCCTGAAGTGGCAAAAGAAGCCCGACCGGATGTAGTGATGGCAACCGGACGGTCTGATTATCCAAACCAGGTAAATAATTCGCTGTGCTTTCCTTATATTTTCAGGGGGGCGCTGGATTGCCAGGCCAGTACCATCAACAAGGAAATGGAATTGGCTGCAATGCGGGCGCTGGCTGCCCTGGCAGAAGAAAAGGTCCAGCCGGAACTGGAGGTTATGTATGGCAGAAAATTCGAATTTGGCCCGGAATACTTCCTGCCCATGCAGTTTGATACCCGCCTGTTATCCAGGATAGCGCCTGCGGTGGTACAGGCAGCGATGAATTCAGGCGTGGCAAGGCAGCCAATTACTGATATGGCAGCTTACCGGAAAAAACTGGAAGCAGCTTCCTGACAAAGGCTTTTTACCCAAAAATCCCTGCATATAAGTGCGGGGGTTTTTCAGATTTTTTTCCATTCCAGCGTCTGACCTGCCATTAAAGGGACTACGCTGTCCTTTCCGAAAGGAAGGGCTTCAGGAATCAACCATGGCTGTCTTGCCAGGGTGATTTTTTCCGTATTAGGGGGTAAACCGTAAAACCGGGCACCATTTATGCTGGCAAAGGCTTCAAAGCGCTCCAGCGCATTATTCTCATCAAAGGCTTTGGCATACAGTTCGATAGCATGCAGGGCGGTATAGCACCCTGCACAGCCGCAGGCGTTTTCTTTCAGGTCTTTTGCATGAGGGGCTGAATCCGTGCCAATGAAAAAACGGCTGTTGCCGCTTGTCGCTGCCTTGATGAGTGCTTTCCGGTTTTCTTCTCTTTTGAGAACCGGCAGGCAATAGTAATGCGGGCAGATACCGCCGGTAAATAGCGCATTGCGGTTAAAAAGAAGATGGTGAGCCGTAATGGTTGCACCAATCCTGTCATCGGCCTGTGCCACGTACTGTGCCGCTTCTTTGGTTGTGATATGTTCAAAGACAATGCGGAGTTCGGGCAGGGCTTTCCTGAGAGGTAGCAGTACCCGGTCAATGAAAACCGCTTCCCTGTCAAAAATATCAATTTCCGGATCGGTTACCTCACCATGCATCAGAAGCGGCAAGCCATGAAGCTGCATGGCTTCCAGTGTTTTCATACATTTTGCAATATCGGTAACACCGGCATCTGAATTGGTTGTTGCACCGGCCGGATAGAGTTTTACGGCATAAACAATGCCGCTTTCCCTGGCTTTTCTGATTTCATCCGGTGATGTGTTGTCTGTCAGATAAAGGGTCATCAGGGGTTCAAACCCGGAAGCGGAAGGAATAGCGGCACAAATCTGCTTGCGGTAAGCTATGGCTTGACCGGTTGTTGTGACAGGCGGACGCAGATTAGGCATGATGATGGCCCGCTTGAACTGGGCGGCAGAGTGCCCGATAACGGATTGGAGGGTATCACCATCTCTTAAGTGCAGGTGCCAGTCATCCGGCCTGGTGATTTCGATTCGGTCAATTCGAGTTTGTGACATGCAAAATCTTTCTCATAAGATATTGGTTGATCTTAAGCGTGTATTTTACTTTGTACACCGGGATAACGTATGCTCATGTCAGTTATATAAGGCATGAGGGAGGGAAATATGTTTAAAAAAACCATCAGAATTATGACCAGAATGGGTGATGGCGGTATGACGACATTGGCTGACGGCAGCCGGGTGGCAAAATCCAGCCCGCGTATTGAGGCAATTGGTAGTGTGGACGAGCTCAACTCCCTGATTGGTTTGCTGCTTTCTGAAAACCTGTCTGCTGAAATCGAATCGGAACTGATAGCCATACAGAATGATCTCTTTGATATCGGTGCCGAACTGGCCGGCTCTCCCCAAAAACTGACGGGAGAAGACAAGGTGGTACGCCTGGAAAACCAGGCACAAAAATATGATGCCAATCTGTTGTCCCTGCAGGGATTTATCCTGCCAGGCGGGATACGGGAAGGCGCTCTGCTGCATTATGCTCGCAGTGTCTGTCGCCGCACTGAACGCTCGATTTTTGTGCTGGCCGAATCAGAAAACATTTCTGAAGCGATCGGGAAATATCTCAACCGGCTCTCGGACCTGCTTTTTATCTATGCGCGGGTTGTAAACCGGGAAGCCGGGAAACCGGATCGACTGTGGCAGAAAAGTAAAAACGACGCTGTGTGAGCGTCGTTTTTACAGAAAACAGCGTTGTTCAAGCCCTTTTATCACATTCGATCAGGGCATAAGCGGAATGGTTATGTATGGATTCGAAATTTTCCGCTTCGAGGGTATATGCCATCACACGGTCGTCCGCATTCAATACACCTGCCACATCGCGAACCAGATCCTCAACAAATTTGGGGTTTTCGTAGGCGCGTTCGGTGACAAATTTTTCATCCGGGCGCTTTAACAACCCGTAAAGTTCACAGGACCCTTGCTTTTCAATGCCCGCAATCAGTTCTTCCACCGGGAAATCGGATGTTAACAGCGCATTGACAGTGATATGTGACCGCTGATTATGGGCGCCATAAGCGGAAATTTCCCGTGAGCAGGGACAAAGGCTGGTGACCGGAACAAGGACTTTCTGCCAGATTTCCACATTGCCGGACCTGATTTCGCAGGTTAATGTGATTTCATAATCCAGCAGGCTTTCCACCTGGGAGACGGGCGCCGCTTTTTTGACGAAATAAGGAAAGGTGACTTCAATCCGTCCTTCTGAAGCATCCAGCAGCTTCAGCATGTTTTTGACCAGTCCGGTAAAGCATGCGACATCCAGTGCGGGCGCTTTTTCCCTATTGGTTTCCTCCAGCAGGGCAATAAAACGGGACATGTGCGTGCCCTTTTTATCTTCGGGCAACTGCACGTACATGTTCCAGGTACCCACAGTGGGCTGGATGCCGGAGGCGGTTTTTATCCGGAAGGGGTGCCTGACGCCCTTGACACCGACTCGCTGTATGGCGATCCGCCTAGTATCGGTTGAGCTTTGCACATCCGGGATAGTAATGTTTTCCAGATTCATAGTCGTATCTGATACCGCATCGGATGTACAGCCTGCTGAAACCCTGTCCCAGTCTGCCGCATAAGTGCATGTATCGCGTAAATTCATGATAAAGCCTTTAAAGGTACATCAACTGCACCTGTTTTTTCAAATTCCCTGAAGCGTTGCCTCGGTTATTCTGCGGGAAACCGTTCCCTGATGGTTTCCACAATCCCGTCTGCGTCCAGCCTGTGCAGGGAGAGGAGTTGCCCGACTTCACCATGTTCGATAAATTCATCGGGCAGGCCCAGCATCATTACCGGCAGCGTGATTCCCGCTTCAGAGAGATATTCCGCTACTGCTGCACCGGCGCCGCCTGCAATGGTTCCTTCTTCAAGGGTGACAAATGCGGTATGTGTTTCTGCCATTTCCAGAATCAGGTCTTCATCCAGTGGTTTGACAAAGCGCATGTTGACGACGGTTGCATCCAGCTTTTCTGCTGCCTGTAATGCCGGGGCAAGCATGCTGCCAAAAGCCAGTATGGCAATGGTTCGGCCTTCGCGCCGTTTTTCTGCCTTGCCAACCGGTATCGTGGCGAAGTCTTCACTGACCGGTACACCGGGGCCATGACCCCGCGGATAGCGAACCGCTGCGGGTCCATTATAGTGGAAAGCTGTGGAAAGCATTTGACGCGACTCATTTTCGTCAGCTGGCGCCATGATGACCATATTGGGAATACAGCGCAGGTAGGCCATATCGTAGTTGCCGGCGTGGGTTGCGCCATCGGCGCCTACCAGACCGGCCCGGTCAAGGGCAAAGGTGACATCCAGATTCTGCAGGGCGACATCATGAATCAGCTGATCATAGGCGCGCTGGAGAAAGGTGGAATAGATGGCTACAACCGGCTTGAGTCCTTCACAGGCCAGTCCGGCAGCAAAGGTCACTGCATGTTGTTCAGCAATACCCACATCAAAATAGCGGTCCGGATATTGCGATGCAAACTGCACCATGCCGGAACCTTCCCGCATGGCAGGGGTAATGCCGACAAGACGGTTGTCCTGAAATGCCGTGTCGCACAGCCACTTGCCAAAAACATCCGTGTAGGCGGGACGTGCAGAAACAACCGGTTTGACGCCTTCTTCCGGGCTGAATTTGCCCAATCCGTGATACAGGATCGGATCAGCTTCTGCCAGCTTGTATCCCTGCCCTTTTTTGGTCACCACATGCAGGAACTGCGGACCGTCAAGCTGTTTGAGGTTTTGCAGGGTCGGAATCAGGGAATCCAGGTCATGACCATCAATGGGACCGATATAATTGAAGCCGAATTCCTCAAAAAGCGTTGCCGGCACAATCATGCCCTTGGCATGTTCTTCAAGGCGTTTGGCAATTTCCTGTACCGGCGTGGGAAGCATTTTCCCGACATTTCTGGCGGCAGTATAGAATTTGCCGGATATCAGGCGTGCCAGATGACGATTCAAGGCGCCGACCGGTGGGGAAATGGACATGTCATTATCATTGAGTATCACCAGCATTTTAATGTTTTCATAAACACCGGCGTTATTCAGTGCTTCAAAAGCCATGCCACCCGTCAAGGCGCCGTCACCGATAACGGCAATGGAGTGATAGGTTTCCTCCTTGAGCCGGGCAGCCATCGCCATTCCCAAGGCGGCGGAAATGGACGTGGAAGAGTGTGCAGTGCCAAATGCGTCATACTCGCTTTCCGAGCGCCTGGGAAAGCCGGACATGCCATTGAGCTGGCGCAGGGTTTTCATCTGTTCGCGCCGTCCGGTCAGGATTTTGTGCGGATAACTCTGGTGGCCGACATCCCATACCAGGCGATCCACCGGCGTATTGAAGACATAATGCAGTGCGATGGTGAGCTCGATGGTTCCCAGGTTGGAAGAAAGATGGCCTCCGGTACGGGAGACGGACTGGATGATGAATTCACGCAGTTCAGCTGCCAGCCGGTCCAGTTGCGAACGCTGCAGTTTGCGCAGATCTGACGGATCATTAATCGTGCTGAGCAGATTCATCATTTATCCCGCTGCACGATCAGGTCGGCAAGCTGCCTTAACCGGTCTGCTTTTTCATCAAACAGGCCCAGTGCCTGATGGGCATCAAGCCGGAGTTTTTCCGCCAGCGCCCTTGACTGGTCCAGCCCGAGAATCGAGACATAGGTTGGCTTGTCATCGGCTGCATCCTTGCCTGCCGTTTTGCCGAGGGTTTCAGAATCCGCTGTTGCATCCAGAATATCGTCGACCACCTGAAAGGCGAGGCCAATGGCTTTGGTATAGGCTTGAAGCGCCCGGGCTTCATCCGTACCGGGGAAACGCCCGCAAAGACAACCCAGAAAAACGGAAGCCTCAAGCAGGGCACCCGTTTTGAGGCCGTGCATCTGTTCGAGCTGTTCCAGGGAAAGGTTGTGCCCAACGCTTGCCAGATCAATGGCCTGTCCGCCGCACATGCCAAGTGACCCTGCGGCTTCGCTCAGTATCTGCAGCATCTGGATGGTGCGTTCAGGGTCAATCTCCTGCCGTGAAAGGATGGTGAATGCCTGGGACTGGAGTGCATCGCCAGCCAAAAGCGCCGTGGCTTCATCGTACTGGACATGAACAGTCGGTTTGCCCCGCCGTAGCACATCATTATCCATGCAGGGCATATCGTCATGAACGAGTGAATAAGCATGAATCATTTCAACGGCAGCCCCGGCGCGTGCCATGGCGGCATGAGGGGCATCAAAAAGGACGCCTGCGGCAAATACCAGCAGGGGGCGAACACGTTTTCCGCCATCCAGGACAGCATAACGCATGGCATCATGCAGGCGCTCAGGTGTTTGGGTTGCAGCAGGAAGCAGGGTCGACAGCGTTTCTTCCATTGTCGTCTGTACAGACTGCATCCAGTCTTCAAAAGAAATCCGGTCTGCCATCATTTGCTTTCGGTTGCACTGTCCGGTTCAAAGGGCTTAAGCATCTCCTTGTCCAGGACTTCGATTTGCCGGTCGACTTTTTCCAGTTGGGCGGTACAGTATCGCACCAGTTCCACGCCACGCTGGTAAGCGGTAATGGATGCTTCAAGCGGCAGTTCCCCTTCCTCAAGCTGGGCAACAAGACGGCTCAGTTCGGCCATGGCGGATTCAAAGGATTCAATTTTTGTTTTGTCAGTGTTTTTTTCAGTTTTATCGGACATGAAAACGATCCATTCAACAGTTCTGGCAGCAGGTGTAAAATCACTCCACTACCTGCGCATGCAAAATCATGCGCTCAAACCGATTATTATACGCCAGCTTCGTTTAATGCCATGATTTCAGTGTGCTTTCATCGTGACAGAGGCAGAGCCAGGATGCAGCCGGCACCCAACCATTAAAAGGCATTATTTCATGCAATCGCTCTGGATGGTATTTGCCGCGCTGCTGTTTTCCCTGATGGGCGTTTGCGTCAAATTGCTCTCCGGCATTTATACGACGCCCGAGATTGTCATGTATCGCAGTCTTATCGGGGCGATTTTCATGTTTTTTGTGGTGCTCGCCCGGAAGGGAAGCTTTCGCACGGCATTTTTCTGGCAGCACCTGTGGCGTGGCGTGGTTGGCGTCACGGCGCACGGGCTGTGGTTTTATGCCCTGGTGTTTCTTCCGCTTGCCACAGCCGTGACACTGAATTACATGTCGCCGATCTGGATTGCGGCCTTTCTTTTCCTTATCGGGATTGTAAAACGTAAAGTGGGGTTTGAATGGCGTCTGGTATTTTCCATACTGACCAGCTTCATTGGCGTGGCGCTACTGCTTCGTCCGACCATTCATGCCGACCAGTGGTTCGCCGGCCTGGTTGGCCTGGTTTCCGGTGCGCTGGCAGCGATGGCTTACCTTCAGGTCAGACGCCTGGGAGAACTGGGAGAACCCGAATACCGGGTGGTTTTTTACTTTTGCGTGATCGGGTCGATTTGTGCCGCACTGGCTTGCATAGTGAGTGCTTACTTGCCAGGAAGTGACGGTGTGATATGGCATTCTCATGACGGGTATGGTTTTTCCCTGCTGGCCGTTATCGGTGTGTCAGCGGCCATTGCCCAGGTGGCCATGACGCGGGCTTATCACCTGGGCAAAACCCTGGTGACGGCCAATCTGCAGTATACGGGTATTGTTTTTTCCAGCATCTGGGGCATCCTGATATGGGATGATGCGCTGGGTATCATCGGCTGGCTTGGGATCGCCATCATCATGGGAAGTGGTATGACCACAACCTTTTTTGATGTCCGTCACAAGATGGCCGCAACATCAGCCACTTTTCAGGAAGCGAAAAAACGGTTGATGCAGACGTCCCGTACTGGCCCCGAAAAAGAATAAGTCCCCGTTACGGTAAAGAGACGTTAATGCGCCTCATCCCAGTTGTTGCCAGCGCCGACTTCTGCGATAAGCGGGACTTTCAGTTGCGCAACCTGTGACATCAGTTCCGGAAGGTGCTGGCGCACCAGTTCCAGCTCGCTTTGGGGCACTTCCAGTACCAGTTCATCGTGTACCTGCAGGATAAGATTCGAGGTCAGCTTTTCTTTTTCCAGCCAGTCCTGGACCGCAATCATCGACAGCTTGATGATGTCAGCTGCGGTTCCCTGCATGGGGGCGTTGATTGCCGCACGTTCAGCCGCCTGCCGGCGCGGTCCATTGGGCGAGTTGATTTCCGGCAGCCACAGGCGTCTGCCGAAAACCGTCTCAACATAGCCGTTTTCCCGGGCCTGTTGACGGATATTTTCCATATAGCGGGCAACACCGGGATAACGGTGAAAGTAGCGTTCAATGTAATCCTGTGCCGCATGACGGCTGATACCAAGATTGCCGGCAAGGCCAAAGGCACTCATGCCGTAAATCAGCCCGAAATTGATGACTTTGGCATGGCGCCGCTGCTCACCTGAAACTTCCAGCGGTGTCACGTCAAAGATTTCCGAGGCGGTGGCGCGGTGGATGTCTTCGCCATTTGCAAACGCCCGGATCAGCCCCGGATCTTCAGACATATGTGCCATGATACGCAATTCGATCTGGGAGTAGTCTGCCGAGACGATTTTGCTGCCGGGCGGGGCAATGAATGCTTCGCGTATCCGGCGCCCTTCGGCGGTTCGGATCGGGATATTCTGAAGGTTCGGATCGCTTGATGCCAGGCGGCCGGTCACGGCAACGGCCTGGGCAAAATTGGTATGTACCCGATGGGTAGCGGGATTGACCATGCGCGGCAGCTTGTCCGTATAGGTGGACTTCAGCTTGGCCATGCCCCGATAATCGAGAATAATTTTGGGCAGCGGGTAGTCTTCCGCAAGTTTTTGCAGCACTTCTTCATTAGTTGACGGCGTGCCGGAAGGTGTTTTTTTCACAACAGGAAGCTGGAGTTTGTCAAAAAGAATCTCGCCAAGCTGTTTGGGTGAATTCAGGTTGAATGGCTGTTCTGCTGCCTCATATGCCTTTTCCTGGAGAACTTCCATTTTTTCTCCCAGCTCTTCGGATTGATCGGCCAGAAGCCGGGCATCAATCAGGACACCCTGCCGTTCGATTTTCTGCAGGACAACTTCGGTCGGCAATTCAATGTCTTGATAGATAAAGGCCAGTTTTTCATCATCCCGGATAAGCGGCCACATGGCTTCATGCAGTTGCAGGGTGATATCGGCATCTTCTGCCGCATAGTCTGTTGCGGTGGCAATATCCACTTCGGCAAAGCCGATCTGGGATGCGCCTTTGCCGCAGATTTCCTCGTAACCCGTGACTTTCCGGTCCAAAACGCGCAGGGCCTGGCTAGCCATATCATGCCGCCGATGTGATTCAAGCACATAGGATTGAAGCAGGGTATCGTGAGCAATACCTTCTAGCCGGACGCCCTGATTGGCAAAAACATGGCTATCATATTTCATGTTCTGGCCCACTTTCTTATGTTGCTGATTTTGGAGCCAGTCTTTCAGTTTGCCAAGAACAAGGTCGCGTGCCAGTTGTTCAGGGGCACCCGGATAGTCATGGGCAACCGGGATATAGGCGGCATAACCGGGCTCGACACAAAGCGAGATACCCACCAGTTGGGCTTCCATCGGATCTAAAGAGGTGGTTTCTGTATCAAGTGCGGTAAGGTCTGCTGCCGTTATACGGGCCAGCCAGGTATCGAGGGCGGCTTCTGTCAGGACCGTTTCATATCGGGTATTTGCCGGTGCAGGTCTGGTCTGGACACCCGCGAAAAGCGATCCCTGCCCAATGGCAGGCGATGGCTGTGCAGGCGCAACCTGCCCCATTTCCCTTAACCAGGCCTTGAATCCGTATTGCTCAAACCGTTTTTTCAGGCCGTCCGTATCCGCTGGTTTTCGGGCAAAGAGGGTTTCAATGGAATCACCGGTTGTGCCCAGATCACAATTGGTCCGGATCGTGATCAGTTCGCGTGCCCTGGGAAGCCAGTCGGCAGACTGGCGGAGGTTTTCGCCCACATTCCCCTTGATGTCGTTTGCGTGGGTCAGGATATTGTCGAGTGTGCCGTATTGTGTCAGCCATTTCAGTGCGGTTTTGGGCCCGACTTTTGCAACACCGGGAATATTGTCTGACGTGTCTCCGATCAGGGAAAGGTAATCGATGATGGATTCGGGCGGGATACCGAATTTTTCCACCACACCTTCGCGATCCAGCGTTTCGTTGCTCATCGTATTGACCAGGGTAACGCCATCGCCGACAAGTTGTGCCATATCCTTGTCTGCCGTTGCAATAATCGTTTCAAATCCCTCATTTCTGGCTTTTTTTGCCAGGGTGCCGATGACATCATCGGCTTCTATGCCTTCAACAGACAGGATGGGCCAGCCCAAAAGGCTGATGGCATCGTGAATGGGGGCAACCTGGCTGACGAGATCATCCGGCATGGACGTGCGGTTGGCTTTGTATTCCGGATAAAGTTCATCGCGGAAGGTCTTTCCCTTTGCATCGAAAACGCAGGTGAGGTATGCTCCCGGATAGTCCCGGTCCAGACGGCGCAACATATTCAGGATGCCGTAGATAGCGCCGGTTGGTTCCCCGGTCGGACTCCGCAGGTCGGGCAAGGCATAATATGCCCGGTAAAGAAAACTGGAGCCGTCTACCAATAACAGGATTTTTTTCATATGGACAAAGACGAAAAAGAAGAAAAAAACGAAAAAGGCATTGTCAAGCTGCGTGAAGTTGAGGATGTCAGTTATGCCACGATTCGTAAAGCACGTGAATCATGGAGCATGTTCTCCATTATGTCAGAGTTTATCGAGACTACCGAACACTTGTCCGAGCTCAATCCTGCCGTCACCGTTTTTGGATCGGCACGCATTCACCCGGACAATCCCTATTATATTCAGTGCATGGAGCTGTCCCGCCGCCTGTCGGATGCCGGTTTTCATGTCATTTCCGGCGGGGGGCCGGGCATCATGGCCGCGGCCAACCGGGGTGCGTTTGAAGGCAAATCCCTGTCGGTCGGCTTGAATATTGACCTGCCTTTTGAGCAGACACCAAACCGCTGGCAGAATATTTCACTGAATTACCGCCACTTTTTTCCGCGCAAGGTTGCCTTTGCAAAATACGCCGATGCTTATGTCCTTTTCCCGGGCGGTTTCGGGACACTGGATGAGCTTTGCGAAGTGCTGACACTGATCCAGACCGGAAAATCCCGGCGGATTCCGGTTATTCTGGTTGGATCTGATTTCTGGAACGGTCTTCTCGAGTGGCTCAAGAATGTCCTGATCCCGTATGGTACGCTTTCTCCGGAAGATGTGGATCTGATGACAGTGATTGATGATACGGACAAGGTGCTGGAAGCCATCTTCAATTTCTATGAATTGCGTTCAACCGGCCCGTCAGAGGAAGAACGGCAAAAGATGATGTACCTGTAAAATCAGGTATTCTCATTGGAGCCGCGTTTGTTACAATAACACCATCATTTATCCAGGCGGTGGACGACCATGCGAGTGATTTTCGATTTCAGGCTGTTTTTATTTTGTGCTGCCTTTGCTGCAGCGCCTTTTGTCATGGCGCAGGATATGGAAAAAGGCACGCAACCTGCTGAAGAGCTTGAGCTGATTGACGAAGTCGAGCAGCCGACCATTACCATTCGCAAACCGGATGCGGCCAAGGAAATCACGGAGCGCAAAGAGCAGGGCGTTGTCACGGAAGTCAAGGTACAGACCGGTGTCAGCACCTATTACCTTTATCCTAACAAGCCGCTTGGTGGTGCTTTTGATGATGTCACCTCCAAACATCGTCCGGCCATGTGGCGGGTGCATGAATTTGATATGACCGGCCAGCGCACCGACCAGACCGGCGGTGAGATGGAGGATGAGTTTGACTATACCAGTGATGCACCGGCCCCGCCGACATCCAAGTAAGCAGGTTTCTTTCGCATTGGGCTGATCCGGATTTTCAATGGCTGTTTTTACCCCTGTCAGTATAGAAGAGCTGATTCCGTGGCTGTCCCGGTATGATGTCGGGCAGGCGCAGGAAATAAAAGGCATCAGTTCCGGTATCGAAAACAGCAATTTTTTCGTGACAACCGACCAGGGTGAGTATGTGCTCACCCTCTTTGAAAAGCTGACAGCGCAAGAGCTTCCCTATTATCTGAATCTGATGTATCACCTGGCCAAACACAATATCCGGGTGGCCAGCCCCATTCCGGACAGGGATGGCGGCATATTGGGCACGCTTTGCGGCAAACCTGCGGCGCTGGTGACCAAGCTTGATGGAAACTGGCAGGAACGCCCCTCACCGACCCACTGTGCCCAGGTGGGTGAAATGATGGCTAAAATGCATCTGGCAGGAAAGGATTATTCCCTTTTCCAGCCCAATCTGCGCGGGCTTTCCTGGTGGCAGGAAACCATGCCGCAGGTCATTGGTTACCTGTCAGAAGAAAATGCCGCTTTTTTACAGGAAGAAGTGGCATTGCAGGATGCCTTTTCCCGAACAGACAGCTATGGCAGGTTGCCTTTTGGTCCGGTGCATGCCGACCTGTTTCGCAATAATGTCATGTTTGATGGTGAGCGGCTCTCCGGTTTTTTTGACTTTTATTTTGCCGGAAATGATACCTGGCTTTTTGATGTGGCCGTCGCGGTTAATGACTGGTGCATCCGCCTGGATACGGGTGAGTTTGATGACGCCCGTCTCACGGCTTTTCTTGAGGCATATCAACGAGTGCGTTCATTTACAGCTGACGAAGATGCCGCCTGGCAGACAATACTGAGAGCGGCGGCATTGCGGTTCTGGATTTCCAGGCTTTATGACTTTTATCTGCCGCGCTCAGCCGAAATGCTGACGCCGCATGATCCAACCCATTTTGAACGAATTTTGCGATTGCGTGCAGCGAGTACAGCATCCCTCTCCCTATGAAAACAATTGATGCCCGTATGGGCCTGACCTGGATTCAGGAGGGCTTTACCCTTTTCCGGAAACGCCCGTTTTTGTTGACCAATCTTTTTATTGCCTATTTTCTGGCAATGATGATTGTGGGATCGTTTCCATTGATCGGCGCGATTCTGCCGCCACTGATTGCGCCAAGTTTTTCTGTTTTTTTCCTGCAGGCGATTAATGACGTCAGCGAAGAGCGCCCGTTCAGTTTTTCACATGGGTTTGCCGTGTTTAACAAATCCGTCATACGACGCCTTTTCGCGCTGGGCGGCCTGTATTTTCTGGCGGCGGGCATCGCCGTTTATCTGTCGAGCTTTGTGGATGGCGGTATTTTTATGCGGGCGATGGGCGGGGAGCAGTTTGAGGTGCAGTTTCTGCTGGAATCCAACTTCAGGGAAGCATTCATGGTTGCTGTCATCCTGAATTTTGTTGCGCTGCTGCTTTTCTGGTTTGTGGCACCTCTTATCGCCTGGAAAAACATGCCAGTGGGGCAATCCCTCTTTTACAATTTCTTTACCATTCTCCGCACCTGGAAGGCCTTTATTGTCTACCTGCTGGGGCTCATGCTGGTCGGATTTTTCCTCCCGATGCTGCTTAATATGCTTATCATGATCGCACTGGGGCGAAATATCGGCCTTTTCTTCCTTTTTTCCCTGCTGATGGTGGTGGCTGTTCTGGTATATTGTTCGTTTTATTCCATGTATATTTACGTATTCGGGAAGCCTACGCCGGTAACAGAGGCCTGATTTACCGATTTCCCTGACCTTTACCTGCGCGTCTATTGATAAAGGACCTGAAATGACCAATTTACCGCCGACCGTCAAAGCTGAAATTCTCGCCGAAGCGCTGCCTTACATACAGAAATTTCACGGCAAAACCATTGTGATCAAATACGGTGGCAATGCCATGGTGGAAGAGCGCCTCAAACATGGCTTTGCCCGTGACATCGTTTTGCTGAAGCTGGTCGGCATGAACCCGGTTGTTGTGCATGGTGGCGGTCCGCAGATCGACAATGCGCTCAGGAAAATCGGCAAAAGCGGCACGTTTATCCAGGGGATGCGCATCACCGATGAGGAAACCATGGAGGTGGTTGAATGGGTGCTCGGCGGTGAGGTACAGCAGGATATTGTCATGCTGATCAACCAGTACGGCGGACAGGCTGTCGGCCTGACCGGCAAGGATGGCGGACTGATTCATGCGCAGAAGATGCGGATGCCGGATGCGGAAAATCCCGGACAGTTTGTTGACCTCGGGTTTGTCGGTGAAATCACCGAGATCAACCCGGCAGTGGTCAAGGCACTCCAGGACGATGCCTTCATCCCCGTGATTTCCCCGATCGGATTCAGTGATGATGGTCAGGCCTACAATATCAATGCGGACCTGGTCGCCGGCGAAATCGCCAAGATACTCCAGGCGGAAAAGCTGATCATGATGACGAATACGCCAGGCGTACTCGACAAGAATGACAACCTGCTGCCGGATCTGAGTGCATCGGAAATTGATGCGCTTTTTGCTGACGGAACGATTTCAGGGGGAATGATGCCAAAGATTTCTTCTGCGCTGGATGCCGCCAAATCGGGGGTCAAGGCGGTACACGTGATTGATGGCCGTATTGAGCATTCGCTGCTGTTGGAGATTCTGACAGAGCAGCCCTTTGGCACGATGATCCGCTCAGGGTAACGATTATTTTTCCCCATAAAAAAAGCAGCTTGTGACAGCTGCTCAGATTGATGACATTGATAAGATCACGGGGAAAGTATTATAAACTCCTTCACTTTCTGGCAATTATTTCCCGGCCATATCAAGAATGCTCCGTTCAATTACGCCTTTTGAATAGCAGATTGCATCATTGCCGGAATATTTTTGCTTTGATGAGAAGCTGTAGGTTTGTGTTTCTTTGAATAGCTTATTCCTGTGTGTTACCGAGATATCAATCGGAAGAACATATTTCACACTGACAGTAACCTCTGTTTTGTTCTTTTCTGGAGCGACATATATATTTACTCGGCCTTCCAATCTTGTTCTTTGCACAGCAGTACCTCCCCAGTCATCATATGTCGAAGATGATTCTGCCTTGTATGTAAAAGGGTCAAATCCAGTGGTTGTGATCGTGTATGTGCCGCAGTCAACATAGTCAGATGGGCGGTCTGATGAAAACGAAACATTGATGATGTGGGAGCTTTTCTCGATATTATTGATAACGAAGAAATCCTTGCTCAGATTTTTAACCAAACGCTTCCATACCGTATCGAACGATGCATTAAATATTCTTACACTTTCAACAGGATATTCTTTCGGTGGCTCATACGATTCCGTTGTGGTGGCGCAACCGGAGAGCACAATGACAGCAAAGACAGCCATGAGCTTTTTCATTTATACCCTCCTGGGCAGGTTAAAGCAAAATGCCGTAAAAATACAAGATATCACTGAAAATAATGGGCGAGCATTCATAGAAAACCATTATTCTCAGCAGCTGGTGACAGCTGCTTTTTTTATGGATGTTACCTGTTTTTAATGGCGTTGCTGACGAAGCTTCTGAATCAGTGAAAGCTGGGCCATTGCCATTGCGATTTCTGCCTGTGCTTTGGCGTAATCGATATTGGAAGCCTGGTTCAGCAGAGAATCTTCTGCTTCCTGTTTGGCTTCATATGCTTTTGCCTCGTCAAGATCCCGGCCGCGGATGGCGGTGTCGGCCAGGACAGTAACCGCATAAGGCTGCACTTCAAGAATGCCGCCAGCAACAAAAACATATTCTTCTTCAGCCTGGTTCGGTCTTTTGATGCGGACAGCACCCGGTCTGATACGGGTGATCAGCGGAGCGTGCATAGGCAAAATACCGATTTCACCCATTTCTGCAGGAATCGCCACAAATTCGGCTTCCCCGGAAAAAATCAGCTCTTCTGCTGAAACCACGTCAACATGTATGGTGTTTGCCATGCTTGAACCTTTTGTCTTTGTTTCAAAATCCTGCGCTGTTCCGGCAGACAGGGCTGCTGACTGCCGGAATCAGCAGGTTACTTACATCTTGTCCGCTTTATCGATTGCTTCCTCAATAGCGCCAACCATATAGAATGCCTGTTCCGGCAGATGGTCAAGCTCACCTTCAGCGATCATCCTGAAACCTTTGATGGTGTCTTTGAGAGGGACATATTTGCCTGGCGCACCGGTAAAGACTTCTGCCACACTGAACGGCTGTGACAGGAATCGCTGCATTTTCCGGGCACGGGCGACGACCAGCTTGTCTTCCTGAGCCAGCTCATCCATACCAAGGATCGCGATAATATCCCGCAGTTCCTTGTAGCGCTGCAAAATACCCTGCACCTGACGGGCAACCTCATAGTGCTCCTGGCCGACGATATTCGGATCCAGCTGGCGGGAGGTGGAATCAAGCGGATCAACCGCAGGATAAATACCCAGCGAAGCAATGTCACGGGAAAGAACAACCGTTGAGTCCAGGTGAGCAAAGGTTGTTGCCGGTGACGGGTCAGTCAAGTCATCCGCAGGAACGTAAACAGCCTGAATGGAGGTAATGGAACCCACATTGGTTGAGGTGATGCGCTCCTGGAGTTTACCCATTTCTTCTGCCAGTGTCGGCTGATAACCTACCGCTGATGGCATACGGCCAAGCAGCGCGGAGACTTCAACACCCGCCAGGGTAAAACGATAGATATTGTCAACGAAGAACAGAACATCACGGCCCTCATCACGGAAACTTTCAGCGATGGTCAGCCCGGTCAATGCCACGCGCAGGCGGTTACCCGGCGGCTCGTTCATCTGGCCGTATACCATGGCAACCTTGTCCAGAACGTTGGAGTCTTTCATTTCATGATAGAAGTCATTGCCTTCACGGGTACGCTCACCCACGCCGGCAAAAACGGACAGACCATCGTGCTGTTTGGCGATGTTGTTGATCAGTTCCATCATGTTAACGGTCTTGCCAACACCGGCGCCGCCGAAAAGCCCGACCTTACCGCCTTTAGCAAACGGGCAGATCAGGTCAATCACCTTGATGCCGGTTTCCAGCAGTTCCTGGGAAGGGGAGAGTTCTTCGTAGCTTGGAGGTTTGCGGTGAATTGATGCACGCTCTTCTGTTTGTACCGGGCCCGCTTCGTCAATCGGGTTGCCCAGAACATCCATAATACGGCCAAGCGTAGCCTCGCCGACCGGAACCATAATCGGTTTACCGGTGTTTTGGATTATCATACCGCGACGCAGACCGTCTGATGAGCCCAGTGCAATGGTACGCACAATACCGTCACCCAACTGCTGCTGAACTTCCAGCGTCAGCTCAGAGCCTTCCATTGTCAAGGCATCGTAGACCTTGGGCATGTTCTCACGGGGAAATTCCACGTCTACCACGGCTCCGATACACTGAACGATTTTGCCATCCGCCATTTTTCGTTCCTTCAATTATTAGTAATTCGTTTTAAGCAAATTCTGGTTTTAATTCAATTAAACTGCCGCTGCACCAGCCACAATCTCTGTCAGTTCGGTCGTAATGGCCGCTTGACGGGTCTTGTTGTAGATCAGCTTCAGTTCCGCAATCACATTACCGGCATTATCGCTGGCTGATTTCATTGCAACCATGCGGGCCGACTGCTCGGATGCAATATTGTCAGCCACTGACTGGTAAATCAGTGCCTCAATATAGCGAACCAGCAGGGTGTCAATTACTGTCGGCGCATCCGGTTCGTAGATGTACTCCCAGGAATGACGCTTGTTTCCTGTTGAGAGCGTCTCCGTTGGCAGAGGAAGCAATTGTTCGACCACCGGTTCCTGCTTCATCGTATTGACGAATTTGTTGTAGCACAGGTAAATCGCGTCAAGGTTTTCCGCCTGGTATTCGTCCAGCAACACCTTGAGCGGACCGATCAGACGATCCAGACGCGGGGCGTCACCCAGTTGCACAGCGTGGGAAAGAATCTTCGCACCAATACGGTTAAGAAAGCCGAGGCCCTTGTTACCAATGACTACCGTCACAATATCATTGCCGGCTTCTTCTTCTGCGCGCATCCTGTTGGTTGATATGCGCAAAATGTTGGTATTCAGACCGCCACACAGTCCCTTATCAGTTGTTACAACAACAAAACCGACGCGTTTGGCCCCTTCTCTGGGAAGCGTAAAGGGATGCACATACTCAGGATTGGCTTCCGTCATATGCGCGGCAATACTGCGAACAATATCGCTGTAGGGCCTGGATGCCCGCATCCGTTCCTGCGCTCGGCGCATTTTGGATGCGGCAACCATTTCCATTGCCTTGGTAATTTTCCTCGTGTTTTCTACGCTCTTGATATGACCACGTATCTCTTTACTTGATGCCATCAGGCGTACTCCTTATTGCGTTAAGACCGTTGTCATTCCTCTGCGGCAGCAACAAAACCGCTACCTTGCTTGTACTCGGCAATTGCTGTAGCCAAAATACCCTGGTCCTCTTTTTCAAGACGCTTGCTGTCTTCAATCCGCTTGAGCAGTTCCGCTTGATGGGCCTTCAGATAGGCATGCAAACCGGATTCAAATGGGAGAACGTCCTTGACTTCGATATCATCCAGAGAGCCTGAGTTCACCATAAAGAGGGAGACTGTCATCAGTGAGATCGGCAGCGGGGAGTATTGCGGCTGTTTCAGCAATTCAGTAACGCGTGCACCACGGTCAAGCTGGCGACGGGTTGCGTCATCCAGGTCCGATGCGAACTGCGAGAAAGCAGCGAGCTCACGATACTGCGCCAAGTCGGTACGGATACCGCCGGACTGTCCTTTAACCGCATTGGTCTGCGCGGCACCACCCACACGGGAGACCGAAATGCCGGCGTTAATTGCCGGACGGATACCCGAGTTGAAGAGGGAGGTTTCCAGGAAGATCTGACCATCAGTGATGGAAATCACATTGGTCGGCACGAATGCGGAAACGTCACCTGCCTGCGTTTCAATGATCGGCAGGGCAGTCAGTGAACCGGTTTTACCCTTGACTTCACCGTTGGTAAATTGCTCAACGTATTCAGCATTAACCCGTGCACCGCGTTCAAGCAGGCGGGAGTGCAGATAGAAGACGTCACCCGGGTATGCTTCACGGCCCGGCGGGCGGCGAAGCAGCAGGGATACCTGACGGTAGGCTACGGCCTGTTTTGACAGGTCATCATAAATGATCAGTGCATCCTGCCCGCGATCACGGAAATATTCACCCATGGCGCAGCCGGAATAAGGAGAGACATACTGCATTGCAGCCGATTCGGATGCCGTTGCGGTGACCACGATGGTGTAATCCATGGCACCATGATCTTCAAGCGCGCGAACGGTGTTTTTGATCGACGATGCTTTCTGGCCGATAGCGACATAAATACAGATCATGTCCTGGCCCTTCTGGTTGATGATCGCATCAATCGCCACCGCCGTTTTACCGGTCTGGCGGTCACCAATGATGAGCTCACGCTGTCCACGGCCAATCGGGACCATGGAGTCAATCGCCTTCAAGCCGGTTTGCATCGGCTGGGAGACAGATTGACGGGCAATAACACCCGGGGCGATCTTTTCAATCGGTGAGGACAATTTGGCACTGATCGGGCCTTTGCCGTCAATTGGCTGACCCAGTGCGTCAACGACACGACCAATCAGTTCCGGACCAACCGGCACTTCCAGAATACGTCCGGTACATTTGACCGTGTCGCCTTCTGAAATATGCTCGTATTCACCCAGAATAACAGCGCCCACGGAGTCACGCTCAAGGTTCAGCGCCAGGCCATAGGTGTTTCCGGGGAATTCCAGCATTTCACCCTGCATTGCATCGGAAAGTCCGTGAATGCGGCAAATACCATCGGACACCGAGATAATCGTGCCCTGATTGCGAATCTCAGCAGTGTCGCCAAGTCCTTCGATCCGACTTTTTATCAGTTCGCTGATTTCAGACGGGTTGAGTAGCATACTAACTCCTAATTATTTTTCTCTCGGTTCGTGTCGAAGTAAAACAGGTTGATTATGAAACAAGCGTCTCCTGCATTTCCTGCAGTTTTGCGCGCACGGACAGATCAAGCACTTCATCTCCGACAGTTACGACAACGCCCCCAATCAGGGAGTTGTCAACAGTTACTTTCGTGGCTTTCAGTTTTTTTGAAAACCGTTTTCCCAGTGTGTCAAGCAGCTCATTGAGCTGGCCTTCGCTCATGGGAAAAGCGCTCACAATTTCAGCATCTGCTATACCTTCGTTTGCGTTTTTCAGTTCCTGGAACTGAATTCCGATTTCAGGCAGGAGGTTTATCCGGTCATTTTCTACCAGCACCTCAATGAAGTTCCTCAGTTCATCCTTGTTCTCCGAAGACTTCACCAGAGAAAGAAAGGTGTAGATGATCTGGGGTTTGGTCAGTTTGGGGTTGGAAGCCATTTTCTGGACATCCTCATTGGTCCCAAGCTCAGCCAGTTCTGCCACAAGGGCAGACCACTCAGTCAAATCCTCTTTCTTTGCAACCCGAAACAAAGCTTCGGCATACGGACGCGCAATAGTCGCAAGTTCCATAATTACAATTCGTCAGCTAATCGTTTCAAAATGGCCTCGTGAGCAGATGCATCCACTTCTCGCTTCAGTATCTGTTCAGCACCTTTTACTGCCAGAGAGGCTACGTCATTTCGCAGCTTCTCTCTTATACGTAATGCTTCTGCTTCCGCTTCTGCTTTCGCCTGGGCAATAATCTGGGCGGCCTGGTTTTCAGCACTCGTCTTTATTTCGTCAGCAAGCCGGTTAGCATTGCTTTCGGCTTCATTCAGACGACGCTGAGTTTCCTCCCGAGCTTTGGACAACTCGATTTGAACGTGCCTTTCAACAGCGACCATTTCCTGCTTGCTGCGATCAGCAGCAGCAAGCCCATCCGCTATTTTCTGGGCCCGTTCATCAAGTGCCTTCATCAAGGGAGGCCACACCACTTTGGCAGTAAAAATGGCCAGAAGAATGAAAACCACGAATTGCGCGAATAATGTCGCATTTAGATTCACGGTAAATTCCTTATATCAATAATTTGCACTTACAGTTGGGTTCCGGCAGTTGCCGGACTGCACAGATTCAATTATTAGCCGCCAAACGGATTAACGAATGCGAACATAACTGCAACACCCACAGCGATCAGGTAAACCGCGTCGACCAGACCGGCAAGAATCAGCACGTTGGTACGCAGCGGGTTCATCAGTTCAGGCTGACGAGCAGAAGCTTCAAGATATTTGCCACCCATTAATGCGATACCGAAAGCTGCAGCGATAGCAGCCAGAGCAATAATCAAACCACAGGTGATTGCAATTAAACCGATGTTAGTCATGATGTTTCTTTCCTTCTATTTGTTGAAAAGTGGTTGTAAATAAAGTTGAATCAAAACAGCTGGTTTTTTAACAGAATCCTAATTAATGTCCTTCGTGCGCCAGACCCAGGTAGACCAGTGTCAGCATCATGAAAATGAACGCCTGAAGAAACACAATGAGAATATGGAAGATGGCCCAGATTGTTCCTGCAATAACATGGCCCAGGAACAGGAAGGATCCACCAAGTGACAATGCGGCATAGGCTCCCAGCATGGCAATCATGAGAAAGAGCAGCTCGCCTGCATACATATTGCCCCAGAGTCGCATCGCCAGCGATACCATTTTGGAGAGGTACTCGATGAGATTCAATGCAAAATTGAATGGAGCAAGCATCGGGCCAAACGGGGCGCAGAACAGCTCATGTAAAAAGCCGCCCAGGCCTTTGACCTTGATACCAAAATAAAACATCAGAACCACAACGCCAAGTGAAATACCAATGGTGCCGTTGAGGTCTGCTGTGGGCACGGCGCGGTGGGCATGAATATACTGGTCAAGACCGACCCAGTGGAAAACCTGGGAGAAGAGATCAACCGGTAAAAAGTCCATGCAGTTCATCAGGGAGATCCAGACAAACAGGGTCAGTGCAAGTGGCGCAATAAAGCGGCGATCACCATGAATCTGGGCCTTGGCCTGATTGTCAGACATTTCAACAAGCAGTTCGACGATGGACTGAAGTCGTCCCGGAACGCCCGAGGTGGCCCTTCTTGCAACCAGGTACATGATCAGGCAGCCGATAGCGCCGCAAAATACCGACCAGAAAAACGTGTCAAGGTGAAAAATACTGAAGTCAATCAGCTTTTCCTGAGATCCCGTAGCCAGGTTTTGGAGATGGTGGGATACGTACTCTGCCAGAGTGGGGGATTGGGTTGAGGCTGAAGCCATTTTTAGCTCTTGATTCTAGACAGTAAAAAAATATAACTTTTCAGGGTTATTACAAAACTCACCAGAAAATAAAACCAGTGAACGTCTTTGTATAACCAAAAAATGCACACAATTAAAATAATGGTCGTTACAAATTTGACAAACTGCAAAACAAAAAGCACTGCAAAGCCGGATTTTTTAAATAGCTGATCATTCAGCTCAAGTCCGACAAACATCACAATATTCGGTATCAGGGAACTTCCTGCTGCCAATATGGCTGATATACCCGCCTGAGTTCCGCCTACCAGCCCTGCAAGCAGGGTTACACCACCGGTAATAATCAATTGCCATAAAATGACTTTGGCCCATTTCATATTAATTTCTGCTCTTTGAAAAGACCCTGCATTTTATTGCTGACAAGTACCTCAAAAAGGCGGCGTTTTTTCCTTTGCGCTATATCAAACTCTGGAATTATACGTGCGCGAAATGAAACAAGTCAATGACACAATTCGGCAATTTTTTGCATATAAAACAATTTATATTGCCGACTATTGCGGTTTTCCGAAAGGGGTAGCGCGTAAATAGGGGAAAAAGCATTTATTAGCAAATTTTTAACGGAAAAAGCGCGGAAATAAAGATTGTTGCAAGAGGCGTTTTTCAGGGCAGTTTGGAGTTTCCGACATGAAGCAGGAGATCGCTGATCGAATGCTGCATGGTTTCAATCAGATAGGCCGGATAAACGCCAATCAGGACAACAAACACGGCGAGTATCCCCAGGATAAAAAATTCCCGGCGATTGATGTCCTTGAGCCTGGCGACGTGCTCACTTTCCACGGGACCGAAAACCACGCGCTTGACCATCCATAAAGAGTAGGCTGCACCCAGGACGAGTGTGGATGCGGTGAGCGCGCCCAGCCAGAAGTTGGCCTTGACCATGCCCATGATGACCATGAATTCGCCGACAAACCCGGATGTGCCCGGCAGGGCGCAGTTGCCGATGGCAAACAGGACGAAGAGTACGGCAAAACGGGGCATGGTATTGACGACGCCGCCGTAATCCGCAATCTGCCGGTAGTGCGTCCGGTCATAAAGGATGCCGATACAAAGAAAAAGGGCGGATGAGACAAAGCCATGAGAGATCATCTGGATCATCGCGCCTTCAACAGTGACCTGCTGAAAGAGAAAGAATCCCATTGTGACAAAGCCCATATGCACAATCGATGAATAGGCAACCAGTTTTTTCATGTCTTTTTGGACCATGGCCACAAAGCCGATATAAACAATAGCAATCAGTGAGAGGATGATCATGGTGCTGGAGAGGTAACGACAGGCATCCGGTGTAATGGGCAGCATGAAACGGATGAAACCGTACCCGCCAAGCTTGAGCATGATGGCAGCCAGAACAACAGACCCTTCGGTGGAGGCTTCCACGTGAGCATCCGGCAGCCAGGTATGCACCGGCCACATCGGCAGCTTGATGCCGAAAGCCAGCAAAAAGCCGATAAAAAGCGGAATCTGGATATGAAGTGCCAGCGGAAGGGCCTGCCAGGCAAAAATATCGAAGCTGCCGGTCTGAAGATATAAATAGATAATGGCGACCAGCATGAAAAGCGAGCCAAAGAAGGGATACAGGAAGAACTTGAACGCCGCAGGAATCCGTTTTTCCCCGCCCCATACGCCGATAATGATGAACATGGGGACCAGCGTGGCTTCAAAAAGGGCGTAGAAAAGCAGCCCATCAAGCGCACAGAAGGTGCCCGTCATCAGGCCGGAAAGAATCAGAAAGGCCCCGAGATACTGGGATAGATCGGTTTTATCGGAATCCCACGCGGAAAGCACAACGATACACAGAATAAACGCCGTCAGGATAACCAGCCAGAGCGATATACCATCGATACCCAGAGAGTAGCAAATCTGGAAGCGTTCTATCCAGGAGACTTTTTCGACAAACTGCATGCCGGATTTGCTGCTGTCAAATCCGGCAACAAGCAAAAGCGAGAGTCCAAAACTCAGTACAGCCCCGGTCAGCGCAATCGCGCGCGAAACAGCCGGGCCGGTACGCTTCCCGGCCAGGAGAATCAGGAGCCCGAAAAGAATCGGGCACCAGATGGTCAGGCTTAAAACGGGCAGATTGGCTAAAAGCATGGTCGGTATTTCGTTTCAGAATGGTGCGTTATAAAACATCATCGGCAAAAGTAAAGCAGGAAACACAGCAGGCTCACTATCATGACAAAGGCATAATGGTACAGGTATCCGGACTGCATGCGCCGTAAGATACCGGAAAAACCGGCAATAAGCCGGGCGCTGCCAGTGACGATCAGGCCGTCCAGAAACCGGATTTCTCCGAGTTTCCACAGGACATTGCCGACAAACAGGACAAATCGCGTCACGAATCTTTCACTGAAGTTGGTAAGCTGGCCAAACAGAAACAGGCGCTCGGATAGCTGTGCGCCTGTTGCCAGCAGCTTTTGTTCAAGCCAGCCAAGATAATACTGGTTCAGCAAAAGCCGGTAGAGCGCCGGCAGTTTCTTTGCCAGTTTTTGCGGCGCCTCCCGGTTGCGCAGATAAAAATATACAGCAACGCCTGTTCCTGCGATGAGCAGGAAGAAGGTGGGAGACAAAAGATCGTGTATTGCCATGGAAAAGGCCCCGGAGAAATTCCCGGCCAGGTTTTGCATGGCCGGGTGCCTGGTTGCATCAATAGTTATGGCGGAGCCAAAAAAATCGCCAAAGAGTATCGGGCCGATGGTTATACCGCCAATCAACAGGGCGGGAACAGCCAGGACAATGAGGGGGATCGTCATGATGCGTGGCGCATTGTGCGGGGTTTCACCCGGCAAGAGTCCCATATGCTCGTGCGGGCCTGGTTTTTCATGTTCGGCTGTTGGATCGGGACGTATGCTGCCAAAACGGGATTCGCCGTGGAAAACCAGGAAAAACAGGCGGAAAGTGTAAAAGGCGGTGACAAAAATCCCCAGGCAGGCTGCGATGAGCGCAAAACGGCTGCCATAAATAAGATGGCCTTTTGCCAGCGCAAGGATAATGCTGTCTTTTGAATAAAACCCGGAAAAAAACGGAACACCGGCAAGAGAGAGTGAGGCGATCAGTGCGGTTATCCAGGTGGCAGGCATGTATTTCCGGAGTCCGCCCATATTCCGGATATCCTGGTCGTGATTCATGCTGAGGATGACGACGCCAGCGGCGAGAAACAGCAGTGCCTTGAAAAAAGCATGGGTCATCAGGTGAAAAATGGCGGCAGAATAGGCCGAGGTGCCCAGTGCGATGGTCATGTAGCCGAGCTGGGAGATGGTTGAGTAGGCAATGACCTGCTTGATGTCATTTCCGACCATGGCAACCAGCCCCATGAAAAGCGCCGTAATGGAACCGATGATGAGCATGCATGACAGGACCGTCTCGGAAAGCTCAAACAGCGGGGACAGGCGTGTCACCATGAAGATGCCGGCGGTGACCATGGTGGCGGCGTGAATCAGGGCCGAAACCGGTGTCGGCCCTTCCATGGAATCCGGCAGCCAGATATGCAGGGGGAACTGGGCGGATTTTCCCATCGCCCCGACAAAGAGGCAAAGGCAGGAAACCGTCATCATGTTCCAGTCAGTGCCTGGCAGTGTCATGCCGGCGATTTCGTGCCGTGCAGCGAAAAGATCATTGAATTGAAGAGAGCCTGCGGTTGAGAACAAAAGGCCAATACCAACAAGAAAGACGGCATCACTGATGCGATTGATCAGAAACGCTCTTGTGCCGGCAGTGGCAGCAGCCGGCCGTTCATGCCAGAACCCGATCAGAAGATAGGAGGCCAGCCCGACCGCTTCCCATCCGAAAAAAAGCTGAAGAAAGTTGTTGGCCATTACCAGCATCAGCATGGCAAAGGTAAAAAAAGCGATGCAGGCGAAGAAGCGGCTGTTGCCGGGATCGTCTTTCATGTAGCCGACAGAGTAGATGTGAACCATCAGTGAGATGAATGTGACCACGCACATCATGAGTGCTGTCAGGCCATCGACCATCAGGCCGATATCCGCACGGAAGTCGTCTGAAGCCGCCCAGCTGTATATGGGCTGGTTAAGGATTTCTCCCTGCGCTGTCCAGTAAAGCGCATACAAGGAGATCAGAAAGGAAAGCAGCACACCTGAAATGGTAAACAGATGTGACAGGCGGGAGTGCCGGAGCTTTCCGATAAAGCCTGTTCCCAGCAGACCGGCAAAAATGGCTCCTGCCAGTGGCGCGAGAGGTGCCGCCAAAAGCAGGTAAGCGTTCATTTGTCCTGTCATGAAAAAGCTGAATAAAATCGAAGAATCCAGGACATGTCCGTCGGGATTTTCATGGTTACGTGATGGGCATCCGATGGTTTGACACGTCCATCTGTCATGATACCAAATTGGCGACTTCTTGGGCGTGTATTTCGTTTGAAAGGCGCCAAATCGCCAACAAAAAACAGGCTGATGCAGTTTGTCGCATCAGCCTGTCAGCAAAATAAAGGTATCCGGCAGCTTGCCAAAGCCTGTTATTTTTTGTCCGGAACGTACTGGTTACCCCGCCGTTCACTGCCAATTGTTGAGACCGGGCCATGGCCCGGAATAAACTGGACATCATCTCCGAGCGTGTACATGTTTTCACGAATGGATTTGACCAGTGCATTGAAACTGCCATTGGGAAGATCTGTCCGGCCGACTGATCCGGCGAAAAGCACATCACCGGAAATGGCAACTTTCGTTGGGGCATGAAAGAAAATTACATGCCCGGGAGAGTGTCCTGGACAATGAAATACCTGGAGTGTTTCATTGCCGACCGTGACAGTATCGCCCTGGTTCAGCCAGCGGTCAGGGGTAAATGGCGCACCTGCCGGCAGGCCCCACATACGGGTCTGACTGGTTGCCAGTTCATCCAGAAGATAGGCATCGGCTTCATTCGGGCCTTCAATCGGTACGCCAAACTGGTCGGCCAGCGTTTTTGCGCCGCCACAGTGGTCAAGATGACCATGGGTGACAAGCACTTTTTCGAGGGTTAAGCCACGCTGCTCAATGGCAGCTGCGATTTTTGCAACATCACCGCCCGGATCGACGACTGCAGCCTTGTTGGTGTTTTCGTCCCACATCAGGGTACAGTTTTGCTGAAAAGGGGTAACGGGTATGATCTGAAATTTCATATCGATTAAAAAAAACAGTTGAGGGAAGGGTGTTATTTATTGGCAGGAGAATGCATTATGCGTACTCTGCTTTTTTATCGAGATGCCCAATCCGGCCAAAACCGGTTACGCAACCACATTTTGCCACAACTTGTTCATTCTGTATGAAAACGCAGCGTTTTCATGCCGGATTTTCCTGCGCAACCGGGCAGTATTGCACGGATTGGCCCGGAAAGCGGCCCAGAATCGTTTCCAGCGCTCTTAGCTGTTCTTCATTGAGATTGTTCAGCCGGTAAACCAGTTTTTCCACCGCCGTGCCGCGAGGCGCAATCTGCAAATCGCTCACCCCGGCTTTTTCTGCTTCCGCCGCATAATTGGCGGCGGCGTCCCGGGTTTTGAAAACGCCCAGCGAGATAGCCCATCGCAATTTGGATTGGTCCTTGATCAGGTAATAGCTTTCAATTCCCTTTTCTTTCAGCGCGGTGATTTTTGCCTCCGCCGCTTTCTGGTCTGCTGATGGGGGAACAAAAACCATATAAGTACTGCTTTCCTGTACCGGTGTCAGGCTGATATCTTCGGGATTCAAGGAAAGCGAAGGGAGTTGCTGTTCAAAGCCTGTTGCTTCTGATTTACTGAAACGGCCGATTTCAACACAACGCCCGGCAGCCGCGATATCCTGATGGGCGATTTTGGCCTTGGCAATGGCCCGGTTGATTTCATCAGCCGAGAGCAGGCGGACCTGATCTTCACGGTATTGATAGTTTAAGCGCTCCGGTTCACGTTTACCCGGTGATGGCGCGTCATAATAGGTTTGCTGAAAGACAAACAGGACAATATTGGCAGCAAGTAATATCCAGAAGAAAAATTTCAGCATAAGGGATCCGATGCGTGTTGTTGGGCATCTGCCGCATGCAGGCCGATTAGTACCAGATTATCCACAATTTGGGCCGGGATAGAAAGATAGGGCATGACCAGTTTTGCCGCGCCGCCCGACAGAATGCACCGGACATTGCCGAGAGGTTTTGCATGCACCGTGACGGCATGCTCAATGGCCCCAGCCTGAGCCGTCATGCATCCGTTACGAATGGCGCTGATGGTATCGGTAGCAAAAGCCGGTATATTTTCCGTCATTTGCCCAATATCCGGGAGTTGTGCCGTATTCCCGGCAAGAGAATTGGCCATCAGGCGAAGGCCCGGCAGGATCATCCCGCCAATGAAAACGCCATCAGAAGAGAGTGTATCAATGGTTGTTGCCGTGCCACAGGTCACGACAACCAGATTTTCATTCGGGAAAAGCGAGCGGGCGCCGACCAGTGAGGCAAAGCGATCGCTGCCAAGCTGGGAAAAATCGTCATAGCTGTTTTTCACGCCGGCAAGTACTGGGGCGGAAGCAAACCATGCAATATTATCCGGCTCAGGCTGCAGCTTCCTGATGAGGTCTGTGAGTCTTTCTTTTGCTGTGATGCCTGCGACATTCGAAATCAAAACCCGGCTAACAGCGCGTTCCGGTTTTACCTGCTGCCACAAATCATACAGTGTGTCGGTTTCATGGTGCGGTGTTTCGCCGGCATGCAGCCAGGATGCCGGACCGGTGCCAGCAGACATGTCGGCTGGTGCAAGTGCCCATTTTATCAGCGAGTTTCCTGCATCAATCAACAAAAGCATCGTCTGCCCTATTCATTATCCTGTCGAAGGGAAACCTCTCCGGCACTGAAAGCCGTCCGGTTGCCATTTTCCTCAAGAATCAACCGGCCATATTCGTCAATGCCGACAACCATTCCAGAGTGTTTTGGCTGGCCATCCCGAAATACGATGACCTTTTTTCGGTCATACGCATGCAGCGCGTTCCATGAGGTCACAAACGCGGCAAGACCATCGCTTTCAAATTGCGTAAAAGTGCCCACCAGTTGATTCAGCAAAGTGGCCACCAAAAGATTTTTATCCATATTGGAAAGCCACAATGCTTCTGCAGCCGGCTGGCTGATTTGTGTTTCCAGCTCATCTGGCAGTTGCAGATTGATTCCGATTCCGATAATAACCCAATTTTTATCCGGGGCCTGCCTGTTTGGCTCGGAAGAGCGTTCGACAAGGATACCGGCCAGTTTTTTCCCATCCTTTAATACGTCGTTTGGCCATTTGAGTGTGACAAGAACACCCAGTTCCCGCAGCGAACGGGCAAGAGAAACACCAATAACCAATGACAGTCCAGCCAGTTCGGCTGCCGGACGCAGAAAAGGCCATGCCAGTGAAAATGTCAGTGAGGCATCAGGTGCTGAATGCCAGACTTTACCGCCGCGCCCCCGGCCGGCTGTCTGGCGTCGTGCCAGAAGCATTGTGGGAGAAGAAAGGGCAAAAGCGCGTTTCAGAAGGTCGGTATTGGTCGAGCCGGTTTCATCAATAATTTCAATCGCAATTTTCCTGGCTTGCCGGTCAAGGCCTGCGGCGATACGATTGGCGCTGATGGCTTCAGTCATAAGGGCGAAATACGGATTGGACAGCGGTTTTATTTTCTTAAATGGGGTTATTTTACATGCTGGAAACTTTCCGATCAGGCGTTCAACCATTATCATCACAGCAAACACATGAATTTGAGCGGTAATTGATTATTCCGTTATGTTACCCTCACAAAATGCATTACAGTCAGCAAAATGTGGATTGCGGTGTTGCAAACGTGACAGGGCATCGTTAAATAGAAGGAATGCTAATGCGTAAGGCAATGGCCCCGAAACTTCAGGTCGCAGGAAAAAACCAGGTAATGGCCAGCGGTTGCTGGCGGGTGGAATCGCTTGCATCCAAAGGAGCGCTTCCTGTCATCCGCTCAACCATGAAAACCGTTGCAGGAAAGCAGGATGTTTCGTGGGATCTGTCGCAGATATCAGAATTGGATTATATCGGTGCGCAGTTTTTGTGGGATGCCTGGGGACACCAGTTGCCTTCACACCTGACAATGCATCCTGAACATCAGGTGCTTTTTGATCGTCTGAAAAAGGCGGGCGACCTGAGTTTAAGCCAGGTTAAAAAAGAGCCGGTCCGCCTTGCCACCATGGCGAAAAGATTGTGGAGCACCCTTCACAGCCATTTTATTGATCTGGTTACCCTGACGGGGCAATTTATGCTGGACTGTTACCAGTTTGCCAAAAATCCACTGCGGGGGCCCTGGAAAGAAATATCAGCCAATATTTATAATGCTGGGAGCCGCGCTATTGGTATTACGGCACTGGTTGGTATTCTGATTGGTGTTGTCCTTTCCTATCTGTCCGCGCAACAGCTGCATAATTTTGGCGGCGACCCTTATCTTGTGGATTTGCTGGGTATTGGCATTACCCGTGAACTGGGCCCCTTGCTTGCCGCGATTCTTGTCGCCGGCCGTTCGGGATCATCCATGACAGCGCAGATAGGCGTTATGCGCGTGACAGAAGAACTGGATGCCATGCAGGTCATGGGCATGTCACATGGTTTCCGGCTTGTTTTGCCGAAAGTGCTGGCCCTGTCTGTTGTGATGCCGCTTTTAGTGATGTGGACAAATATCGTGGCGCTGATTGGCGGCATGATGGCAGCCCAGGCCTCCATCGGGCTGTCAGCCAGCTATTTTATTTCCGCTCTGCCGGCATCGGTTCCTCCGGCCAATCTGGCGATTGGCCTGGGCAAAGGCATCGTTTTTGGCGCCTTGATTGCGTTGGTTTCCTGTCATTTCGGACTCAGAATCAAGCCTAATACGGAGAGTCTTGGACAGGGGACAACCAGTGCGGTTGTTACCGCCATTACCGTTGTGATTTTGGCGGATGCCGTTTTTGCCATCGTGCTTCAGCATGTGGGGTGGTCATGAGTGAACATGGTGCCGACAATGTGATCCAGATTGAAAAGCTGTGGACCCGGTTCGGGGATAATGTCGTTCATCAGGACCTGGATTTGACTATACAGCAGGGGGATATCGTATCACTGGTCGGCGGATCGGGATCCGGCAAAACGACCCTGCTAAGAGAAATGCTGGGCTTGCAAAAGCCGAGTCAGGGAACCGTTTCGGTTTTGGGCATGGATATTGCCAATGCCACGAATGAAAAGAAAAAACAGTTGTATAACCGGTGTGGCGTGTTGTTTCAGCAGGGCGCGCTTTTTTCGTCCCTGTCTGTCATGGAAAATGTTGCCTTGCCCATGCGGGAATTGCGGGCACTGCCGGATAAATTGATTGAAGAATCGGTTTTGCTGAAACTGCAGATGGTTGGTCTGCAACCCGGTGATGCCATGAAAATGCCTTCTAACCTTTCAGGCGGGATGATAAAAAGAGTCGCGCTGGCAAGAGCGCTGTCACTGGAGCCGGAATTGCTTTTTCTGGATGAGCCGACGGCGGGCCTTGACCCGCTGCTCTCGGACAGCTTTGTCGAGCTGATACAGTCCCTGCATGATGAGCTGGATCTGACAGTTATTATGGTATCGCACGATCTGGACTCCATTTTGCAGTTATCGTCTCATATTGCGGTACTGGCAGACAGGCATGTTATTGTAAACGGAACGCCGCAGGAGGTAATAAAAGTGGATCATCCTTTCATTCATGAGTTTTTTCTGGGTGATCGCGGTAAGCGTGCCCTTGCAGGTGTGCCGGATTTGGTGATTCCTGGGCAGACAGGAGGATAAATAATGGAAAGTAAATCTCATGCGCTGATGGCAGGGCTTTTTACGCTGGCATTGCTGGCGGCAGTCCTTTTGGGTGGGTGGTGGCTGAACCGGGATAAAACAGAGATGATTCCCTATGTGATGGCAACCAGGCTGTCGGTTGCCGGCTTGAGCCCGCAGGCAGCTGTCCGCTACCGGGGTCTTGATGTCGGCAAGGTGTCTGAAATCCGTTTTGACACAGCGGTTCCCGGGCAGATCCTGGTGTATTTCGGTGTTCGTCCTGAAACGCCCATGACCGAATCCACCTTTGGCATGCTGGCTTATCAGGGGGTGACAGGAATCGCTTATGTTGAACTCAACGATGATGGTTCACGTCCCCAGCCGCTGCCCAGTTCGGAGGCGCGTATTGCCCAGATCGAGATGCGCGCAGGGCTGATGGCGGATTTGCAGACCAAGACCAATGCCATACTGGATGAAACCCAGAAATTGACGAAAGAAATGGCATCGCTTTTCAAACCTGAAAACCAGGAGCTGCTGATCAGTACGCTGAAAAGCATTAACAAGGCGGCAACCGAAATTGAAAAATCCTCCCGTGATCTTCAGCCAACATTGGCCAAATTGCCTGATGTGGCTGACAAGACAGGGCGAATGATGGATTCGGTGACGGCGCTTTCTACCGAATTGGGCGATTTGAGCCAGAACCTGACTTCTTTTGTCGGTAGCAGTAATCCGGGGGAGTCGATGACACAGTTGCAGTCACTGGCAGAGGATTTGCATACCTCACTGCAATCAATCAATACAACACTTGATCAGTTCAGCCAGCGGCCAGCCGGCCTGCTTTTTGGCGCACCCGGCCCTGCGCCCGGCCCGGGTGAAGCCGGATACAGTGCCTCATCAAACTAATCTGCGGGGAAACTGCCATGATGAAACCACGCCATCTTTTCTTTTCCAGCCTGTTGGCAGCCTGTTGCCTGTTCCTGTCAGGTTGTGCGCTCCAGTCATCGCAGCCGCCTGCCACCCTGTATGATCTTGGCCCGTCATCGTCGATGCCGTCTGACCGGCTGTTGCCGGATGATATGCCAACATTGGTTGTTTTCCGGGTTAACGCTTCAGATTGGCTGAACAATACCAAAATGTATTATCGGCTGGCGCATGTGAATGACCAGCAGACCCGTTTTTACACGCTCAGTCGCTGGAATGAATCTCCCCCCAAGCAGTTTCGTGATCGCCTGAAATCCCGCATAGTCTCGGCCGGAGGAGAGATTGGTGGCGCAAGGGCGCCCCGAGCGGGGCAGTTGCGGCTGATCGTTAACATTGAGGATTTCAGCCAGTATTTTACCGATGACTCACACAGTGAGGGAAGAATTGCTTTGCGGGTTTCGGTGCTGGGCAAGGATGGCCTTGTGGCGCAGAAGAGTTTTCTTCATGCGGTAGCGGCGTCGACCCCGGATGCACCGGGAGGCACAAAAGCATTGTCCGTTGCAACGGATGAAGTGATTGCCGAGATATTGCTCTGGATTGTGGAAAATTATAAAAAAGGATAAATCCGGATAGTAATGTCACAGCCGTGCTCCCCGCCGTTTCACCGGCCGTCTTCTTTTTTGCGGGCGGCGTTACTGGTTTATGTTTTCCTGATTGTTTATGCCAGTCTTTATCCTTTTTCCGGCTGGCAGTTTGCGGGTATTTTTCCTCTTGCCTACCTGTATGCGCCGTTACCGCGCTACTGGACCTGGTTTGATGTCCTCATCAATGTTGCCGGATATGTTCCACTGGGTATTTTGCTTGCGACAGCAGTATCTCCCCGGTTAAGAGGCTTCAAGGCGTTTATTTTTGCCCTGATTGCGGGCACGCTGCTGTCTCTTGCCATGGAAGGATTGCAGGCTTACCTGCCAAGCCGTGTGTCTTCCAATCTGGATCTGATGACCAACGCCGGAGGAACGTTTATCGGCGCTTTTCTCGGCACGGTCCTCTCGCAGCTTATCTTCCGGGAAGACCGTATGCATTACTTCATCCAGCGCTGGCTGCGCTTTACGTCCAGTCGCGTGCTGATCATCCCCATGCTGTGGCCACTGGCACAGATTTATCCGCAAAATTACCTTTTCGGCCATGGCGAGATTTTTCCGGTGATGTCAGAGTGGCTGTCCGCTTTTCTGGGGTATCCGGTTGACCTTTCGCTCAAGGTGATGGGCGGTGTTCAACTGACAGCCGAGCAGTACTGGCTTTCCGAGACCATTATTACGGCAACGGGACTGACGGGGGCGATCCTGATTTTGTTGTGTGTCCTGCAGAAAACCGCACCACGTATTCTGCTGGCCGGATTGATGCTTGCCTTTGCGCTGTTGTTCAAGGTGATGGCCTGTGCGCTCTTTTTTGAGCCGAAAAATGCGCTGGTATGGTTGACTCCCGGTGCTATCGGCGGTTTGCTGGTCGGTTTTCTGATGCTTTTCGGTCTGATTTTCACCCCAGCGCCGGTTCAGCGGCGAATGGCAATTTATATGCTGTTGATTTGCCTGGTGACAGTGAATATCCTGCCGGACAATCAGTATTTTGTCTCGACGCTGCAGACCTGGTCCCAGGGGAAATTCCTGAACTTTAACGGCGCGGCCCATTTTATGGCGATGATATGGCCTTTTATGGCACTTTGGTTTTTATTCCGCTCGATCGTCAACCTGCGGTATAGTAAGTAACATGAACCGTCACCCCAGCGCTTTGCCAGGGCGCTGGCACATCGGCGAAGGCTGATGATTATCAGGAGAAGCAGATTCAGATGAATGCAAACACAAAAAAATTTCATATTGCCGGACCTGCCGGCCAGATTGAGTGTGCGCTGGATCTGCCGGCCGATCAGCCGGTTGGCATCGCGCTTTTAGGGCATCCGCATCCGCTTTATGGCGGCACCATGGATAACAAGGTGGTACAGATCATGGCCCGGGCTTTTGTTGATCTGGACTATGTGACGGTACGAATGAATTTCCGTGGTGTCGGCAGTTCACAGGGGGCGCATGCCCAGGGGGTGGGAGAGGCTGATGATATGGCGCTTGTTCTTGAGCATGCCCAAAAACAGTATCCCGGATTGCCGGTTGTTCTCGGCGGCTATTCCTTTGGTACCTATGTCGTTTCTCTCCTGCAGCAGAAAATGGCATCTGAAGGGGCTCCTCCGGAGCGCATGGTGCTGGTCAGTGCAACCGCCGGGAAATGGGCATTGGATTCGGTACCAAAAAATACACTGCTGATTCATGGTGAAACCGATGACATTGTTCCGCTGCCGGATCTTTTCCAGTGGGCGCGGCCGCAGGATCTGCCGGTTGTTGTCGTTACAGGAGCGGATCACCTCTTTAATCGCAAGCTGCACCATATTCATGACATTATTGATGCCATGTGGCAGCGCTGATTTTGGTACAATGCAGTCCTTTACGACAAGTATCTGATTTTTGGCGAAAAGGTGATCCCGACTTTCGTCGGTATGTTTAACATGATGAAAAAAACACCCTCTTTCTTTTTGGCGCTATTACTGTTTTTTAGTGTCATAACGGTTTCCCACGCGCAAACCGCATCACCTCCGACAATCGTTGCCCGGTCATGGCTCCTTCTTGACACTGTCAGCGGACAGATACTGGCGTCACGGGATGCCTACAAGCGTATTGAGCCGGCATCGCTGACCAAGCTGATGACGGCTTATCTTGTTTTCAGCGCCATCAAGGAAGGGCGATTGAGCCTTAACCAGTCGGTGACGGCATCAGACCAGATATGGAAACTGGACAAGGGCAGCTCGAAAATGTTCATTGAACCGCGTACACCGGTCAAAATCCAGGATCTGCTGTATGGCCTGATTGTGCAATCGGGCAATGATGCGGCCATGGCGCTGGCAGAGGCGGTTTCCGGTGATGAGGCCGCTTTTGTCGCGCTGATGAATCGTGAAGCCGAACGCATGGGGATGAAGTCCACGCATTTCAGTAATCCGCACGGGCTACCGGACAAGGACAACTATTCCACAGCATATGATCTTTCGATCCTGGCAATCAACCTGATTCGTGACTATCCTGAGCTGTACAAGATTTATTCGGTTCGCGAATTTACCTACAACCGTATTCGCCAGCGTAACCGCAATCGTCTGCTGTGGTTGGACCCGACAGTGGATGGCATGAAAACCGGCCATACCGAAGCCGGCGGATACAGCCTGATTTCCTCGGCCAAACGGGAAAGCGCAACGGGTGAACGGCGCATGATGACCGTCGTCATTGGTGCAAGTTCGGATCAGATGCGAGCCCAGGAAAGCCTGAGGCTTTTGAACTGGGGCTTCGAGAATTTCGATACCGTCAAATTGTTTGACAGAAAGCAGGTTATTGCCACACTGGATGTCTGGAAAGGCTCAAAAAGCAAGCTGCCGGTCGGTTTTAATTTTGATGTTTATGTCAGTGTTCCCAAAGGAGCCGCTTCCCGTCTGAAATCGGTGCTGGAGCGCAAAGAGCCTTTGGTGGCGCCGATTGATGAAAACAGCCGTGTTGGTACGCTGAAGATGACGCTGGATGGCAAGGTCATCTCGGAGTTGCCTGTGGTTGCGCTGGAACAGGTGAATGTTGCCAGCTTCCTCGGCCGGATCTGGGATACCGTCCAGTTGTGGTTTAAATAAAGGAGAATGCGATGCAGTCCAATCGCAATGAAGAACTGATTGAATACCCCTGTGATTTTCCGATCAAGATCATGGGTGCCACGCATGATGATTTTCTGACGACCGTGACCAACGTGGTCCGGATCCATGCCCCGGATTTTGATGCCACGACGGTAGAGACCCGGACGTCGACAAAGGGCAATTACCTCAGTGTGACAGCAACGATCAAGGCAACCAGCCGCGCGCAGTTGGATAACCTTTATATGGCGCTCACATCACATCCGATGGTCAAAGTCGTTCTTTGATACTGTCCAGCAGGCAAAGGCAGCTGTTTTTGCCGCTTCACCAGGGATAGACGAATACATGTGAACGGGAAAGGCAATGGCCATGACAAACGCCATCATTGTTCGTGATTTTGGATTAATGCCTTATGACGTGGTATTTGCGGCAATGAAAGCGTTCACCGGAAATCGAACAGCAGATACAACGGATGAAATCTGGCTTTTGGAACACCCGCCGGTTTATACCCTGGGGCAGGCGTCGGATCGTTCTCATTTGCTCGATACGAAAAATATCCCGGTTTTCCAGGCAGACCGGGGGGGAGAGGTTACCTATCATGCGCCCGGCCAGGCCGTTGTCTATTTGCTGATTGACCTGAAAAGACGGATGGGAAACCGTTTGCTTGTCAGGGAATTTGTCCGGAAAATTGAGCAGGCCGTTATTGATACGCTGTCTGCCTATCATCTGGCGGGGGAGCGCAAAATGGGCGCACCAGGGATTTACCTTGCAGCGGATTGGGTCGATCCTTTCTGGCAGGGGGCCAAAATTGCCGCGCTGGGCCTCAAGGTGCAGCGTAACGGCTGCACTTATCACGGACTTTCCCTGAATGTTGCCATGGACCTGCAGCCTTTTTCCGGGATCAATCCTTGTGGCTATCCCGAATTGACATCCGTGGATATGAAAACGCTGGGAAAGGACTGTTCGGTTACTCAGGTGCAGCATGAACTGGCCATGACGCTGTGCCGCAGCCTGGGCACCAGGGCGGATTTTCAGGACAGTGCCGCATTGCCTGTTGTATTGCAAAGCATGGAGGGGGATCTTCATGGCAGAAAGTGAAAAACAAAAAGGGGCAGAAAAAACAGCGCGGATTCCGGTAAAAATCGTGCCGGCAGAGCCGCTGCCCAAACCGGACTGGATTCGGGTGAAAGCCGGGTCGCCATCCACGCGCTTTTATGAAATCCGGGATCTGCTGCGAAAACAGCATCTTGTGACGGTGTGCGAAGAGGCCAATTGTCCAAACAAGGGAGAATGTTTCGGGAAAGGTACGGCCACCTTTATGATAATGGGGGACAAATGTACCCGCCGGTGTCCTTTTTGTGATGTAGCGCATGGCCGGCCGGATGCCCTTGATGCGGGGGAGCCGGAAAAACTTGCGCAAACGGTCGCGCTGCTGAAGCTTTCCTATGTGGTCATCACGTCGGTGAACCGGGATGATCTGCGTGACGGAGGGGCTTCTCACTATACGGCGTGTATCCGGCATATCCGTGACATATCGCCTGATACCCGGATTGAAATCCTGACACCGGACTTCCGCGGGCGGGAGCAAAAGGCCCTGGATATGCTGGGACAGACGTTGCCGGATGTGATGAATCACAATCTGGAAACGGTACCCCGTCTTTATCGTCAGGCCCGTCCCGGTGCCGATTACGCCCATTCCCTGATGCTTCTGAAACAGTTCCGGCAGCGTTTTCCGGATGTACCGACAAAATCCGGGTTGATGGTCGGCCTGGGAGAAACCGATGAGGAAATCCTGCAGGTCATGCAGGATTTACGTGATCATGACGTGGATATGCTGACGATCGGGCAATACCTGATGCCGTCGCGCCATCATTTACCGGTGACACGCTACGTTCATCCAGACACATTTTCCCGCTTTGAAGAAGCTGCACGCTGCATGGGGTTTGTCCATGCGGCGGTGGGGGCGCTGGTTCGCTCAAGCTATCATGCCGACCGGCAGGCGCATGAAGCCGGTATTTGTAAGTGATCCGGATCCATCAAGGTGCATCGTCGCTTGACTTTTTCTCTTTTATTACCCACAATTCAAACATTCATATAAAATGAATGTTTGAATTGTGGGTGTGAATTTTTAAGGGGTAGAAAATGTTTTGTATACAATGCGAGCAAACGCTCAATTCGCCGGTTGCCAAGGGATGTATCTTTGCGCAGGGTATGTGCGGCAAAACAGCCGAGGTATCAGACCTTCAGGATGTTCTTGTTAAATATCTCCAGGGAATTTCATTCTGGGCGAAGCTGGGTGCCGACTACGGCTATCATCATCCGCAGGTCAACCGCTGGAGTCCCCAGGCATTTTTTTCTACGCTGACCAATGTCAATTTTGATCCTGTCAGAATGTATGAATTCATTCAGGAGGCAAGACACTATAAATCGGCACTGGAAAAAGAGGTGAAAGCGGTTGTTGCCGATCATTCGGGCGTGATACCGCCATTGACGGTAGCGGCGTTGATGGATATTCCTGCTGCGCAGGAAGCGGTCATCCAGTTTGCCCCCATGGCATCATTAAACCAGGAAAAAAAGAGTCTGGATGATGTGCTGGGCGCTTACCTGCTTTGTCTTTACGGGCTTAAAGGGGTTGCCGCTTATATGGAGCATGCAGCGGTTTTGGGACAAACGGATGATGAGGTTTATGCCCAGTATCATGGCATCATGAGCTATCTGGGTGATTCTCCTGACGATTTGCAGGAGTTGCTTCAGACCGCCCTGCAAGTCGGAGAGCTGAATTATCGCGTGATGTTCATGTTGGACAAGGGAGAGACATCCCGTTTTGGTGATCCCGAACCTACCCAGGTGAATGTCGGGCATGTCAAGGGGAAATGTATCCTGGTTTCCGGGCATGATCTTGAGGATCTTTATGAAATTCTCGTGCAAACGCAAGACAAGGGAATCAATGTCTACACGCACGGAGAAATGCTGCCGGCGCATGGTTATCCCCAACTCAAAACGTTTAAGCATCTGGTCGGGAATTACGGCACGGCCTGGCAAAAACAGCAGACGGAATTTGCCGATTTTCCTGGTGCAATTGTGATGACATCAAATTGCATTATCAATCCGGATGTCGGCGGTTACAAGGATCGCATTTTCACGCGCAGTATTGTCGGCTGGCCTGGTGCCCGCCATATTGTCGGCGAGGATTTCAGCGAGGTTATTGATTGTGCGTTGTCCCTTGAGGGGTTCAGGGAGGATGCGCGTCCCCATCTGATTACCGTGGGGTTTGGCAGAGCGGCGCTGGCACAGGCGGCTCCTGCCGTGATACAGGAAATCCGGGCGGGTAGCATCAAACATGTCTTTTTGGTTGGAGGGTGCGACGGAGATAAACGGGATCGCAATTATTACACGGATTTTGCCCAAAAGACGCCGGAAGACACGCTGATGCTGACACTGGCATGTGGCAAATACCGGTTCAATTATCAGGATTTCGGCAATATCAACGGTATCCCCCGCTTGCTGGATGTCGGGCAGTGCAATGATTCTTATTCTGCGATTCAACTGGCGCTGGCGCTGGCAGAAGAGTTCCAGTGCGGTGTTAATGATTTGCCGCTGACGCTGGTTGTCTCATGGTTTGAACAAAAGGCAATAGCGGTTTTGCTCACGCTGCTTGCTCTGGGAGTCAGGGGCATTTACCTGGGGCCAAGCCTGCCGGTATTTTTGACGCCGGATCTGCTTGAAATGCTGGTCGAAACATTTGATATCCGGCCTATTTCCGATGCGGACTCCGATCTGAAGGTTATGCTCAATTCCTGAACAGGCTTTCTACTTTTTAAGGCATTTCGCTCCAAAACGGGTGAAATGCCTTGTGAAATACGAGGTAACCAGCATGCAGAAAAACAACCCAAATCCAGATGGTTTGACACTGATCAGCACCGTTGAAGAAGCGGCCGATACAAAAAGCTTCTTCTTCAGGCATCCTGCGACCGGGAAAATCCGGTTCAAGCCGGGACAATTCATCAATATTGGTGTTCAGATAGACGGTAAGCCGCATTATCGTTCTTATTCCATCAGTTCCCTGCCGGAAGATGAGCTCATGCAACTGACCATCAAACGGGTAGAAGGAGGGCTGGTTTCCAACTGGATGATTGACCAATTGAAGGTCGGCGAGTCGGTCAGCATGCATGGTGTTGCCGGCGCCTTCAATATCATTGACCAGCCGCCAGCCGAGCATATTGTGTTCATCAGTGCCGGCTGTGGTGTTACACCCGTGATGTCGATGGCGAAATATATCCTCTCCCACAAAGAGACAGGGGTTAAATCCATCCAGTTCATCCATTGCGCACGAGATCGCGAAAATATTATCTATCAGGATGAAATCCTTTCGCTGGAAAAAAATCATCCGGATTTCCATGCGTTTTTTTATCTGAGTGCAGCAACGGAGGATCAGGTTGCTTCTCCCTATCGCGCAGGACGGTTAAATGGCGCTTTTTTGCACTCGCATTTGAAAGATATCGTAAATAACAGTTCGGTTTATCTTTGCGGCCCCATGGAATTTATGGACATGGTCAAAGAGGGGTTGATGGAAATTCATTTTGATTTAGCCTGCCTTTTTCATGAAGACTTTACTTTCAATTGTGAGGTGTTGCCTGGTTTGGCGGCATTCTCCGTTCAGGAAACGGTGGAAAATGGTCATGGCGGCAATACATACAAGGTCACTGCGCCGGACTTCGATTTTGATGGGGAAGCGCAGGAGGGCGAAATCCTGCTGGATGTTCTGCAAAATGGCGGGGTTCCCATCATTGGCGCTTGCCGCGTCGGCCTTTGCGGTGCTTGTAAATGTCGGGTAAAATCCGGCGATGTCAAACTGACAACGGATCCTGTTGCCAGCGGTATTCTGACACAGGCAGACAGGGAAGAAGGGTATACGCTGGCTTGTGTCAGCCTGGTTATCGATGATGTTCAAATTTCGCTTAAGTAAAAGTAAAAAGTCGGGGCAGGCGGATGTTTGTCCGGCAGGTGTTTTACAGGGTTGCAGGGTTCGTTTATGCAACTGACGCAGCAAACTGATTATGCTTTACGTGTTTTGATGTATGTTGCCGCCAATCCGGACCGGCTGGTGAATATCACGGAAATTTCCGATTTTTACCAGATATCCAGAAGTCATCTGGCCAAAATTGTTGCCAGTTTGGGGCGCAGCGGGTATCTGAAAAGTATCCGGGGAAATAACGGGGGGATTCGTCTGAAAAAACAGGCGGATGAGATTAATATCGGGGAGGTTGTGCGCCGGTTTGAGCCGCTGGGAATTCTTGAGTGCATGGGAAAAGGCGGGCGTTGCGTGGTTGCCAGAAACTGTATGCTGAAAAGAATTTTTATAGAGGCGACCTCGCGTTTTCTGGAGACAATCGACCAGTACCATCTCAATGACCTGCTTGAAAATGGCATGCTGCTGCAACAGTTCCGGAACCGGTAATAAATAAAATCCGGGCGCTCCTGGATTTTGTTGCGTCAAGGTCTGTTTATGCAGCGCCATTCACCTTGGGTAAATGGCGCTGCTGCCAGCCTAGCGCTGCTCAATCAGGGCGATATCATCCTCATCGAGCCCGAATGCGTCATAAATAAACTGATCCATTTCACCAGTATATCTGTCCAGGACAAAATTGAAGTCATCAATGTTGGTTTTTTCCTGCTCAAAATAAGCCACCCACGTCGGGAGGTCATTGGCTGGAATATCAACGCCGAATGACGAGATGATTTCTCTCCGGAAGGTATCAAAATCAAGCTCAAACCAGTTCAGAAGACGATCACTCAGCTTTGCTCCCAGTTTTTCCGGTGAGAGGTTGAATGCCGTCATACCCTGAAAATGGAGAATACAGTCACGGCGGTCCTGGGCTTTTTCCATACAGAACTGGGCGATTTGACCGACTCTGCCACGAGAGAGTCCGTCGGCATCGGGAATCGGCAGGGATTCTACATGGTGCGCCTGCAATTCGTACTTGCCGTCGTCCGTCTGACGGGCCAGCGTGGTAATCAGCTTGGACAGGGCCGTTGAATTCAGGAGACCAAACAGGTAGTAATCCGCGTTGGAAATGGTGTGACTCTCATTGCCATACTGTGCGAGTTTTTCGCCGATAACAAAGCCCGGTTCGGACTGAATACGGCCGATACCCATACGAAAGTCGGTAGTGGTGGGGATATCGGTATTTTCCGTATGATCAAGCTCATACCATTTCTGGTCACCTTCCCGCTTCTCGAGTGTTTCCTTGAACTGCTCAAGATATTTTTTAACAGCAGGATATGCGTCAATATCCACTTTTCCCTTGGGCGTGTAGATGAGCCAGTGAAGGCGGGTACCGGAATGCCATCTTTTCAGGCTGTCTCCGGGATAAAATGCCTGCAGGATTTCCTTGGATTTCGGGTCTTCCTTCTCAAGCTGGCTATAGGTTTTCTGGTCGATAACAAAGGCATCATTGATACTGATGGCGGGCCCTGGCTGGATCGGGCCATAAACGTCTTTGAGTGTTGGATGCTTGCGCATCAGCTTGTCCTGCAGCCCGGTGGTAACACTGTCATGCAACCATTGGGCAATCTTCCCGGACAGCATGTTTTCCGCATTCAGCAGGGTATAAAACCGCTGGTATTCGGTGGCGTCTTCGGCCATTTTTACCAGAGAAAAACGCTCATAAGTGGTGCGTTTATGCATCAGCGAATACAGCCTGACCTCATCCAGATTGGAGAGCAGGAAAAACTCCCGCTCAGGCATTTCTTCTGCATGCTGCCGGGCCAACTGAACCAGGCTCAGCTTTTCGTCACCAGAAACAACATCCAGGCTGGAAGAAGTCGGCCCCATCAGTTTGACGAGTGTTACCATCCGGTTTTTATTTTTTTCAAACTGTCCGAGCGCTGCGTCAAAGTAGCTGTCCAGTGTTTTCATGTCTTTCAGCGTATAGGCACTGCCGGTGGATTCGGGCTGATATCCCAGGATATCCACAAGAATCTTCTGCAGGAATGCCGCATGCTGGGCCGTCTTGTCCTGTTTGTTCAACTCGGCAATGTTTTTTGCCCAGTCCTGAAGAATTTGCTGGTGGGCAGGGGGAACAGCCCCCTCTTTGAGGATGCTGGTCAAAACCTGTGTATGGAAAAGATTCTGGTTGGTAAAGGTATTTGTGTTTTCCATAGATATTCCTAGATGAAAAAAGTGTTAAGGTCAGAACAAGCCGACAGATGCCGACGATGACATGAACCCGTTATAAGGTACGGATAACCGATAGTGTAATCGTGAAAATTGAAATAGCACAATATGCAGGAAAAGATTTGCGCCATGCGTTAACAAAAGCCGGGAATAGCCGATAAGATAACTATCCTGAAAAGCGTTTCACAAGAACTGTCTTATAATCTGAAGCTAATAGGGGTTGTCACTGTTCTGATACCAAGGGTACCTGAGCCGATAATGAATAACATAATGTCATCGATCAAATGGAATGAAAGCCTGAATCTGGGTCTGGGCGAAATTGATACGACGCACAGAAGACTGTTTGAGCTTGTCCACGAGCTGGCAAGAACAGAATCGGGAGAGTCAGGGCAGATTTTTGATGACTTGCGACGTTATGTACTGTATCACTACCAGCACGAAGAAGAATTGATGCAATCGCATCATATTGATCCAGAATACCAGAGAGCACATCTGGTGTTCCACAGTTATTATATCAGTACGATTGATCAAATTGGAAGCCTTATTAACGAAGGCTTTATGGCTGAGTTCGACCGCATTCTGATTTTTCTGCTGAAATGGTTGAAATGGCATATTTCCAGCATGGATGTTCTGCTGGCAAAAAAGATTCATGAGCCGGATTCCGAGCGGGTGCAGCAGGAAATGGCGGTATTGAGGGCAGGGGACTTCAGTGATGTGTATTATGAGCTGGGCCAGAAAATTCTGGAACTTTCCGAGCTCGCCCGGCAGTTGGACAATGAAACCTCTCGCCGCAAGATCATTGAGCTGGATTTTGCGCTTTCCAATGCCCGCCTGCATGCCATGGTCAATTTTTCCCACAGTTGGGAGTACTGGGAAGAACCAAATGGAAAGATCATTTATACCTCTCCCTCCTGCGAGCGGATCACCGGTTATGCCGCCGGGGAGTTTATTGAAAATCCGGAGCTCATCTACGAGATTATCCATCCGGAAGACCGTCATATCATGGAGGCGCACCGCCTGGACAAAGAGATGCATGAGGATGGCGAACATGAGTTGCCATACCGTATTATCCGGCGGGATGGCACCGTCAACCGTGTCGGCCACAGCTGCCATGCGGTTTACAGCAGTGCCGGCCGTTTTCTTGGTCGGCGGGGCAGCATTCGCGACAGAAATGAGCGGTATTTCCAGGATGAGCAACAGCGTCTGGCTGAAACACTCTTTACCTCCGTTAATGAAGCGGTTCTGGTGACAGACCAGAAGGGGCGTATTCTTCGCGTCAATCCTTCCTTTACCCGGATTACGGGCCGAAGTTTTGAGGAAGTGCATAATCAGGATGCGACCTGCCTGTTTGATGATGGTGACGTGCCCGGCCATATCCAGCAGACAGCCGATCGGGTGGAAACAACCGGCTTCTGGCAGGGCGAGATTTTGGGACGGCACAAGGACGGTCATATTTACGATGGCTGGATTTCCATTTATTGCGTCAAGAACACCGATGGTCAGCTCGTAAACTATGTGCTGGTTTTTTCGGATATCAGCGAGCGCAAAAAGAACGAAGACCGGATCTACCGTCTGGCCCACTTTGACCTGCTGACCGGCTTGCCCAATCGTGCGCTGCTGCTGGATCGTCTCCAGCAGGGGTTGCTTAAGGCAAGGCGGGAAGCGGCGTTACTGGCGGTCATGTTTGTTGATCTGGACAAGTTCAAGCTCGTCAATGACACGCTGGGCCATTATATTGGCGACTTGCTGCTCAAGGGGGTAGCTGAGCGGCTAAAAGCGTGTCTTCGCGAATCGGACACCGCTGCACGCATTGGCGGTGATGAGTTCATTGTCCTGCTTCCGGCCGTCCAGTCAGAAGACGATGCCCGGCGGGTCGGGAATAACATGCTGGATCGGATTCGCGAGGACTACCTGCTGGATGGCAACAGGGTAAATATTGGTGTCAGCATTGGTATTGCGCTTTTTCCCATGCATGGCAATACGCATGAAGAGTTGATGACGAATGCGGATGCCGCCATGTATCAGGCCAAGCATGGTGGCGGGCCATCCGTTATTTCATACGGCGAACTGCAGAAATAGCGACACTTTCCTGTCAAACGGTTTTCCGGGAGACTATTTCTTTTTCGCCGTGTTTTTCTGGCTTTCCTGCCGCTCTTTCAAAATGCGCGCTACCAGATTGTCCATCACCTTCATGGTCATGACCTGGGCTTCTTCTTCCGTACCTGAAAAATTATTGCCTTCGCTGACAATGGCAAGAGAGGTCACATATCTGCCGTCGATCACAATAGTCGGAACACCCTCGATCTGGTAGGCCGATTGCATCTGAACAGCACCATCACACAAGGACTGTACGGTAAAAGAGCGGTACATTTCCAGGAACTTGTTCCGGTCAATACCGTTTTTCTGCACATAATCCGCTATCTGCGTTTCATTCCTGAGCCGGGTCCGCTTTACCTGGACGGCATCAAAAATTTTATGGTGCAGCGAGTTGGTCATCTTGCCCATGGCTGACAGGGTATAAAACAGCCGCTGCTGCAGGGCCATATTGTCGTTGAAGTTGATATGGACCCGTTTGAATGTCACATCGCGATTGTGTTTTTCCATCCACTTGACGAGTGCCGCATCAAATAAATAACAATGCGAGCAGAAGTAGCCGAAAAATTCGATGACTTCCACTTTTTTTCCGGTTTCAGCCGGCAGCGGCTTTTCCAGTGTCAGGTAATCCACGCCATTTCTGGGCGCATCGGGAGAGGCCACTGCCATACAGGTGACAATACTGAGTCCGATAGCGAGAAAAAGGCGATGAATTTTTTTCATGATGGCTTCCCTGTTTGTTACTGGGCGCGGGAGGTGGTAAATTCAATCCCGTTTTCGCGGAGTTTGTCCTGTGTCGCAGTCAGCGCGCTCTGGGTATATGGCCCGAGATGAACCCGGTACAGGCTGCCATTTTGGGACTTGACTTCCTTTATCCGGGCTTCAATGCCGATGAGAGCCAGCTTGGCCCGCATGTTTTCTGCATCATTTTTTTCACGATAAGCACCGGCCTGGAGATAGGCGGTCGGCTTTTCACTTTCTGTAGCACTCTTTGCGGCATCCGCCTGGGCCTCTGCCTCGGCAGAGGCGTTCTTGTAAGCTTCCTTTGCGGCGTCACGGTTGCCGTACATCGGCTGGTTCGGGTCCGAGAAAGGGGTTGGTGTTTCCGCAAGTGATTTACCCTGTTTACTGAGCTTGCTGTTAAACGGCATGGGCGATCGCGTGATAATCATGGCAATGATGATTGCGATGACCAGTCCGGCGATCAGTCCGCCAATGAAACCCAGCACGGTATTGTTTTTCCAGAGGATATCGTATTGGAATTTTTTCTGAGGTTGTTTGCGAGCCATTTTCGTTACATTTTGTTGGGGGCAGAGACACCTAAAAGTGCCAGCCCGTTTCTCAATACCTGTCTTGTTGCGTCCAGAAGTGCCAGCCTGGCCATTCTGAGGGATTCATCATCAACCAGGAAGCGTTCTGCATTGTAATAGCCATGCAGTGCCCCTGCCAGATCGCGCAGGTAAAAAGCGATCTGGTGTGGCCCCAGTTCATGCAGGGCATGCGTCAATGCATCGGGGTAATCCGCCAGCCTGCCTAAAAGGGTATATTCATACGGTGATGTCAGAACAGACAGGTCTGCCTTTTCCAGTTGGGATTCATCGCCACCCCATTGTTCAAATACCGAACAGATACGCGCATGCGCATATTGTATGTAATATACGGGATTTTCATCTGATTGCGCGAGCGCCAGATCCACATCAAAAACAAATTCGGTATCCGCTTTTCTGGAGATCAGGAAGAAACGCACCGCATCCCTGCCGCGGGTGATATCACTATTGCCGGACCACTCAATGAGATCCCGGACGGTAACATAAGAACCTGCCCGTTTCGAGATTTTCACTTCCGCGCCGTCTTTCATGACGGTGACCATCTTGTGGAGCACATAGTCCGGGTAATTTGCCGGGATTCCCATATTGACTGCCTGCAGTCCGGCTCTTACCCGTGCGATGGTGCCATGGTGGTCACTGCCCTGCACGTTAATGACGGTGTCAAATCCGCGCTGCCACTTATTGATATGGTAAGCGACGTCTGGAACAAAGTAGGTGTAGCCGCCATCCGACTTTCTCATGACACGGTCCTTGTCGTCCCCGTAATCGGTCGTTTTCAGCCAGAGTGCTCCACCATCCTCAAAGGTTTTTCCTGCCCTGGCGAGGGTGCTCACCGTGTCATCCACTTTGCCATCGGTATAAAGGGAGGATTCAAGATAGTAGTTATCGAAATGAATGCCAAAGGCATTGAGATCGTTATCCTGCTCATTTCTCAGGTAAGTGACGGCAAATTGCCGGATGCCATTGATATCATCCGGATTGCCGCTGGCAATGACCGCTGGGCAGTCTCGTGCCGTGATGGTTTTTTTTGCCAGAAAGTCAGCCGCAATATCCGCAATATAGTCACCGTTATAGGCATCTTCAGGCCAGCCGGTATCGCCCGGTTTCAAGCCGCGTGCCCGTGCCTGGACGGATCGCGCAAGATTTTCAATCTGGACACCGGCGTCATTGTAGTAAAACTCGCGGGTTACTTCATATCCCTGCGAAGCAAAGAGTGCTGACAGGGCATCGCCGAGTGCCCCCTGCCGGCCATGCCCGACATGCAGCGGGCCGGTTGGATTGGCTGAGACAAATTCAACCATGACCTTTTTGCCATCACCTTCATGTCCGCGGCCATAGTTTTCTTTTTGCTGCATGATGACCTTGACGACAGCCTGTTTGGCGGCAGGGGTTATCCGGAGATTGATAAATCCAGGCCCCGCCACATCGGCGGATTCGATCAGGTCTTCACGACCAGGCTGGGCCAGTATGCCGCTGACGATTTCGGCAGCCAGATCCCGCGGATTTTTCTTCAGTGGCCTGGCAAGCTGCATGGCAATATTACAGGCGACATCACCATGAGACGGGTCGCGGGGGCGTTCAAGCGATAGGGATGGACGTGTGTCCAGACCGCTTAACAACGGTGCCAGGGCATTTTCAAGCAGATGAATGATTTGCTGTTTTTGTTGTTCTAGCATGGAAATAAACACAGAGGAAGGTCTGTGCGAAACGACAATAATGTTAAGTGGGAGTAAAGCCGATAATTATAATCCCCCTTTATCAATAAGGTCTCGTTTTATAAGGGAAAAAGTAAAAATTAATCGGTTTTTCCTTTCTCGTTCGTCCGGGAAGGCGCTGTAAAAAAGGGCCTTTCCTTTCAGGCAGGCCCTTTTGTTCAAAAGCATTCGAGATTATTTGTTTGCCGGTCTGGACTTTTTCTGGGTACGATCCCTTGCTTTTTCACGCCACTTTTTCGGTGACGTTTCCGCATCAAACACTTTTTGCTGTTCTGGTGTCAGAGTGGCATAGAAGGTTTTCAGGGAAGCCAGTTGCGCTTCCATTTTTGCCTGACGTTCTTTCATGAACTCCAGCCCTTTTTCCATGCGCTGGGGCGCTGTCATGCTGTCAAAGTCAATCGCTGTCCGTTTGGGTGGCGTCAGGGTTTTTGCGGTGGCATCCGTATAGGTCTTCCATGCGCCTTCCTGGCTGGCGGAGAGCTTGAGCTTGTCGTGCAATTCGGCCTGTTTTTTTTCCATGAATGCTTTCCAGCGTTCTTCCTGGCGGCCATCCTCACCATACCCCGGGCCTGTTTCCATGTCCGGTCCGGCAGCAAAGGCGGTAGCGGCAAATCCGGCCGTGCCCATACAAATGGCAGCAGCAATTGTCATCAGCGATTTGTTCCATTTTTTCATGGCATTTCCTTTCTGTAAGCTTTAAAAGAGAGCACGTCCAGTATAAAAACAGAAATTGGCACAATGATAGCGATTACTTCAAAGGGAATGTAACAATTTGTGTGTGTCTGAGCCGGATCAAACCGGTTGTGTCGAGAGAAAAACGCGAAAAGCAAAAAAACATTTTGTTGCAAATGGCTAGATGTATAGTCCCAGTACGATAGGTACATATACAACTGGGACGAAGAAAGCAATCGGATGGCTGAAGGGAAACAGGCACCCTTATATGGGAGAGTGGGCTAAGGCAGATGAAAACACGGTCATTGCCATATGGAGTATTGATGGATACCGCCAGGCAATGGAATATAACCTCAGAGAATTTAATCGATGCAAGGAAGTGCGCGGCAGGTGGGTAATATATTGAATACAGCTCCTTATTGAGGATAAAACGGTAAAATCCAGCTTGTGCCCGACTTTCTGAAACCTGCGCCAGCAAACGCTTTTAGAACGACGAAACAAAGATTCGGGCAAACAGTCTGGGCCCCCTTGACAGTACGGTATAACAGAGATAGCACAGCGCCGCTGTGCTTTTTACTTTTATACGAAGAGGTCTATATATCCAGATATCCAGATTCGGAGTGGGAGACATCCCACCCTGATAACCAGGGCGATTTCAGCATAACTGCTGATGTCAATCTCACAAAAAACAGCCAACCTGATCCGGCCAAATCACCTTTCAGACAACAGCTTGATAATGAACGGATCAGGCGCGAAAACCAGAACGCCTTCTTTGGCGTTCCGAAACAGAAGGAACAGACAGCGCCGATTCATGATCTCGCCGGTTCGCTTGTCAGCAAGCCGGTAGATAAGGACAAGTTCAAGTGGAACTGGAGCGGGAAACACGATGAGATGTTCCGTTTTCGCCCCGATGAACCGGCACACAATGCCGTGTTAAATGGACTTGATGCTATCGGACAATTGAATATCAATCCCAATCCCCTTGAAGAGGGTAGCCGGGAACCAACATGGGAAAGACAATTTCAAGGCCCCTCTTTTCGTGCAGTGCCGGAAAGGGTCGATCCGGATGCGAAAATGCTGGAAAGAATACGCAATATTCCTTCATTCTATGAAAATGCCATCCAGAGAGCCAATGAGGATGAAACCAGTGTAAAAGGTCCTGCTGCTTATCAACGGGATTTTTTAACGGGCAATAATGCAGGCATGCGCCAGTCAGATCAGTTAAGAAATGCAAATGAATGGCGGCGACAGAAAGCGGGAAGCATCTATAACCATGCCGCGTTAGGTGCAGCAAGCGGCGTGCTTGGTTCCACACCCGGCAAGGCACTTGGCTTGGGAGCAGAGGCACTGAATCAGGCATCGCAGTTGGGTGGGAGGGAAAAACTGTTGCAGACCCCTGCAGACATGCAGCAAACAGTGAAAAAGACACAGGAACTGATGTACAGGACCGATCCTTTCCTGACAAATTCCGATGGGAAATCGACGGGCGCAGGTATGACAGCACAAACGCTCGGTGAAATGATGGAAATCGTGCCAGAAGCGCTTTTTCTTAATGGGCTTGCAAAGCGATGGGGTATTCAGGCAGCAACAGGCGCTATTCCAATCGATATGGCACATGCTGTCTATCGAAAATTCCAGGATGTTGTCAGTCAGCTCGACAACCTGCCGCCAGAAGCATTGACTTCAAACGCAGAGTTCATGGAACATTACCAACGTGTTGAAAAGTACGATGGAAATAAAAATCCTGAAGAAACGATGAGAAAGGCTAAAGCTGCCTTTGCCCAAAACAAGGCAAGCCAGCAGGTTGGAGCCAGCGCTATAACCAATATGCTGGGACTCGCCATGTCCCGGATGACGCCCGGCGACAAGGAGGGCTTCTTTCTCAACCTGGGCAAGACCGGTGCAATCCTGAAGGTCATCGATTTCACCAGTGAATACATCAACAAGGCTATGGGGAATGGAAATATCATGCACGCTGGAGACACTGGTATTGCTGATTAAGCCACATCATCAAGGGCAGACATCTTAAGGATGCTGATGGCCTTGATCTCTTTCAGGTGAGCGGCTATCCTGAAGGAATATCTCCGGGCCACAAACCACAAATACAGGATCAGCCATGAAGAACCGGATGGAATTTTTCACTGTTGTGCCCCCCAATATGTTTGCCCGTTTTTTCAGAATATTTTTTTTCCTGTGCTTTGCCGGACTGTGTAATATAGCCTTGGCTGACAACCTGTCTGAAGGTGTCAAATATTATCAGCAGGGTGATTATCTCGAAGCTCACAATTTCTTTGAAAAAGCGGCGGCAGAGGGACAGGTCAAGGGAATGGTTGGGCTTGCGACCCTGTATGACCAAGGAAAAGGTGTTCGGAGGGATTTAAAGAAATCCGCATACTGGTTCACAAAAGCCGCTGAAAAGGGAGATGCAGGCGCACAGAATACGCTTGGTGTTTTCTATTCTAAAGGCATGGGGGTCAAACAGGATCAGATAGAAGCGGCAAAATGGTTCCAGAAAGCATCTGATCAAGGTGATGACATGGCTCTCGTCAACCTGGGCAGCATGTACGAGAAAGGAAAAGGGGTTAAGCAAGATTACGCCCATGCCCGAAAACTGTATATCGCAGCAGCTGAAAAAGGGAATGCCGCAGCACAGTTCAATCTAGGTGTCTTTTACGATAATGGTACAGGGGTTAAACAGGACGATGCCGAAGCAGTAAAGTGGTACAACCTGGCGGCAGAAAAAGGTGATGTTCAGGCTCAATACAATCTAGCGCTCCATATCCTTGAAGGCAAGGGGGTTAAGCAGGACCCTGTAAAAGCGGCAGCGCTATTCCAGTTGGCTGCGGATCAGGGCATGCCGGAAGCACAGTACAATCTTGGCAGGCTTTATGAAGAAGGTTTTGGTGTGCAAAAAGACATAAAAAAAGCCACTGGCCTTTACAGAAAAGCCGCTGAACAGGGCGATAAAAAAGCACAAAACAAGTTGGCGACATTAAAATGAAGTGAAAACACATGACAGGTCACGCTTGGAAATGTCTATACTTTTGTCTATACCTTTCTTGGATAACTTGTGTGATTCATACACATCGTTTCACTGTAACATGCGTTGATGAAACGAGAAATACAACAGAGATTACAGTGGGTGCAACTCTATGAGAAAACGGGTGATGCCGGGTTGGTCTGCCGAAGATGCGGCATATCCCGACCAACTCTGAGGAAATGGTGGAAACGCTATCAGGAACACGGGGTAGCAGGACTTGTCAGCCAGAGTCGCCGCCCAAAAAATTCACCAGCCCAAAAAGTCAGCCCTCAGGCAGAAGAAATCATCCTTGAAATACGGCGTTCCCGTAATCTTGGTGCTCGCAGGATTCAGGCTGAAATAATGCGCCTCCACGATCTGTCTTTGTCATTGGCAACTATCCACAAAATACTCATACGCAACCAGGTAAAACCTGTTCTGAAAATCCGAAAAAAAGCAGGATTTATCCGGTATGAGCGCCCGATTCCCGGTGATCGTGTCCAGATGGACACCTGCAAAATAGCGTCAGGACTATTTCAATACACGGCCATAGATGATTGCACCCGTTACAGGGTCTTGAGGCTATACAGCCGTCGCACAGCAGCCAATACTCTTGATTTTATTGAGCATGTGGTAGATGAAATGCCCTTTCCTGTTCAGCGCGTTCAGACTGACAGAGGTCAGGAATTTTTTGCCATCAAGGTCCAGGAAAAATTCAGGGAATACGGCATCAAATTTCGCCCCAACAAACCCGGCTCTCCGCATCTGAATGGAAAGGTTGAACGTTCGCAGAAAACAGACCAAGCTGAATTTTATGCCACCATCAGACTGGATGATCCAGAGCTACACTCCCTTTTGGCAGAGTGGCAGCATTACTACAACTGGGACCGTCCTCACAGTGCCCATAATGGAAAAACACCTGTGGATCGATTTCACGAGTTGATCGACGATACACCTTTTTCTGAAGAAGTACTGGAAAACTTTTATCCAGAAAAAGAGCGCATTCAGGAACAGAGTTATCAGCGCGATTTGGCCGGCAGAAAATTGAAATGATGTCTGTGAATCGCACAATTAATCTCGCGAAAACAGGAAAAGCGCATGGGCATTACCCATGCGCTTTTAATGCGATACTCATTCCACGTTATTATTTAAAATTCTGTCCAATCCCCTCCATCACCATCTGATAAAGTAGTCACAGGCGTTGGTTTGGCAAGCACTTCCAGTTGCCGGGCTGCCGGTTTGGCAAGCGCTTCCAGTTGTCGGGCTGCCGGTTTGGCCGCAGATTTAGCAGTTGGTCGGGCTGCTCCCGACGATGGCAGCGCAGCACGGGACGCGCCACCACCGTTCCCGACATTAAATATACTCACCACGCCAACCAGTGCACGGGCCTGGTCCTGCAGGCTCTCGGCTGCCGCCGCTGCTTCTTCTACCAGTGCTGCATTCTGCTGCGAGACGGTGTCCATTTCGGTCACTGCCTGGTTGACCTGCTCAATACCCTGGACCTGTTCCTGCGTGGCCATGGTGATTTCGTTCATGATGTCGTTGACCCGACGGATGCTCTCACCGATTTCGAGCATGGTGGTAACCGCGTTGTTGACGAGTTCGGTTCCCGTGGAGACTTTGTCTACTGAATCATCAATAAGGTTCTTGATCTCGCGCGCTGCCGTCGCACTCCGTTGCGCCAGGCTCCGCACTTCGGTCGCAACCACGGCAAACCCCCGACCCTGCTCACCCGCACGCGCTGCCTCTACCGCCGCATTCAATGCAAGGATGTTGGTCTGGAAGGCGATACCATCGATTACGCTGATGATGTCGACGATTTTCCTGGAGGAGTCCTCGATTTCTTTCATGGTGTTGGCAACGAGACCTGCTGCTTCGCCACCTTTGGTCGCAACGTCCGCTGCCTGGGTAGCCAACTGGTTGGCCTGCCTGGCATTATCGCCATTCTGGCGAACGGTTGAGGTGAGCTCTTCCATGCTTGATGCCGTCTCCTCCAGCGCACTGGCCTGTTCTTCTGTACGCGAGGACAGGTCCTGGTTGCCGGCCGCGATCTGGGAGGAGGCGGTTGCGATGGTGTCGGCGCTCTGATGGATCTGGCCTACCACTGAAATCAGACTGTTTTGCATATGTTTCAGAGAGACTAGCAAATCACCTATTTCATCTTGTCGGACAATATCAACCCGGCTTGTCAGATCGCCACCTGCAATGCTGTGAGCAATCCGGTTTGCCTGCGCAAGGGACTGGCCGATCGATCGGATCAGAAATACACCAAAAACCCATGAAAGAAGCAGGCCGGCAATGATGGATGAAGCGGAAATAATCAGGTTTAAGTTATAGTCTCTTTCGGATTCAAGATAGCTTGCTTGGGCAACGTCAAGCTGCAATTGGAGGAGTTTTTCCGCCGTCTCTTTTGCTGCTGTAAACGCAGGAATCGTGACCGTGATCAAATGCATGTTTCCGGTTGCAAATTCACCATTTTGGAAAAAATCCTTTGCCCCGAGCAATCCTTCTTTTACGAAAAAGGCACGCTTTTCCTCGTATTGGGCGGCCAGTTCCTTCTCTTCTGGAGTCAAAGTGGTTGTCTTATATGTTTCCCACAGCCCGGATATCGTCTTGATGCTTTGTTCAACTTTGTCTGTATGCAAAGCGATGGGGTGGTCATGCAGCTTGCTTTCCGGAAGGCGGGGATCATGCATGCCAGCCAATTGAAGCTGGCGAATATTTTCCTGCATCAGGTCATTGATTTTGGCCAACTGTCCGGTCGGCACTAGCCGGTCATCATAAACTGCACGGAAATTGAGCTTGATACGATGCATGTTATAAACACCCAGACCGCCAATGACAACAAGAATAAGAGACAACAAGAACAGAATCAGAAGCAGCCTGGTTCTGATTTTAATATTGCTAAACATGATTACTCCTCAATAAAGTACGAATAAATCCGAACAGAAGTAAATAATACTGCGAAACGCCAGAAGCTGCAGCCGGCGCAACGACTGTGCCAAAACGCTATTCTTCAGGCTCTTCCTCCGCCACATTCAATACCGCCTCCAGGTACATCTCTTTCCACTTATCCGGATGGCGCTCCCTGACCCTGTTATACAATTTCAGGACGTGGACTTCTGATCGGACAAAGGCAAGGACTTCAGGCGGGAAAGTGGCATGCAGGATACGGGTGCTGATATCACTCTCTGAGTTTTGGACCAGCAGGTAATCCTTTCACCTCTGCAATGATCGGGTCATGTCTACCTGGTGAAACGGGCAGCAGAAAAAACTTTGCTGATTGTAGATTTTTAAAAGGTGATTTCTTTTTTGGATGGCAACTGCTGTTGCACGTTCAGATGCAAGTCGCGCCTTTTCTTTCAATAAAAGACGGCAACTGTTCCATGCGTTTTACACGCTCGAGCGAATAGAGACAGGACGGTCGCTGATTTTTTCCCTCTGAACGATCCCGGTCAAGCATATTGGGCCGAAGAAGGTATTTCGAAACGAGGGTAACGCTCCAGTCGCGCTCTAATAGCCCCTTTCTGCTGATGTATTTCTCACCGAGTTTTTGGACTGGCTTCATTATTGTTTTACCTCGCCAGGCCCTTTGAGGATTTTTTGTTTTGTGACAGGACCCAATTCGGTAAAACGCTTTCTGATTTGGATGTAATCGAATGTCCGTCCAAAGGGAAAATATTGGGGAAGAAAGGCCGCTCCAAGACAAGCGGAAATAATTGAGGCGACAAGCATGGATATTTGTCCGAATCGGCTCTGTATGTTTCCTCAAGCCAGTCCATGGCGGCAGCATGGGTTGGAGCTGTTTCTGCCAGTTTTTTCAGTATTTGAATCTGGTATCCCCTCTCGAATTGCATGCTTCCCTTTGCTACGTATTAATACGTAAAAATTAAAATAACATGCGGGAAACTTTGTCCTGCCTGACAAAGCGCCGACTTATTGTCCTGAACCTCTGATCGTGGCGTTTTCTTTGAAACTGCTACAATTCAGGATGCTTCTTCTTGCCCGCATAGTGAAATGGAGATAAAAAACGCATGACAGGATCAGAGTGTCAGGATCAGGAGATATGGGATACGCATTATGGCGAGGACGTTTATTTCTTTGGCACCGGCCCCAACGCCTGGCTCGCCTCAAAGGCACAGTGGCTAAAGCCGGGCATGCGTATTCTGCTGCCGGCTGACGGCGAGGGAAGAAACAGCGTCTGGTGCGCCGAAAAAGGCCTTGTACCCGATGCGTTCGACCTTTCGCCCGTTGCGGTGCAAAAGGCACACCGGCTTGCTGAAAAAAAAGGCGTACAGGTGAACTATGTCATTGCTTCTTTTGATACCTGGGACTGGCAAGTGGCTGCTTATGATGCCGTTACCCTTGTCTTTTTGAACTGCGCGCCACCGGATATGCGAAACCGCCTTTTTAAGCGCTCCATCAATGCCTTGAAGCCTGGCGGCATACTGCTTTTGACGGGTTACAGCGAAAGGCAGCATCTCTACGGTACCGGCGGCCCGTCCGATGCAAAGCAGCTCTATACCGAAGCGATGCTGCGTGATGCTTTTGCTGCGCTTGATATCCTGGAACTGGTCGACTCTGACATCACACTGAACGCAGGACCGGCCCACCAGGGACTCTCATCCGTAATCGGGATGATCGCAAAAAAACCGTGAAGCCCAATGCGCACTGACTCACCTGTTTCCCGGTACACGCTGGCCTTTCACACGTTGGGATTGAACCTTGCCGGTATATACTGTACAAAGCTCGCAATGAAGCCAACATCCCTGACAGGAAGCCATGAATAAACTCAGAATACATTTCGAATCTGACCTGGAAAATCCGGTACCGTCAAATGAGATGCGGGAATTGCTGGACCAGAACCTTTATGCCTGTGTCTCTGATGCGGTTCTGACATTTCTGGGCGATTGGGGAGACGCAGGTTTTTATGAAGATGACTTCACACTGGAAACGGGGTTGTCAAAAGATCAGTTTATTGAAAAGACAAACTCGCATGACCTCTTCAACAAACTGGGAATAAAAATCAGGGTTAAATAACCTTATCCGGCTTGTTGTCCGTATCTGCCGGAGGCCTTTTGCAGTACCATCCGGACTCTCTGCCCTCGTACCATTTGCACGGGTTTTCGTACCAGTCCTGATCATAAGGATGCACAAAAGCCTCACACCCGGAAAAAAGGATGGCGGCACTGATAATGAGTAGCAACCTTTTCATGGTTCATTTTCCTGATAATGAAAAAAGTTAGGGCATGACCGCGCGATCGTTTACGCCCCGAATCATCGCACTTCAGGATACGTTACATTGTCTGACCGCTGTCTGATTTCCCAGGTAAGAGAAAAGCTATCTCGCAGGAAATGGGGCCGACATTTCACTGCGGCCTTTTCTTCTGGAAGCGAGCACTTCAATACGCCGGCCATAGCCGTGCTGAAAGGGCATCACCGGCGGATACGCGGGATGAGTGTATGCCTCAAAGTACTCCTGCAAGGCAAGGCTTTGAGGCTGCGCGGACTCTTCCATTACAGGAATGAGTGCCGCGATCGATAATGTCGAAAACAGGACTTTAATGCTGTTCATGTTTCATGGGTAAAGCTCAATAATGAGGAAATTATACGCCTCTTTAAAAATTCTGCCTGACGGGGTTATCCCGTTTGACATCCGGTATTCAAGAATGCTAATTTCAAACATCTACCCGGGCGGCAATCCGGAACGAACCGTGCCGGAAACCAGGCGCCGCCTGATCCGGCACTCAGTTTGATTGCACCAGGAGCGGCCTTATGATCATCATACTTACCGGTGCGGGCATCAGCCAGGAAAGCGGCATTTCCACCTTCCGTGATGCCGGGGGGCTATGGGAAAACGAGCGGATCGAGGATGTGGGTACCCCGGGGGGATTTGCCAGAGATCCTGATAAGGTGCTGGACTTTTACAACCGGCTTCGCAAAAAACTGTTAAGCCCGGAAATCGCCCCCAACCCGGCACACGAGGCGCTGGCCAGGCTGGAAGAAGAAAGCCGCGAGCCGGTACTGGTTATCACACAGAATATTGACAACCTCCACGAGCGTGTCGGCACAAAAAACCTGCTGCATATGCACGGTGAGCTGTGCAAAGCGCACTGCAATACCTGCAATATGGTCATGCAATGGGAAAACGATATGAGCAGGCAGGACGCCTGTCCGGCCTGTGGCACAACGGGCCGATTACGCCCGCATATCGTATGGTTTGAGGAGACACCGCTTCACATGGATGAAATCAGCCGGGCTTTTTCGGCATGCCGCCTCTTTGTTTCCGTTGGCACATCCGGCCATGTTTACCCGGCTGCCGGATTTGTAAACATGGCCCGGCAGGCCGGGGCCAAAACCCTGGAACTGAATCTGGAGCGCTCTCTTGGCGCCTGGCTTTTTCATGGCGGGCGCTACGGAAGAGCCGGTACGGTAGTGCCTGCCTGGGTTGACGAATTTCTGGCAGGCCAATAGCGTCAATGGATGCAAGAGATGTCAGTCCGTCAACCAGTAAACCACTCCCTCGTGCCCTTCACAGGGTTTTTTGGATTGACTGAAGCTGTATGAGCGATCGCCACAATAGGCTGTTGCGCCCTCAGGTGCGTTTGCCCTCACCTTTCTCTCTTCTGCCGTCAATGGCTTTTTTGTCGTTTTTCCTGTTTTCGACTGTGCCTGTGCAAGGCATGGGGCGGCCGTCAATACCGCTACGACGATAAGGGAAAGCATTTTTTTCATTTCTCAGGCCTCCATTCGTATCAAACCGGTTTTCAGGTTATATTATAGAACGTCTGCCCTCATGCCATGGCAGATGAGGCTTCATGATTGAACCAATCGTCTGACAGTGATATCCAATCTGCGATTAAAAGCAATTCAGCAATCATAAAACATCTTATGATATTAACTGGCAAATTGATCTTACCGGAGGAAAAATGCGTGCAGAAACCCATTCTCTGAACACCATGCTTGAATACCAGGATGGCGCTGTCGTCAGCAAGACCATCCTGAAAAAGAATACCGGCACCGTGACGCTTTTTGCCTTTGATGAAGGGCAAGGGCTTTCGGAACACACCGCGCCATTTGACGCCATGGTCCAGGTACTGGATGGTGAAGTGGAAATCACGATTTCAGGCACCCCTTATCAGCTCAAACAAGGAGATTTCATCATCATGCCTGCCAATGAGCCGCATGCGCTGAAAGCGATCCGGAAATTCAAGATGATGCTGACCATGATTCGCTCGTGAAATTGCTGCGCGGCATTTTATCGGGCAAGCCTCCCGGCTTCAAGGACATAGCCTGCGTGACCGTGGCTGACCACATCGCTGCCGATGGCTTTTTCCATTTTTTTTGCAGATTCCATGCCGGTACAGTGGCAGGGGATGAGGAATCTGGCATTCCAGTCCCGCATGACATTGAAGGTTTTTTCCAGACGCTCTTCATTGGCCTGCAGCAAGTGCATGCCACCCAGGACACCACATACCTTCTCGATACCGGAAACCTTGCGGATGTAATCTATCGTGTTGGACAGCCCGGAATGGCAGCATCCAACCAGGACAACCAGACCCTCATCAGTTTCAAACCACATGGACTGGTCGTCATCAATCGCGTCAACATCCCCCCGATCCGGGTCAAAATAAAAAGTGCCCCCTGTATTTTCAAAGGATGCCAGTCTCACTACCGGGCCTGTAATGCCAATGCCAGGGGCAAGGTAGTGAGGTGTTGTCAGTGAGTGGACACGGCTTGCCGGCAATGCATCAAAGGCTTTTTTGCATGCTTCAGGCATGCCGTATTCATTCGGATCAGGGGTATACCAAAAGCGTTTTGCATCAATGGCATTGGCAAAGTACAGCACGGCACGGTCATTGATCGCCAGAAAGCGGTCAAGCGTACCGGTATGGTCTTTGTGTCCATGGCTGATGACAAGGGTATCCGCCTTGCTCAAGTCAATGCCGAGTGTGGCCACATTTTTCTGCAAGGCACCTTCATGGCCGGTATCAAAAAGAATGCGCCTGTCTCCTGCCTCAATCCAGGCGGCAAAGCCATGTTCTTTAGCCAGCCCTTCCTGTGCTTCGTTATCGACCAGTATCGTGATTTTAAGCGTATTTTCTGACATGGCATTTCCTCCTGACTGATTACTGCCTGCCGCCATATGGCTAGGGGTGGGAATGGCTCTGCTTTACCGCAAGCCATCGGATGATTATACCGTCGAATGTAACCGGATACCCAAAATGCCTGCGCGATGTCATCCTGCGCCGCAAACTGTATACCCTTTTCCCTGCGAATTTTCAGTAACACGGGCTCGCACATTGCTATCTCATCAGCTTTGCAGATACATCAAGTATTTAGGCCATGGGGCTTTGTCATGGATTAAAAGCGGTACGGATTGCCAGTGCTGTAATGAGGATAAATCCTAGCAAGGAGAACACCATGAGAAACGCATCTTTTCACGTTCGTTTTTGCAGGCATTGCAAAAATATTTTCCTGATTCTGTTTGGCCTGTCTGCTTTTACGCTGGCACATGCTGCGACCGTAAATGGAATCATCAGTGTGACCATCACGCTAACGGACTCCTGCCTGGTTAATGGCGCAACACCTACCGCTGGGGGCACATGGGGAACACTTGACTTCGGCTCGCACCCGACAGGATTTACCCAGGCTGATGCCCAGGTAGAAGGCCAGGCGTCCTCTCCGATTACTGTTCAATGCCGTTCCGCAACAGCACCGACGGTAAGCATCATCAGTGGCATAAACGACACCCAGGGCGGGTCTCACGCGCACGCGATGGCTAATGGCTCCAACTATGTGCCGTATGATATTTATTCCGATACCGCCCGTTCAATCAGCGTTGTCAATAACACCACTTTTTTTACCAGTGCAAACAATGGAACGGTTGAAAACATCAATATATACGGCCGGGCATATGGTAATTCACCCATTCCTCCCTCGGGTACATACACTGATGAATTGACCGTCCAGCTGACTTACTAGCCCTGAAAATGCGTTTTTTCAGGGCACTTTCCTGTACTTTTCTCCTCCTGCTGCCTGCTATCCACTGGGCAGCGGGAAACTGCACCTTGAGTTCATCCCCATCCGGCTGCCCATTTGGTGTTCAGGCCACGATACAAAATGGCTGCCTTGTTTCGCCGTCAGGGGGTACGGTCCCGTTTGGGCAAATCGATTTTGGATCCCATCCGTCCCTGTCCAGTGCAACCTATACGACATCCCTTGTTTCCAATACCTCCTACACCTTGAACTGCACCCCCAATATGACAATCAGCATGAGTCTTGATGGAGGACAACACTACGGCAGTGGCCGCCGCGTACAGTTAAGCAGCGGGGTAACTCTGCCTTACTCTCTCTATTCAGATGCCGCCTTCCAGAACCCCATTCTTGTCAATCAGGGCATGAATTTTACGATAACGGGTACTGGAAACAATATTACCCTGCCGGTTTATGGACGGATCGTCCTGCCGGGGAATGCACCAGCAGGAACGTATACCGATATGGTAGCCGTCACCCTGACATGGTGACTTTTTCTGAAAACGAGGGGGCATATTCGAATGGGCTGTTTTAAAAAACGGTTGAAAAAACCGGCAAGACAATGGTTTTTTCTGGTTCTGGCTGCTTTTTTTTTATTCGACCATCTGAGCGCACAGGCCGCTTTGCTGATATGGCCGACGTCGCTGCCGATCCCTGCTGGTGAAAAGGCTGCCGCACTCTGGCTGGAAAACCGGGGAACCATCCCCCAGGTATATCAGGCACGCATCTTTTCATGGTCACAAACAGACGGCAAGGATGTGCTTGCAGAACAGGAAGCCCTCATTGCCAGCCCTCCGCTTATGCAGGTAGAGCCGGGAAAACGCCAGCTGATACGCCTCATCAGCCTGACTCCGGCAGAGCCAGGCACAGAAAAAAACTATCGTGTCATTGTTGATGAACTTCCGATAAAAACAGGTGCAACCCCGGAAAACACATCCAGCGGTGTCCAGTTCCGGATGCGGTATTCCATTCCGATTTTTGTTTACGGCCAGGGGTTGTCTTATCCCCGCCAGAAAGTGGATGAAACCCCTTCTCTGACAGAGGCTATCTCCTTTTCCAGCCTTGGCTGGCGAATCGTCAAAAACGGGCAAAGCACTTTTCTGGAAGTTCGCAATACCGGTAAAACACACGTTCATCTGCGTAACATCGGCTTTACCTCTGCTGCCTCACCCCCGAAAAACGAACACGCATTTACAGGTTATGTGCTTCCTGGCTGCTATATGCAATGGCCGATAACAAGCGCTACCCCAACCTCGCGAAACAGGCAATTGACTGCCATTTTGAATAACCAGCAGCTTATTGTCATTCACCATGCGGAATAGCCTTTTTTCATCAGGAATTTGGTGAATACCGATACACCACTCACTTGTTCTGATGATGATCCATGCCTGGCATATCAACCCGACAAATCCAAAAAAAATCCAGGTTTTTTTTCTCCTGGTTTGCCTGTGTTTTTTTACTTTCACAGAAAAGGCTGTTGCCACTGAAACAGGAAAGCATACGGAAACAAAACGAGCGCTTTCGGACATGCAGCTCTATCTGGAGCTGGTGATCAATGGGAAAAGAACGGGCCACCTTGCCCCCATAACACTAAAAAACGGTAATTTCATTGTTCCGATACAGGATCTGAAAGCTGCGGGTATCCCCCTGTCTCCCTGGGGCGCTGATCCACATGCCCAGGCAGCCATAGCCATCAATATCCCCAAAAATGTCACCGTTGAATATGAAAGCCACCAGCAGCAACTATTGATCACAATCCCGCCTGATCATTTTTCAGCGCAGTTGATCAACAATCCATACGAATCGCAACGGCATCCGGCAAAAATCAGCACTGGACTGATGCTGAATTATGATTTTTATGCCAACAAGACCCGCCATGCAGATAGTTATTCCAATCTCTGGACAGAGGGGCGCCTGTTTGGCCGCATGGGCACACTAAGCCACTCGGGCATTTATCGGCGCGCATTCAGGGGAAGAAACCATGACCAAGAGGGTTATATCCGCTACGACACACGATGGCAAAACTCAAATGAAGACAGGATACTGACCTTTGAGGCAGGTGACGTGGTGACGCGCACCCTTTCCTGGAACAGTCCGGTCCGCATTGGCGGTTTCCAGATATCCCGCAATTTCAGCGTGCGCCCTGACGTGATTACCTATCCGTTGCCACAGTTTTCGGGCAGTACATCCGTGCCGACTGCAATCGACCTGTATATCCAGGGAAGCCGCGTCCAGAGCGAGCACATCGATCCCGGGCCTTTTACTATCATCAATACACCTTTTATCAATGGCGCAGGAGAAGCCGTTGTCGTCACCACAGATGCGCTGGGAAGACAGGTTTCCACAACGGTTCCTTTTTATGTCACCAATGAGCTTTTAAGAAAGGGACTGACAGATTATGCCGTCAATGCCGGCGCCCTTCGAAGACAATATGGCATAGAAAGCTTCAGCTATGCTGATTTTGCCGCAAGCGGCAGTTTTCGGTACGGCCTTACAGACAGCATCACGCTCGAATCTCATGCTGAAGGGACGCGTGAACTGAAGATGGGCGGAGTGGGTACCACTTTCCGCATGGGCACTTTTGGAGTCACCAGCCTTTCCTACAGCCGCAGCAGCATGGAAAAAAAAAAGGGGAGGGCAGTCAACCCTTGGCTATCAATACAATTCCAGGCACTTCAATCTGGCGGCACAGTATGCCAGATATGACCGGGGTTACCGAGATCTGGCAAATCTTGACCTGTATGAGCCATCACAACGTGAAACATTTCAACTGACAGCAGGCATCTCCCTGGGGAAATTCGGCAATCTGAGCATGGGGCATTTTGCATTCAAAAACCACGATGGAGACACGTTCAGAACCTGCAATGTGACATGGAGTTATTCTCCCCGCAATCTTGGCATTTTTTATCTGTCTGCCAGCAAATCCAACCAGAGCAATGACTGGGCGGGTTTTATCCAGTGGATCATCCCGCTCGGCAAAACCGGCAGGGAAAACCTTTCCATGTCGCTTGAGCGCGATGAAAGCAAGACGTATTCCCAGCGCATTGATTACACCCGTACCGTTCCGAGTAATGGCGGTTTTGGGTGGAATCTGGGTTACCGGCATATCAACTCACAGGAAGATAACCGGATCGTCCAGGCCGACCTGACCTGGCGCACGGATGTCATCCAGTTAAGCGGCGGTATTTACGGTCCCAAAAACGCTGAAAACTACTGGGCAAATGCAAGTGGCTCACTGGTATTCATGAATGGTAATTTTTTCCCCAGCAACCAGATTTACGATGCCTTTGTCCTTGTTTCCACTGATGGTGTCGCTGATGTGCCAGTTCTTTTTGAAAACAGCCTGGTGGGAAAAACTGACACAGACGGGCACCTGATGATTCCTACTGTTCCGGCTTATTACAACGCAAAATACCAGATTGACCCGCTTGACCTGCCGCTCAACATGAAAGTGGATGAAATTGAACAGCGGATAGCGGTCAGATCCGGAGGCGGTCATGTCCTGCGATTTCCCATGCGACAGACGACCCCGGCCATGATACGGCTGGTGGACCCTTTTGGACAGCACCTGCCCGTGGGTTCCCAGGCGTTCCTATTATCGGGTGAAATGTCGTATGTCGGCATGGATGGGCTGGCCTATTTTGAGGATATCCCAAAAGACAGCCGACTGAATATCCGCCTTCCCAATGGAAAGTCCTGCCAGACAGAAGTGTTTTTTTCTGATCAAGCGCAAAACAGGCAGGCTCATCTGATCGGACCATTAACCTGTTTTCCCGAATAATGACATGAACCGACCCAAGCATTCCCTTCGCGTTTCGATTAACAGCCAGGCGCCGCTTGCCAGGTTTTCCCTTTTGCATACGATTTTTGGCCGATGGATTCTGGTTATCGTGTTTCTTTTTCTTCCCGGCGCCCTCCACGCCGCCGCCTGTCAGGCGTCTACCGCCAGTTCGTCCGCTTTCTATGGCCAGGTTACATCCATTACCATTAGCAACAGCCAGCAAAAAACATCTGTCACAAATGCCGGGCTTATATGCGGGGGATCGCTTCTTACCGCTTTGGGAACGGATGGATATATCAGAGCGCTTATCTCAACAACAAACAATTCCACCCTGGTTAATGCCAATGGCGATGCCATTCCTTACCAGATTTTTGTCGACTCAGGCTATACCTTCCAGATCACCCCCGGCACATCCATTAATTATTTCAATTCATCCCTGCTTAACCTGCTTGGACTGATTGGCAGCAATAATGCGCCACTGCCAATGTATTTCAGAACCACCACAGGCACACTCAATCTGAGCAAAGGAACCTATACAGGCACCATCACCATACAATGGAACTGGTCTGTCTGTCAGTCGATCAACCTTTTGAATCTCTGTATTGGCGGTTACAGCCAGGGTACAACAACCGCCACAATCAACCTTTCTCTTGACGTCACTAACGACTGTGTGATTTCAGCGCCGGATATCAATTTTGGCTCGGCACCTCTGGTAAATGCATTTTCGTCCGTCACGCAGACAATTAATGCCCAATGCACAAAAGGAACGGTTTATACCATTGGGCTGAGCGACGGCAACAATGCCCTAAGCGGCCAGCGGCGGCTAGCGAATGGTTCCCAATACCTGAGTTACGAAATCTATCAGGGCTCATCGGGCAACACCCGATGGGGATCAGGAAGCGGACAAACCCGTTCATCCGCAGCAGCCGATGTCAATCCGGGAAGCGGAACAGGCACCACCAGCCAGGGATTTGTCTACACTGCAAAAATCCTGCCCGGGACGACACCCCCTGCCGGCACCTACACCGATACCATCATTATCAATATGGGTTTTTGAAAACCACGACAGACGCCGGGTATACTGCATGTATCGACAACAAAAAATATTTCCACTAGGAAATATTTTTGTGTATACTGTGAGTGAAAATATTGCTCGGAGGAAATATTATGAAGCGGGAGAACACCAGGCTTGGCGCGCCCAGGAAAGGATATGACCCCAATCGTCTTCTGGATACACTGCTTTTGCGCCAGAACCTGAAAACCGATGCGGAACTTGCCCGTATCCTGGAGATCAACCCCAGCGTGATCAGCAAGATCAGGAATGCCAAGGCACGAATCAGTGCCTCTTTGCTGCTGAAAATCCATGAAGAGACGGATATCAGCATACGGGAACTGCGGAATCTGATGGGGGACACCAAAAACAAGTATTTCCCCTTCAGGCAATCGAAGCTCAACTAGCTGTTTAGTCCCGGCATTTGATGGATAGGGTTTAGAGTAAAACGATGTGGCTGAGTTGTCCAGATTTTGCAAATAAATTCATAAGGCGTAAGCCCTTTTAAAGACTTCAATCGGCGGGCGAAATTATAGGCATTCATGAAATTCTGGAGATAGTTTTCAAACTGCTTGTGATCGTCATAATGATATCGATTGACAGTCGCTTCCCTGATCGTGCGGTTCATTCGTTCAACCTGGCCGTTGGTCCATGGATGCTTTACCTTGGTCAGTCGGTGCTCAATGCCGTTTTCCCTGCAAACACGCTCAAAAATATGCTCAAAGGCAAACCGATCCTTTTCTCTGTTGGTGAATTGAATCCCGTTATCCGTCAGGACAGTATGAATGGCATAAGGCAAAGCCTCCTGCAGGTTGCGTAAAAACTGTGCCGCCTGCATTTTTCCTGCTCGCTGGTGCAATTCCACATAGGCAAACTTGCTGGTTCGGTCTATTGCCACAAACAGATAGGGTATGCCGCCGGAAAGCCACAATAATGGCTTCCTCTTCTACGGACAATACAGTTGAAGAAGGATTTTTCGGGCCAGTGGGCAAATCCTTGACGGTTTCCCGCCTGTGCCATTTCGCCACTGTCTTGGGGTTGATGCCATAGCGCTTTGCTAACGCCCTCACGCTCTCTTGACTATTTTGTATTGCTCGACGCACTGCCTCTGTTGTTGTGGCGCTGCTGTGTAAAATCTGTCCCAGAATATTTCCTTCCATTCAGATGACATGATTGTGCCATCAAAGGCCGGGACTAAACAGCTAAGCCAGGTCGTTTACAAGAACCGTCTGCTCATTCTCTTGGGTTCGACATTTATCATTATTGCATTCAGCGGCCCCGGCTATCATCTTTTCCCAAAAAAACAGGTTGCCAGGCCTCCGTCAAAAAGCCACAGGATTGAAACCGTTAAAGCGTGCAGAGACGCGGCCCGCCATTACTGTCATTCGGGGAGACAAAGCCGAACATCATCCATATCCCCATCTCCTCTCGGGTGGGATAACGGCCGGACAGGGCCATATTGCCATCAACAAAAACCAGTGGCAGTGGGCCGGAAAGGGAAATGGGCGCGGGTGACGAGGCATCCTGAGGCAATCGCTCAACATCAACGCCGCGTTTTTTTACCCATTCAAGATCGGCATCAAGCGCAGCAGGCCGGTCAGCCAGCGCGGCGGGCGACTCAATAATCTGGAGACGGCTTATCCTGGGCATATCAGCATGAGAAAAAAAGCAGCAAGGAACTGCATGCTGAAATATGCTATCACATTGTCTGCCGCCTTATTCTGCCAGCCGGGTGATCAGTGATGTTTTTGTCGCTTCGCTTTTTTCCAGCTCAAGCACGCGACCAGACCGCATCAGCGCCACCCGCTCACTGTAAGCAACGGTATCGAGTTCGTGGGTAACCAGAAGGAGGGCCGTTCCCCGCTGATGAATCCTGGCCAGCAGATCCATGACATCCTGTATGGAAACGGCATCAAGGTCACTGGTTGGCTCATCAGCGACAAGCAGATCGGGCGTATTGATCAGCGCCCGTGCAATGGCCACACGGCGCATCTCACCACCGGAAAGCTGGGCCGGATAGGCATCGGCCAGATGGGAAAGGCCCACCTCACCCAGCAGATACTGCGCCCGGCCACTTGCATCCGTTTCGCGCTTGCCGGAAAGATACCAGGGCAGGCGGATATTGTCTGTCACGGTGAAATTAGGCAGCAGGCTGGCCCCCTGCGGGATGTAGCCAATGCGCGCATTGCGAAGCGCAGACATGGCCCGGTCATCCAGTTGGGCAATGTCCTGCTCCGCAAAACGGATTTCTCCCCGCTCCGGCTTTAAGAGACCGGCAATCATGTTCAACAGGGTGCTCTTCCCGCTGCCGGAACGGCCCACAACACTGAGAAAATCTCCTTTTTCCATCTTCAGGCTGACATCGTCCACCGCAGCAAAGGGAACACCGCCACGCAGATAGTTTTTCCCGACACCCATCAGTTCCAGCATCATTACTCTCCCCGCAATGCAGTATAGATATCACCTTTTCCCAGACGCCAGGCTGAATAAAGGCAGGCCAGCGGCCCGATACCAGCAGACACCAGCAGGCTCAGCAGAAAAACCAGCCCGATTTTCGGGAACGCCGGCAAAAGAAAAGGCAGGCCGATCATATTACTGATCAGTGTGCGGAAGGAAAAAACAATGAGTGCCGATAAAAAAAGGCCGCCGATTGATCCTGCCAGGCTGATCAGGAATGCTTCTGTCATGAGAATACCGGAAAGTTTTTTCCTGCTGGCGCCCAGCACACGCAGCAGGCTGAATTCGCGCCTTCGTTCGTTTACGACAATGGAAAAAACCAGCATGAGAACACCGGTTGCCAACAGCCAGAGCAACCCGCCCAGCGCATACATGACCAGGGAAAAAGACTGCAGGCGTGAGGCAATGTCGCTCATCATGGTCCGGGACATCACCATATCAAGATTGAACGCCATGGCATGGCGCTGCAGGATGGTGTTGGCAAGTGCACGGGTATCCTGGCCGGCTTTCGCCTTAACCATGACAGATGAGACAACCTGGTCCAGATCCTTCACATCAAAAAGCGGGGCAATCTCGAGTTTTCTGATCATGTTTCTGGCGGTATCGAGTTTCAGGAAAACCGAAGTGTCAAATCCCATGCCGGTACGGTCAAGCCGCGCCGCTATACGATAGCGTTTGCCAAAAAAGGTGATATGACCGCCCGGCTCGCCTTCTATCTTGCTGCCGACGATGATTTCATCATCGGTGAGCTCACGGGACAGGCTGTTTTTTATCCAGGGGGTAACAATAAAATCTGTTTCGGGATCGAAGCCAATCAACTGAACGGGCAATGTGCAGCATGCGGCCTGAAGCGACGCAATAAAAATCTGGGAAGACACCTTGTCGACCCCATCCATGGCTTTGATCTTCTGCTCCAGTGACTGTTCCAGATAAAAAGAACTCGGCTCACCCCGTAACAGCGCACTTTGCAACTGCTTTTCGTAGCCATGCGGCACCACCATCAAATCGGCTCCCAGCCGCTGGGACATGCTATTAATACCTGTGCGAATACTTTCAATCAGGATGGAACCGCCAAAAAGAAGAAAGGAAAAAACCAGCACAATCAATATCAGCCCGGCGGTACGAAAAGGGCGCTGCGCCAGGTTTTCCCAGGAAATGCGCAAGGTGGTCAGCGGGCGTGAGTTCATGGCTGGATACCATTTTTCGATTGCCTGAACAGATAAAGCAGATTGGCCAGGCTGAAAATGATGATCAGCACAGCCAGTACCAGCAGGCCGGGCAATGTTCCCATGCGGCATGGCATGGTTTCTGCATGGCATACGCCAATCAGAATAGTGGGAACCGCTGCCAGCAGGATGCCGTTCATGAAAATCATCAGGCTGATGCCCAGCCTGACCAGGACCGTTTTGCTGAAATAAAGCAGTATGCCGGACAGGCAGAAAAGCACGCCCAGCCCTGTTGCCACCCGTGCAGTCCAGAAACATTTCATCGGGATTTGCATACCCGATACGGTTTCAATGGTTCCTGTGCAGACATGAAAAAGTGTATGGGGCAGGATGGCAGTCAAAAGGCCCAGCGCAATAAAAGCCAGGCTCGTGATAACGCGGTTTGTCATGATGAGCTTTCTCCTTGCGATAACGTTACAAAACGGCCTGGTTTTCTGTCATGTTTACCACCCGGCCGTGTTCCAGCACGATCGTCCGCTGGGCATGTGCCGCCACTTCCGGTGAATGGGTCACCATGATGATGGTGCTGCCGTCTTTGTGAAGCTGCCGGAAAATCTCCAGCACGATGTTTTCATTGTCTCCATCAAGATTGCCGGTAGGCTCATCCGCTAAAATCAACCTGGGATGGTTGATCAGCGCCCGGGCAATACAGACACGCTGCTGCTCACCGCCGGAAAGCTGGCTGGGCAGGTGCCGCGCCCTTTCACCCAATCCGACACGGGAAAGCGCTTCCATGGCTTCCGCCTCATCCACCATGCTGTGGTAATACTGGGCCATCATCACGTTTTCAAGTGCCGTCAGGTAGGAAACGAGGTGAAACTGCTGGAAAATAAGGCCGATCTTGTCTCGCCGGATGGCGGTCAGCTCCCGTGCACTGATACGGGAAAGATCCTCTCCGTCCAGGATCACAGAACCATTGGATGGCTTGTTCATGCAACCGATGAGATTCATCATGGTCGTCTTGCCGGAGCCGGAAGGTCCCATGATGGCAATCCATTCGCCGGGCGCCACATGCAGGCTGACGTCCTGCAACGCTTTCACGCTGCCATAAATCATTGATACGTCGTCGAGTTCCAGTATATTCATTACACCCTCTTATTCCCCCCGCAGCACAATGGCGGGTTCAATGCTGATAGCCCTTCTGATGGGCAGGATACAGGCAACGATTGTCACAACAAGTGATATCACGATGGTTACCAGTACCAGAAGCGGATCAAAGGAAATGCTGCGCCCGAAAACGCTCATGCTGACCTGCTGGGCAAAAAACCAGCCGAACGTTGACCCGATGATGCCGCCAGCCAGCCCGAGCACAACCCCTTCTCCCAGAAATTCAATCACGATGCTGCGGTTTTCCGCGCCGATGGCTTTTTTCAGGCCGATTTCCTTGCGCCGCTCCATTACCATCGACATCATGGTGGTCGCCACGCAGATCAGTGTCAGAAAAAGCATGACGATGGTCACGAGATAAACCAGCGTCTGCAGCTTTGAAAGGACAATCGTCTCGGACTGGGTAATCCGCTTGACCAGGCGAGGCGTGACTTCCGGCACCGCCTGCCGGATCTGCTCTTCAAAGGAGAACAGTTCTTCTGCCGGTGCCGCAATACTCAACTCAAAGACCTCCACCTCATCAGGCGTCTCCATGAGCATTTCCAGTACCGCCAGATCCATAAAGACATAGCCGTCTTCCGGACCGCCGGTCCTGACGATACCGGCAATCTTCATCTTCGCCCCGAAACGCTTGTGTTCTTTTGTCTGCCCGCTCATCCTCACTTCGGCACCGGGACGCAGTTGCGTATACTGGGCAATATCCGTGCCGATCAGGATCTCATCTTCGGCTTTTGGCCACTCCCCCTCTATCTGCCAGTAGGGGCGGGTCTTCTGTGCCTGGGCAAAATCGGTTCCCACAGCAGTAATGGGCTGACGATTGATGCGCATGGCTTCGTAGCGGTAGGGCGTAGCGCCGATTACCTTGCTTTCCGGCAGTACCGCTACCGCATTTTTTACATCCTCCAGATCCATATTGCCGGTTTGAGCAGACGGCACCAGAATCATGTTAGCGCCATAAGAGCGCATCTCACGCCCCAGTTGCCGGGGAATATCATAGTAGATGGTCAGCATGCCAAAAAGCACCGTTGCCCCGATGGCAATAGCCAGTACGGCAATAAACATCCGGGAAAGACGTCGTGAAAGCGCACGAAAAAGCATCCGGAAATACAGTGCTGATTTTCTATTCATGATGCCTTCTCCCTACCGGTCATAAAGCACTTCTGCTGGCTGCAGGGACAACAGCATCCGCAGAGCAGGCAGGCTGCCAAGGATGGTGACGAGAACAGAAAGCATGGCGACAATAGGGATAACGATCGGCTGCACATCCACGCTGGCGCCGAACACCGTATAACCGACCATCTGCGCAAACCCCAGACCGGCAAAATATCCTGCGCATCCACCGATAATGGCCGTAAGAAGGATTTCACCCATAATCAGCAGGATGACGTCCATATCCGTCGCGCCAACGGCTTTCATCATGCCGATTTCCTTGTTGCGCTCCATCACATTCATGGTAACCAGATTGGAAATCCCCAGGGCAGCGCACAGCATGCTCATCCCTGTCAGAAGCAGCATCAGCAGCTTGATCTTGTTCAGGATGCCGCCCTCGGATTCGGACACCTGCAGTACCGGCTTGGCCCGCACATTGGTCAGGACTTCTTCAATCTGGTAGGCAATTGAACTGATATAAGCGGTGCAGTACCATGCATCCCATTCCTTGCGTGTCAGACTGGCCGGATCGGTTGCTGCGCGCCGTGCCAGTTCATTTTCCGGTGTTGTGAGTGCACTCACATCCACTCGCTGAACCAGCCCCTCCCGATTGGATAAGGCCTGAACCATCTGGAGCGGCACAAATATCTGCTCATCTTCCGGGCCACCGCTGTGAAGGGTTGCACGAATAACCAGCTCTGCCGTTTTTCCATCGGGCGTCCTGAGCGTGAGGCGGTCTCCCTGGCTGAGCCTGAATTTTGCCGCCAGCAGGCTGCCGACCATGGCGCCCGATTTATCAGAATCCCTGACCCAGCTTCCTGATACCTCCCACCAGCTTTTCAGCTTGCTGATACCGGTATTGATGGCATATCCCGTCGGCAGGTCCAGATGTTTGTCAAACCAGGTCCCGACCAGGCTGATTTTTGCATCGGTTCCATCAATAGAAACCGGCATTTCCAGATATGGCGCAAAGTCCACGATGTTGTACGCCCAGAAGACGGTTTTCATCTTCGGCAGTTCTTCTTCGAGAATATATTTGTCCGCAATCCCGGCGCCATCCTCAATCCCGTAAAGATCACCAAGAAGCGATGCGCCCCGGGGCACCACATTCAGGTTGGCGCCGTAGACCTTCAACTCCTGATTCACCTTTTCCTCGACATCCATCATCACATTGAGCATGGCTGTTGAGAGCGAAACGCCCAGCGCCATCGTCACGGCAATCATGACAAGCTTTCTTTTCTGTCTGAGCAATGCACATCGGAGCATTCGTAAAAACATGGCTATCCCTCCTACCTGAAACGATGCGCTTCTGCTTCCAGATCAGCAGTTTTGATGACGAGCCTGCCGTCTTCCAGGACATATTCCAGTGGCACCGGATTGCACCCGCCCTTAAACCCAATCGTGGAAATATTCATGACAACATCACACAGGATGCAGACAATCTGTCCATCCCTTTCGTAGTACCCGCTCGGACCGCAGACATCGCAGGCGTCCAGCCCGACGCCAAATGATCCTTCCCCCTTCCTGATGACGATATAACGCATCTGCGTGCCATCCTCGGCGGTATAGCCAAAGCGGTGCAAATGCCCGTCATTGACAGTTTCAACCGGGATGGCGATTTTTCCCGCTTCCGGCGCCAACTCAACAGGGGGTGCCAATTCGACAACCTGATTGTTGAGTTCAACACCCACGGTCCGGATCAGAAATACCGCAAGCACCGTCAACAACAGCAGTACCGCCCAGCGGACCTGTCTTTTGACATCAATTTTTTTGTTTGCGCTGAAGCGCGGGGTTCGGACCATCAATCACAGACCTTCTGCTCGTTCGTATACTGCTGGCAGCGGCATAAACAGCCAGCCCCAGCAGGGCAAACAGGAAGGCATTCTGATACGCAAGCGAGTACATGACCAGCTCGACAAGCCAGGAAAAATCGGGCACCCACCGCCGCAACACCGCGATCTGCAAGAAAAGCAGCGTATGCCACAGTGCGGAAATGGCGGTGGCAAGAAAAAAGATTCGCGCAAACAGTTTTTTACCATATCGCACACTCAGGCGGAAAAGCGACAAGGCGGCCAGAGAGGCCACAACGAGTGCAATAAGGTAACCGGCAACCTTGTTCAAAAACGCCTGGTTGTAAATGGAGTCCATCCCCACATCAAACTCGAACGGGTACAGCACCATATCCGGCAAGGCAAAGGCAGACCAGACAAATCCCAGCACAAAAACGAGAATGGCGGCACGCCTTCCCGTATAGAAATCCATGTTTTTCCTGAGGGCGAACAGCCATAACAGCAGCACGGCCTCTGCCACAATCATCAGCAACAAAAGCGGCGCATTATAAAGCTCCCGGATAACAAAACCGGTCGACAGCCGCAGGACAGCGAGTATCATTGCGATGATACTGCCGAAGAGAATACCGCCAGCCAGGTATCTCCTGAGCGGCCAGGCATTCTGTTTTTTGATCAGACCTGACAACAACCCCGCCAGCAGCAACGCCGGCAGAATGGTAGACGTGACGTTAATCAGGTACTGCAACATATTCGTTCATCCTCTTTTCCCGAAAATTCCCCTGCGTCCTGATTTCATGAAACAAAAACAGGAAAACTGATGATTGCCGCCATCAGCTTTCCTGAGGTGCTGCTATCACTTCAACGTGCAGGACTAAAACTACCGGGGATTTTCCGGAAATGAAGTGCTTTCGCGATTACCAGACGCGTGGAATGTAGTTGAAATCCCAGCTGACTTCGATGGGTTTTTTCCAGAAGCGGCCGGTTACCCCGGTTGCCTTGTCCACGTGCAGCAGATATCCCTGCTTTTCCGGATTATCAATAATGAACGTCACTTTGTATTTGCCCGGACCATCAAGCTTGACATTGTTGCCGTAGTGCGGGCCATCGCTCGCGCTCATCGGCATAAAAGATCCCTCAATCAGCTTGCCGCCCTGCTTCTGGATGCGGTATTTCACGGTCAGGTAGGGAACAAAATCACCTTCCTCGAAACCCAGATTATTGTCTTTTGCTGCAGAGATATCGGCTTCGATGTGCATATCGGATTTGGATGCAGGCAGACCGGCCTGGCCAGCGGGCTCCATGTCAACCGGCTGGAAGTAAACGCCAGCAACCTTCAGCGGTCCAACGACTTTGGCATCACCCAGCGGGAATTCTTCAAAATCTGCCGCAAAAGCAGAACTGCTCAGCGCAAGGGCTGAAACTGCCACGGCAGAAGCTGCAATCAGCCTGCCCAGTTTTTTACTGCCTTTCATTATCAGTCTCCATTTTCAATTGTTTTTTATTACGGATTTTCAAACACATTATCTTCAACTCTTTGCAGAGCCAAATCTAAATGAGAATCTATATCATTTAGATTTTGCCGTCAATCATCTGGGCATTTAATTTCATCAAAAAGGAGGAATTAAACAAAAAAAAATGGCCGTCAGGGTGCGGGAGACTCAATAATCCGTCCGCAAACCGCTTCCAGATCCGATCGGTCATGCGAAACAAGAAGGCAGGTTGTCTGCGTTGATTCCAGAATCGCCCTGACCTCCTGCCGGATGGTTTCCTTCAGTTCGGCATCCAGATTGCTGAATGGCTCATCCAGAAGCAATACCTTGGGGCGGGGAGCCAGTGCCCGCGCCAGCGCCACGCGCTGCTGCTGGCCACCGCTCAATTCATACGGATAGCGGCCGGCAAGTTCCGGCATCTTGATTAACGCCAGCATCTTTTCCGTCTGCACACGGCGTGCCGCCTTATCCAGACGATGCAGGCCAAACTCGATATTTTTCCGGACCGTCAGGTGCGGAAACAATCCATAATCCTGAAAGAAAAGCCCCACCTGCCGATGTTCAGGTTCAACAAAAACGGTATCACCGGCGAGTAGTTGCCCATCCATGACTATCTCGCCGGACAATGGCTTCTCAAGACCGGCAATCAGCCTTAACAGCGTGCTTTTCCCACTCCCGCTTTCTCCCGCCACCCCAACAATCTCGCCTTCATCGACGTCCAGGGAAAAACCATCCAGCACCATGGGTCCGGGTGACTGATAGCGAAAACGCAGATTTCTGATACATAAAAACATGAAACTACTCATCCTGAAAATGCGGTACTGCCGCTTTTTGCCCACCGCTGCATCAGGATGATGACAGCAGCGCTCACCGCAATAATGCACAGTGAGGGAAACGCTGTTTCGTGAATCGCCTCATTGTTGGCGTATTCGTACACTTTCGTGCCCAGCGTATCAAAATTGAAAGGGCGCAACGTCAATGTCAATGGCAACTCCTTGATGATATCGACAAAAACCAGTCCGGCACCGGAGATAATCGCCTGACGGATCATATGAATGTCCACCCTGAAAAACGTCCTTGTCACACCGAGTCCCAATGTACGGGATGCTTCGGTATAGATTGGCCCGATTTTGGAAAAACCGGTGTCAATCGCCTGATAACCGATTGAATAAAAACGGACACTGTACGCATAAACCAGCATACATACCGTCATGCTGAGCGGTAATCCAGCCAGCGCAGGAAAAAGCCGGCGGACACCGCCATCAAGAAAAGCAAATGCCGTCACAACCCCCATCGACAGGACGGCAGAAGGTATCGCATACCCCACGGTAGCGGCCTGCGCAGAAAACGCCGTGTATTTTCCGGCAAACAGGCGATTGGCATTGGCCGCGCCAACAGCAAAAAACAGGATCAGCAGTGTCGCAATCCCGCCTACGTACAGGGTATTGCCAATCGTGCCGAGAATCTGCATAAAGCTTTCTGTGTCCCAGCTTTTTATCGCCCACACCATCATCTGGGCAACCGGTATGACAAACGCAACAAACACCACAAAAACACAATAGGAAATCACTGCCGCGCCCTGCCAACCCTTAACGTGCCTTGGTGTCAGCTTTCGCTCCTTGCTGGAAACAATGCGATATTTTTTGCGGTGCTGCATGCCCCTGGCAATGATAAGAAAAACGATGACAATGGCCAGTAAAACGGCTGCCAGCTTGATGGCCGTATCCACATCCCCCATCCCGAACCAGGCGGCAAAAATAGCCGTCGTAAAGGTGTTGAGCCCCAGATAACTGGTTACACCATAATCGTTTAACACTTCCAGGCAAACCAGAGTACCGCCGGCCAGCATCGAAGGAATCAAAAGCGGCAGAATGATCCGGATGAAGGCCCTTTTCCGGCTTCCCCCCAGCAGTACCGCATTTTCCAGCAGCGAACCGCTCTGGTTATGCAGGAAAGTTTTCACAAAAAGCAGGACATACGGAAACAGCGTAATCGTAAAAATAAAAACCGCAAAGGGCATGGCCGGCACGGAAAAGCTTGCCGACGCACCGGACAGCCCCGCAACATTACGTAAAAACGTCTGGACCACACCGGTATAGCTTAGCATCCCATCAAAAGTATAAGCCGCAATATAGGGGGGAACCGCCAGCGGAAGAAAGAGCAGGATGTCGATTAACCGCTTTCCGCGAAAGTCATACACACTGGTGCACCATGCCAGGGAAACGCCCAGCACCACCGAGGTGATACCGCTGAAAAAAAGCAGGAGCAGGGTATCGGTGAGGTAGGTTTTCAGCAGGTAATCCCTGACCTGCTCCCAGTATGCCCCGGCCGGCGAAAAAACGCTGACCAGCAGAAAAACGAAGGGCAGCGCAATGCAGAAAAGCGAAATGCGATGCAGCGCTACCCAGCCGTTAATCCGGAGTCGCGAGCCGGCAGGATTACTTCCAGCCCACCTTGTTGAAGATGCGTATGGCATTGGGGTTGTTTTCTCCCAGAAGTGAGAAATCGATCTGCTGGGTTCTGAAAGAACCCCACGCATCAAGCAGCTTGTGCTTTTGGGCCTTCGGGTTGACCGGATACTCATAATTGCCGTTTGATAGCGCTTCCTGCGCCGGCACACTGAGCAGATAGCCAATCAGCTTCATCGCGTTTTCGCGATTTTTTCCGTATTTTGTCAGGCCGGCGCCACTGATGTTGATATGCGTTCCCGTGGTTTTCTGGTTCGGGAAAAAGACACCGGTATTTTTTGCCACGCGTACCTCTTCCAGATCTTTGGAATGCAGCATCTGGCCGATATAGTAGGTGTTCATGATGGCGACATCTCCCTCACCGGCAGCTATCGCCTTTGCCTGGGCGCGGTCATTGCCCCTTGGCTGCCGCGCCATGTTGGCGACAATGCCTGCGGCCCATTTTTCTGCCTCTTCATAGCCATCAATGGCAATCAATGACGCCAGAAGGGACTGATCATACAGATCGGCGGATGAACGGACCAGCACGCGGCCTTTCCACTTTGCGCCAGCCAGATCTTCATAGGTGGACAGTTCTTCCGGCTTTACCCGCTCCTTTGAATAGACAATCACCCTGGCGCGGGTTGTCAGCCCGACCCAGTAATCCTCCCTGTCCCGCAGGTTGCCGGGTACCTCTTTGGAAAAAGCACCGGCAGGCATGGCCTGGAGAATGCCGGCCTTTTTCGCTGTATTGAGTACACCGCCATCCACGGTGATAAACACATCAGCCTGGGTATTCTGCCCTTCCCGCTTGATGCGCTCGATCAGTTCCGGCGCCTTGCCGCTGACCACATTCACCCTGATACCGGTTTTTTTCGTAAATGCCTCATACAGCGCCTTGTCTGACTCATAGTGGCGGGCACTGTACAGGTTGACGACATTATCACCGGCCATTGCCGGCACGACACCCAAAAGGCCTGCGGCAAAGGCAAGGCACCCCAGCCATATTTTCTGTTTCATTTCTGATCCTTCTCTCGCTGACAATACTTAAGCAACATCTGGTTTCAACACGGATGTGAAGGATGATAATGGGACATCAGAAAGCCGTCAACGAAAACGAGAATTGTTATCATTAATGCGCTGAGGTTTATGGATGGCGGATGAGGAAAAACCGGATCATTTCTGTCACATCCTGTAAAATTGATGATGACGCTTAACCCTCATGCACGAAGGACTTTAGTACACCCATGAATCATCTGATGCAATTACTGAAAAAAGCGGCCGTATTCATGATTGGCGGACTGCTGATCGCTGTCGGCTGGCACGCTGACGCCCAGACAGTCAAAGACAAGGGAGCCAAAAGCAAGGATAAAAAAACGGCCGATACAGAGAAAAAGAAAGACGCAAAAAAAGCCGGCAAAAAAGACCAGAAGAAAACCACACTGGAAAAAAAATGGCCTGAAAATTCATCCGGGTCGGAATAATCCTTCATGGACCTGCTTTACAAGGCACAGACCCGTTTTCTCTTTCACGCCCACATCCGGATCAAAATCCCGGCCGCCTGCCCTGATACCCTCTTTGGCGAATTGTATGCCGTGCTGGAAAACGTTGACCGGAAATACAACGCCTACCAGCCGGGTTCTTATATCGATCAAATCAACCGGCATGCCGGCAGCTTCGTTAATGTGGATGATGAAACCATCCGCATGCTTGAGCAGGTGATTGACCTTTCCGTTTTTTTTGATGGCGCCTATGACATCACGATCATGCCGCTCATTCGTCTGTGGGGGTTCTACAGGGACGATATCCGGCGGGTACCGGCGCCCGATGAAATCAATGCCATCCGCCACCTGATCAATTACAGAAACATTGAGATCAGCGGCAATCGTGTGCGCATCGGCAAAGGACAGGAAATCATCACCGGCTCTTTCATCAAGGCTTATGCGACAGACCGGCTCGCTGCCGCCCTGCAGGAAAGGGGTATCGACAATGCCATCATCAATGCCGGCGGAAGCACCATCCGGGCAATCAATACCTCATCAGATGCCCCCTGGCAGGTGAATGTCACCCATCCCGAAAGCGAAGAATCCCTTTTTACGCTCAACCTTGATAACTTCAGCTACTCAACCTCATCCCAGAGCACGGCATTTGTAGATATTGACGGCAAGCGGTACGGACATATCCTGAATCCCGCAACAGGCCACCCTGCCACAAACCGCCTGTTGGGTATTGCGACAGAAAGTGCCATGATCGGCGATATTATTTCAACCGGTCTTTTCAATGAAACATCGGAGACTTTTCTGGAAAAAACGGCACAGCTGTCACTGCATTACCCCCTGGCCGGATTTGTCCTGGATCAGGATGGCATCATTACCGCAACGCCAAATTTCAGCGGTCTGCAGGAATAAGCCAAACCGCCGCGCCTGCTTTTCTTCTTTTAGACAGCCACTTATACCGTCATTTCATGCAGCACAAATGTTGCCACCTGCACGGCGTGAAAATCAGAGGTTCTGGAAAAGCACCAGCAAAATGAGTAATGGCGCAACATAGCGGCAGAAGGGTTTCATGAGCGGCCACCACCGGGGGGGCCTGCCATCGACAGAAAGACGCCGGGCAACCTGCTGGCAGGCCTTCCAGCCAACCAGGAGGGTCACCATGATGCCACCAAAAGGCATCATGAGATGCGATGTCACATAATCGAGCAACTTGAAGATCGTCATGCCAAACAGGGTATACCCCTTCCACGGGCCGAATGACAGTGATGCGGCGATACCAAGAATAAACATCAGTACAGCCATGACAATCGCCACAGGAATGCGCGGCAGGGAAAACTCATCGATGAAGAAGCTGGTTACCACCTCCATCAGGGAAACGGACGATGTCAGGGCGGCAACAAACAACAGGAAGAAAAACAGGAGTGCGAAAAACTGCCCGCCACCCAGGTGGGAAAAGACCATCGGCATGATAATAAAGGTCAGCCCGGCCCCCTCGGCCGGATCCAGCCCGAAAGCGAAGACCGCCGGCAGAATCATCAGCCCCACGAGGATACAGATCCCTGTCGTCAGTCCGATCACGCTGGCCGCTGATCGGGCAAGATTTGTTTCACCGGAGACATAAGAGCCATACGTCATCATGCAACCCATGCCCAGGGAAAGAGAAAAGAAAGCCAGGCCCATCGCCTCCAGTACCATCCTTGCATCGACCTTCGCAAAATCCGGCGTCAGGAAGTACATCACCCCCTCGGATGCACCAGGCAGAGTCAGACTGCGCGCAATCAGGACGAGAATCAGCAGAAACAGCATCGTCATCAGAGATTTGCTGACGCGCTCGATCCCTTTCTGCACCCCGGCAAGCACCACGCCTGCCGTCATCGCCATAAACCCGGCGTGATACCAGAGCGGTTCCGTGGGGTCCGCAATAAAAGTATCAAAAATCTGTTTCAGCACAACCGCATCCGCCGTCAGGAAAGCGGTATCCAGCGACCTGACGATGTAAAAAACGGTCCAGCCGCCCACCACACTGTAAAACGAAAGAATAAGAAAACCGCAAAAAACCCCGATATAACCGACGATCGACCAGGGGCGTCCGCCGAAGTAGCGGTAAGCGCCAACCGGGCTTTGCTGTGAAATCTGGCCGACAGCCATCTCCGCGATCATGATGGAAATACCGAGCGTAAACACCATCACCAGAAAGATGAGCAGGAAAGCGCCTCCGCCATTTTGCGCGGTGACATAGGGGAATTTCCAGATAGCGCCAAGGCCGATTGCCGAACCGGCCGCCGCCAGAATAAATCCCAGACGTGAACCCCATGCTGCCCTTGTCATAAAATTTCCCGAATACCCCTTCGCTGACATAACAAGACTGGACATGATAAAGGAAAATGCAACAACCCATCACGCCCCCTTACCGGAAAAACAGGCTTGATCTCATATAAAGTCTGTGTCTATACTCATCAAACACCCGTTTTTCCGGTGCAACTGCACCGCCAATACAGAAAGGAAGTTTTTTCATGAAAACCATTAAAGCTGCCGTCCACTCACTGGGCAATATCGGCAGGCACGTTATCGACTGCCTGATCAGCGCACCCGACTTTGAATGCCTTGGTGTTGTTCGCCGGGTGGAATCATTGGGTACCCAGGCGCTTGAGCGTCAAAACCTGCCCGACTTTGCATCCATTGATGAACTGATTTTAAGCCGTGGCAAACCGGACGTCGTTATTCTCTGCGGCCCCTCCCGCTCTGTACCGGAAGATGTCCGCCAGTACCTGGCCAAAGGCATCTGCACGGTAGATAGCTTTGATATTCATGAGGAAATTCCTTCCCTGGTACGTTCACTTGACGAAATCGCCCAGAAAAACGGCAGCGCGGCAGTCACTGCGGCGGGCTGGGATCCGGGTACCGACTCCCTGCTTCGCGCTCTTTTTGAAGCCATGGTACCGACAGGCATTACCTTCACCAACTTTGGCCGTGGCCGTTCAATGGGTCACTCCGTTGCCGCACGATCCATTGAAGGCGTGGCAGATGCCACCTCGATTACCATTCCGCTTGGCGGCGGACGTCATTCACGGCTGGTGTATGTGCTGCCAAAGCCGGGCGCCTCTTTTGACCAGATCAAAACCCTTCTGGCCTCAGACCCGTATTTCAGCAATGACCCGCTTGATGTGCGCCAGGTGAGCTCCCCCGAGGAAATGGCAGCGGTAGCGGATAATTCACACGGGGTGCTGATAGAGCGAATCGGCGCATCCGGCACCACCTCCAATCAGCGCCTCGCGTTTGACATGCGTATTGACAACCCGGCACTGACATCACAGGTACTGGTTTCCTGCGCACGCGCCGTCACGCGTATGGGTCCCGGCTGTCATACCATCATTGATATTCCGCCGGTTATGCTCCTGCCGGGCGATCGCATGGGACATATTGCCCGTCTGGTATAACGCCGGACACTTCCAGTCCGAAGGACGTGACCAGCTCAGTCAAAGAGCTCGTCACGTCCCAGTGAGCGATCCCGCTCCATCTGCTGATACATGTTGTAAAACGACGTATCATCCGCTTCGAAGACATCGTCAAACGCTTCCATCATGTCTTCATCAAAACTGTCAACAAACTCCTGCTCACGAATTTTTCTGGGTTTCGGACGTTTTTTGTCTGTCTTCATGGACATCTTCCTTATGCAGTAAAACAATGCGGTTTTTTCGCTATGTTGATGCGATTTCGAAAGTCCTGTTTGAGAGGCGTCAAATATTGCGTTATTAAGAGAGGGGGGCGAATGCAGACAGACAATTGAGCCAACTCAAGCTATCATGTGATGCAGAAACCTTGCGTTATCACATTCCTGATATCGGCTTTCTTCGCAACAATAGCGCATCACACACGGATTTGACGACCAGACTGCACTGCAAATGAACCGTCCCCTGCTTCACGAAAAAATTTTTCTTGCGCTGCTGGCCTGCATCACACTGGCCTTTGCCTGGCTGCTGCTGCCGTTTTCCGGCGCTATTTTCTGGGCGTTTGTTTTTGCGGTTCTCTTCATGCCCCTCTTTGAGCGCATCCAGAAGAAAATCCCCGGCAAAAAAAATTGCGCTGCCGTCCTGACCCTGTTCCTCTGCCTGCTGATCGCCATTCTCCCCTTGAGCATCATTATTTTTTCCCTGCTGCAGGAAGGAGAAATGCTGTACCGGAAAATGCTTACCGGCGAAATTGATGTCAACCGGACATTTATGGAAATCTACGATCACCTGCCGAAGTGGTTCATCCACATCATGAACAGCTTCGGTATCGGCGACATCACGGACCTTCAGAGCAAAATCACCTCCGGCCTGATGCAGGCAAGCCGCTTTCTGGCCGGCAAAGCACTTGTTTTTGGTCAGAATGTCTTTGGCTTTGGTGTCGGCGCCATCATCATGCTTTACCTGCTTTTCTTTTTTTTACGAGAGGGTGAATCACTTTCCCTGGCGATACGCCGGGCAATTCCTCTGGGTGAGTCCCAAAAGCACGAATTACTGAACCGGTTCACCGGCGTTATCCGGGCCACGGTCAAAGGCAACCTGATCGTTGCTATTGTGCAGGGTGGTCTGGGCGGGCTTATTTTCTGGGCACTGGGCATTCAGGCCCCGGTATTGTGGGGCGCGATCATGGCATTTCTGTCCCTCTTTCCGGCCGGTGCCGGGGTGATCTGGGTTCCTGTTGCCATTTACCTGCTGAGTACCGGCGCCATTCTCAAAGGTGTCATCATGATCACTTTTTGCGCTGTTGTCATCGGGCTGTCTGACAACCTGTTAAGGCCGATCCTCGTGGGGAAAGACACCCAGATGCCGGACTATATCGTCCTGATATCAACACTCTCGGGCTTAAGCCTTTTCGGGCTGAACGGCTTTGTCATCGGCCCGGTTATTGCCGCGCTGTTCATGACCTCCTGGAAAATGTTTTCGGACGAAAAATCAGGTCGCCCACCTGAGGCCGCCAGCGATATCCCGGAAGAGGAAAACTCCGGCGACACCTAATACCTTACTTGCCGGGCTTTTGCTTTAACCGGGAAAATGCATCTGCCATCGCCGATCCGGAGGCCGCGGGTTTTCCGGCTTCCTGCCTGTCAGGCTTTTTCCCTTTTCCGGCCTTTTTCGCATCGGCAACGATTTTCTCTGGCGCTGAAGCACTGCTGTCCGTCAGACGCATGGAAAGGGCAATCCGGCGGCGTTTCAGATCAACCTCCATCACCTTGACTTTCACTATCTGGCCGGTGCGGACAACCTGATGCGGGTCTTTGACAAACTTGTCGGACAGCGCCGAGATATGGACAAGACCATCCTGGTGAACGCCGATATCGACAAAGGCGCCAAAAGCCGTCACATTTGTCACCACTCCTTCTAAAATCATGTCCGACTCAAGATCAGACATTTCCTCGACTCCCTCCTTAAACGCTGCATTCACAAAGGCAGGTCTCGGGTCGCGACCGGGTTTTTCCAGTTCGGACAGGATATCTGTCACGGTTGGAAGACCAAACCGTTCATCGGCATATCGCTGCGGCATAAGCGATTCGAGCAATGCCTTGTCACCGATAACAGTCTTGATGTCCTTTTTGATATCCGCCAGGATTTTTTCTACAACCGGGTACGATTCCGGATGAACCGCAGAAGCATCCAGCGGATTTTCGCCATCCGGGATACGCAGAAATCCCGCCGAGAGCTCAAAGGTTTTTTCTCCCAGACGCGGAACGGATTTCAGATCAGCCCGCGAGGCAAACCGGCCATGCTGATCCCGGTAGGCCACAATATTTCTGGCCAGAGTTTCCCCGATACCGGACACACGCGCCAAAAGCGGGGCTGACGCCGTATTCACATCCACCCCGATGGCATTCACACAATCTTCAACGACAGCATCCAGCGACCGGGCAAGGCCATGCTGGGAAACATCGTGCTGATACTGCCCGACGCCAATCGATTTGGGATCAATCTTGACCAGTTCCGCCAGCGGATCCTGCAAGCGGCGCGCAATGGAAACCGCGCCGCGAAGTGAGACATCCAGCTCCGGCAATTCCTGCGAGGCATACTCGGAAGCCGAATAAACCGACGCACCCGCTTCGGATACCATCACTTTGGCAAGCCGCTGCCCGGACAGCTGTTTTAGCAGCTCCTGGGCCAGCCGGTCGGTTTCCCGCGACGCCGTACCATTGCCAATCGCGATCAGGCTGACGCCGTGTTTCTCAACCAGTGAAGAAAGCGCTCCCAGTGTGCCCGACCAGTCATTTTTCGGCTGGTGCGGATAAACGGTTTCCGTATCCAGCACTTTTCCGGTCTCATCCACAATGGCAACCTTCACCCCTGTGCGCAATCCCGGGTCCAGCCCCATGGTGACACGGGGACCGGCAGGCGCCGCTAAAAGCAGCGCTTTCAGATTCCGGGCAAAAATCTCAATCGCCTCAATTTCCGATTGTTCACGCAGGGCATTCATCAGGCCGCTTTCCAGGTGCGTGAAAATCCGTACCCGCCAGGCCCAGCGCATGGTATCCATGAGCCAGCGGTCCGCCGGACGTCCCTTGTCGGCAATGCCAAAATGAACCGCAATCCGGCTTTCACAGGGATTATGCGGCGCATCCCACCGCGGTCGTTCGGTTTCCGAATCCAGCCGCAGGCGAATGCTCAGGAATTCCTCCCGCCGTCCCCTGAAAAGCGCCAGTGCCCGATGGGAAGGAATCACCGCCAGCGGCTCCGTATAATCGAAATAGTCGGAAAAACGGATGCCATCCTGTTCCTTGCCCTCAACGACACGGGACTCGACAACACCATGCTCATGCAGGTATGCACGCAACGTCTGCAGTAATCCGACATCTTCAGCAAAGCGCTCCATCAGAATCTGGCGAGCGCCTTCCAGTGCCGCCGCCACATCCGGTATTCCCGGATTTTCACCGCTTTCTGCCGTAAATGACGGCAACAGGTATTTTGCCGCTTCCGTTTCGGGATCCAGCATCGGGTTTGACAGCAGCGCATCCGCCAGGGGCAAAAGACCGGCTTCCCCTGCAATCTGCGCTTTCGTGCGGCGCCTGGGGCGGTAGGGCAGGTACAGGTCTTCCAGTGTGGTTTTATCCGCTGCGGCAAGGATCGACGCTTTCAGCTCGGGCGTCATCTTTCCCTGCTCATCAATACTTCTCAACACCGTTTCACGACGGTCTTCGAGTTCGCGCAGGTAGTAAAGCCGCTCTTCAAGCGTGCGAAGCTGGGCATCATCCAACCCGCCGGTCACTTCCTTGCGGTAGCGGGCAATAAAAGGGACTGTCGCCCCTTCATCCAGCAGGGTGACAGCGGCCTCAACCTGCCTTGCAGGAACAGCCAGTATCTCGGCAATACGTTGTTCTATCGATGACAACATGACAATCGGGAATCAAAAAAAGGGAAAGACGAAATGATACGGAATCTGACGGAATATGCCAGCCCTTGAGGCATTATTTCCCAGCCAGCATTTATAATTTTTTGTCTCAAAAAACCCATTAAAAAAAAGGAAAGCCTCCCCTTTTTGGCGTTTATCGCTGATAATGTCCCTTTCGCCCAGAAAAATGTCGCTTAAAAGCGATATCATGGATATATGAACTTCACACAGGAAGACATTCACAAGCACTTTGCTGAGGCCACATACAAGGCTGGCCTTGAATACAGCAAACATGACAATGTCAAGCAGATCCAGCTCGCGGCCAACCTGATCCGTTCGCAGGTCAAGGGACCGGGCAACCAGATTTATCAGCAGAATATTTTTCTCAAATCCACTGTCAAGGGATTGCGTTTTCAGGGAACCTGCACCTGCCCTGACCATACCAACTGCAAACATGTCGTCTCTGTCCTGTTAACCGTGCTTCGGAAGAAAAAGTCGGCGAGCGCCCAGTCTGTTTCTGCACCGGTTGCCTCCTGGCTGCAACGCCTGAGAAGCGCCACATTCGGCGCAAGCGATCCGTCGGCAGCCTCGGAAAATGAAATACCGGACACCCCGGCCCAGCGCCTGTTGTATATCCTGTCTCCGGACCAGTCTGACCGGCGCACCTTTTTGGGCATGTGCAAGGTACGCTTCCGCCCCAACGGTGAAATTTCCTCGGCGTCACCGATCAGTGACCCGCAGGCACTTTTGACAGAAAAACCGGATTTTATCCTCCCCGAAGACGATGGCACCATCCGCCTTTTCATTGCCATGCGCGGCGGCTCGAGCCCACAGGGCCAAAACCTGGTTGAACCCCGCGGGCCGCTTGGTGCCCAGCTTTTGCGCATACTGATTGACCGGCAGCAGCTGCTGTGGACGAACTCGTGGAGCGACATCGGGAAAGGGTTGCTTTTCCCGCTTCGCGCCGCGCCACCACGTGAAGCCCGCCTGATCTGGCTGGAGACCGAATCAACACTCAGACTCTCCTGGGAGTTTGCCCCCCTGCCGGAAAACGAGGAAAAAAAAACGCACCGTCAGAAAACAGCGGATCGACTATATCCTGCCGACCGAACCGCCCTGGTACATGGACAATCTGACCTGCGGCGAACTCCTCCTGCCAACGAACGATACCGGCATTTCGGTAAAAGACCTGCAGGAACTGGTTTCCCAGGCGCCGCCCGTTCCTATCAAGGACAAAACCGCCGTTTCCCGCATGCTGATCACGCAGGGCCTGGCCGATCTCATCCCTCCGCCGGAACCGGTGAAAGAATCCGTTCGCACGGATATCAAACCGAGCCCGATCCTGCGCCTGGGCAGCATCCTGAACAAGGGGGCTGCCGGCTCAGGCCATGCCGAACTGCCATCCTGGTACGACTACGCGCAATTGCTTTTTGACTATGATGGACAACCCGTTTTTTATGGCAGCCATGTCCCGGTTATGCGGGCATTGGGCAGTGCTATCGAGCGTATCCAGCGTGATGAAAAGATGGAAGCCGGTTTCTACGACGACCTGCACAACGCCGGATTTACCCGGCAGGACAATCTGGCCGCTCCACATGCCACCCTGCCAGGGCTTTTGGACCTGCCCTCGCAGGCAGACTGGATGGACTTTACCAGCCATGTCATGCCACGGCTCGAAAAATCCGGATGGCAAATCGAGAAAACACAGGATTATCGGTACGATGTCGTTGAAATCGAAGACTGGTATGCACGTATTGCTGATGAGGCAAAAAATACCGGCAAGGACTGGTTCAGCCTGGAGCTCGGCATTGTCGTCAATAAACAGCGGATTTCATTGCTTCCGCTTCTCGTAGCGCTCATCAGAACCGCACCGGAAGAGTTCGACCCCAAAAAGCTTAACAAAAAGCCGGACAATGAGGCGCTGCTGACAACCCTGCCGGACGGTGTGCGGGTTGCATTACCCTGGGGAAGAATCAAGCCGATTCTGCGAACGCTGGGTGAATTGTATTTCGCCGACAGAACCGATGATCTGGCAATCCGCCTGCATGCGCTGGATTCACCGCGCCTGGCAGAGCTCACCAGGGAACTCCCCCTGCACTGGCTCAATGGTGAGCGTCTGCTTGAGATGGGAACCCGCCTCGCTGAATTTGATGGCGTACAGAAAGTCCAGCCGCCAAAAACACTGCAGGCCACCCTGCGCGACTACCAGCAGGAAGGGCTTTCCTGGATGCAGTTTTTGCGCGAATACGAACTCGCCGGCATTTTAGCTGATGACATGGGACTGGGCAAAACCCTCCAGACCCTGTCCCATATCCTGCTGGAAAAAGAAGCCGGACGCCTGACCAGGCCGGCGCTGGTTGTTGCCCCGACCAGCCTGATGAGCAACTGGGAAGACGAGGCGAATCGCTTCGCCCCGGAACTGCGGGTGCTGGTTCTGCAAGGCAAGGATCGTCTGAAACGCTTTGAACGGATTGACCAGTATGATCTGGTTCTGACAACCTATGCCCTGCTGCCCAGGGATGAAAAAGAATTGCAGGAGCATGAATATCACCTGCTGATTCTGGACGAATCGCAGTACATCAAGAATATCCGCTCCAAAGCCGCGCAGATTGCCACCACACTGCGGGCCCGTCACCGTCTGTGCCTGACCGGTACGCCACTTGAAAATCATCTGGGAGAACTCTGGTCACAATTCCACTTTCTGTTGCCAGGCCTGCTTGGTAACGAAAAAACCTTTAACAGCGAATTCCGTCACCCTATCGAGAAACTGGCAGATGACAACCGCAAGTCACTCTTAACCCGTCGTATCCGGCCATTTCTTTTGCGCCGAACCAAAGACAAGGTAGCCGACGAGTTGCCGCCGAAGACCGAAATGGTCCGTAATGTGGAACTGACGTCCACGCAACGGGATATCTATGAAACGGTTCGGCTGGCCATGGACAAGAAAATACGTGATGAAATTGCCAAAAAAGGCGTCGCCAGAAGCCAGATCGTCATTCTGGATGCGTTGCTGAAACTCCGGCAGGTCTGCTGTGATCCACGCCTTTTACGGGGCGGAGCCAACCGCAAGGCAGCAACATCAGCCAAGCTGGCCGCACTGATGGAAATGGTGGAAGAATTGATGCTCGAAGACCGCCGTATCCTTGTCTTTTCCCAGTTCACCAGTATGCTGGCCCTGATTGAAGCCGAACTGAAAGTGAGGAATATCCCCTATACGGTGCTGACCGGTGATACGGTTGATCGTGCCGGCGCCATTCGCGCTTTCCAGGAAGGGCAGATTCCCCTCTTTCTGATCAGTCTGAAAGCCGGCGGTGTCGGTTTGAATCTCACGGCAGCAGATACGGTCATTCACTATGACCCCTGGTGGAACCCGGCAGTGGAAAATCAGGCAACCGACCGTGCCTGGCGTATCGGGCAGGACAAACCGGTCTTCGTCTACAAGCTGATCGCCCGAGGGACGCTGGAAGAAAAAATCCAGGAACTGCAACAGAAAAAAGCCGATCTGGCAGACGCCATTCTTTCAACAGGAGAAACGCAGGGGGTACAGATTACGCCGGACGATCTGCAGGCAATTTTCGAACCACTTGAAAGTATGGGTGACGAGGATGTGTATCTCAGCGAGCCAGAAATAATACCCCCCGCAAAAACCACCACCAGAAAAACCCGAAAATAAAAACCGCTTTCTGCCCTGACGGGAAACAGAAAGCGGTTTTGCAGGCCTGTTGCGTTTATTTTTTCTTGCCTTTGGCGGCAGATTTCGCGACTGGCTTGGCTGAACGGGAAGCGACTCTCGCCGGCACGGCTGCCGTGCCGGCTCCGGTATCAATCAGGCTTCTCAGCATCCAGGCATTTTTCTCATGCACCTGCATCCGCTCGGTCAACAGATCCACCGTCGGATCATCACCTGCCTTGTCAGCAAGTTCCAGCACATCACGGCTCAAACGGCTTACTGCTTCGGAGCCGGCCAGGACATCACGGATCATGTCTTCCGCACCGGGAACACCGTCAATCTCCTTGATGGATGCCAGCTTCAGGTATTCCTTGAGCGTCCCTGGCGCAGCAAAGCCGAGAGAACGGATACGCTCTGCGATTTCATCCAGCGCATTCCATAGCTCGGTGTACTGTTCCTCAAACATGACATGCAGTGTCTGGAACATCGGTCCCTTTACATTCCAGTGATAGTTGTGTGTTTTCATGTACAGCAGGAAACTCTCTGCCAGTATGCGCGAAAGCCCTTTGCTGATGTTTTCGCGGTCTTTCACATTCATTCCGATATTGATTGCTGGAGCTGTCATAATGCCATTCCTCCTGATTAAATTATTATTTTCAAACAGCCGGAGCGGTTACGGGCAACTGCATTTTGTGTCTGAAAAATCCATTCCGGCTGCACGGCGATTCAAACCATCAACGGCAGTATCGTGCCGATACTTTTCTATTGTACTCTGATTTGAAAAATGCTTCTTCAAAGAAACGAACGCTGCCGCTTCCCCTGAACCTTTCCTCTTCCCCTCTTTTTTCCTTTTCCATTTTGCAATAAATACGGTAACATTTTGTCACGTACCGTAACGAGAGCAATGCAGATTTGTCATGAGCGTAATCCAGACACATGTCGGCAGTAACATGTCAGACCAACTGTGCTTTCCTGTGAAAAGACCGGATTCGCCGGATGACGCCATTCAGTATCTGGAATCGACGTTCCATCTGCACAGGGTATCCTGCATGAGCTGGAAGGAAAAAACCTCCAACTTCTCCTTCTTTCAGGGGTACCGCGGAACAGACAAGCTGTTTATCAAGTGGGGAGGAAAAAGCGGCAGCAGCATAAACGACTATACCTATACCAGCCGGCTTTATGATACCTGTCCGGATTTTTTCTTACGCCCGTCTTTTTGCGTCAGTGAAAACGGCATCAACTGTATGGCACTGGAATACGTTGAGGGACGGACACTCGAAGACGCCATTCTGGGTGGCTCGCTTACCATGCAGGAAAGAGCGTCACTTGTCATAAAACTGCCGCTTGTTGCCCAGGCATTAATTGACGCTAACTGTGTTCATCGTGATATCAAGCCAAGCAATATCATGATCCTCCCCGATGGAAGTATCCGGCTTTTTGACTTTGAATTTGCCACGGACGCCCAGGGATACCGGGAGCGAGAGGAAATCCGGCGGGTTCCGCATCTGGTTTCCAATATCGGAACGGACATGGAATGCGGCATGGATCTTGGCATCGGCCGCTACCAGTGGGACGACATGGTTATCTTCAGGCGAATACTCAAACTTATTGGCAGTTCGCCACAATATGCCGCCGCCTATGAAAAGGCAGACCATTTTTTCCGCTCACACGAAGGGCTGCGACGCATCCGTTTTCCCGGCCGAAGACGCCTTCTCGTCAAACGCAAACTGATCAATTTACTGGCCGTTATCCTGCCGGTACGCGCCTGGCGAAACAAGGTACGCCAGCTGAATAAAACGCCTCAGTTTTAAGTAACAGGCCATTTCTATTCCGCCGCGTTTTCCGGTTTATCCTGCCGGATCAGTTGCTGCATCCACATGCGGTAATAGGCACCGCCCGCATCAAAGAGTTTCTGGTGTGTTCCTGACTCGATAATCCGCCCCTTGTCCAGCACCAGGATCTGGTCTGCATCCGCAATCGTTGAAAGCCGGTGTGCAATCATCAGCGTTGTCCGGTTGACGGCGATTTCTTTCAGTTGTGCCTGGATGACCTGTTCGGCGCGTGTATCCAGCGCAGAGGTTGCCTCATCAAAAATCAGGATCGCCGGATTTTTCAAAATCATGCGCGCAATGGCCACCCGCTGCTTTTCCCCTCCGGACAGTTTCAACCCCCGCTCACCGACAATCGTGCCATATCCATTGGGAAGGCTTTCAACAAAATCATGGATATAGGCTGCCTGTGCCGCCGCCACCACTTCCGCTTTCGTGGCACCAGGCCGCCCATAAGCAATGTTGTATTCAATGGTGTCATTAAACAGCACGGTATCCTGCGGAACAATCCCGATTTCCTTTCGCAGGGACGCCTGCGTCACACGGCGCAGATCCTGCCCGTCAATGCTGATTGCACCCCCGGTGACATCATAAAACCGGTAAAGCAGGCGGGAAATTGTCGACTTGCCCGAACCACTGTGGCCGACCAGCGCTGTCACGGTACCGGCAGGAATCGTGAAACTGATATCAAACAGGATCTGCCTGTCAGGCTCATAGCTGAAGTCCACATGGGAAAAACGGATGTCCGCACCCTTTACATTCAGTTCTGTTGCATCCGGCGCGTCGGTTACCTCGCGATCCTGCTTCAAGAGCAGGAACATACGCTCCATGTCTGCCAGGCTTTGCCTGATTTCCCGGTAAATCACACCCAGAAAATTCAAGGGGATATACAGCTGGATCATGAACGCATTCACAAGAACCAGATCCCCTAAAGACATCGTTTTTTCCACCACGCCTGCTGTGGCATGCCACAGCATCATGGTAACGGCCATTGCGACAATCATCGCCTGACCGACATTCAGCACCGACAAGGCATACTGCGACCGGATCGCCGCTGTTTCGTAATGCTGCAGGTTTGCATCATAACTGGCGGCTTCATGCGCTTCATTACTGAAGTATTTCACCGTTTCATAGTTGATGAGGGAATCAACCGCCCGGGTATGGGCCCTGGAATTCAGTTCATTCATCAGCCGCCGGTAACCGGTTCGCCAGTTTGTCACCAGCACGGTGTAAACCACGTAGGCAAGCAAAGCACCCGCAGCAATGACGGTAAACCAGATATCGTAATGCAGGGCAAGATATCCTAAAACAAGAACGATTTCGACGAGGGTCGGGAGAATATTGAACAGCGTAAACGTGATCAGGGCAAGAATACTGCGCGTGCCACGCTCAATATCCTGTGTGATGCCACCGGTCTGCCGGTCCAGGTGAAAACGCAGTGACAGGGCATGCAGATGCCGGAAAACCTCAAGCGCAGCCGTCCGGATGGCCCGCTGCGTTACCCTGACGAAAAGCAGCTCCCGGAACTCCGTAAAAAGTGTGCCTGCCAAACGGAGCGCACCATAGGCGAGCAATAATCCCACCGGAAAAACCAGCAGGACCTCTGGATGGGACCGTTCAGCGGAGAGATGGTCTATCAGTTCCTTGAGAATGACCGGCACCCCCATGGTTGCCACCTTGGCAAGGATGAGAAACAGCAGGGCAAAACTCACCCGCCACTTGTACACCCAGACATACGGAAGGAAAATGCCAATCGTTTTCCAGTCACTGTGCGGTTTGCTGGAAGGCGTCGGCGTGAATGTCCGGAATTTATTCATCAAACGGCCAGGTTCAGGTTGGGCAAATCATCATGATGCCTCATTACCGGATTATCCGGCAATGCCTCTCATTCAGGAAAAAATACGCGTCAATGCCCTGCGTTCATTTGTCTTATGTAAAAAAATGGATAAATTCCGGCAATTCTGTCTCTTTTGGAAAAAGCCAACGCCATCCCTGCGGTAAAATGACGGCATCCATGACGGGGTACAATATTCAAACCACACCATAACCGGTTATCATCTGGCAACAGCACAACCATCAATCAGGAAAAAGGAGAGTCTGTGGTACACGGCGTTTTGCAGGTCATTATTGATACAGCGGCAGCCCTCTTTGGCGGGCTGATGCTGCTCCGCTTCTGGATACACGCTTCGCGCGTCAGGCCGCCCATGCAGATCGGAAACTTCATTTATATCCTGACAAACTGGCTGGTCAACCCGTTGCGCCGCGTTATTCCCGGTGTGGGTGGACAGGACTGGGCCAGCCTGGTTGGTGCGATTCTGATTGCCATCATCGCCGCCATTGCCAAATCCATGGCGATCATCCCGGTCTTCATGCTCAAAATCGTCCTGATCCTGACACTGTTGACCCTTTTCAACTGGGTGGTCTATGGCATGATGGGCCTGCTCATCCTGGAGGTAATCTTCAGCTGGGTCAATCCGAACGCCCCGCTTGCGCCACTGGTTTCCGCACTGAACCGCCCCTACCTCACACCGATAAGAAAAATCATTCCGCCGATTGGCGGGATTGACCTGTCGGTGATGATCCTCTTTATCCTGCTGAATATTGCCGGCCGGCTTGTCCCGGAACTGATCCTGAGTCTCGGACGATGAAAAAAAACTGGCTGTCACAAACCAGCTCAGGATTCAAGCTTGCGGTTCAGATCAGCCCGAACGGAAAAAAGTCGGAAATCCTCTCAGCCACCGAGGATGCGTTGCGTATTCGCCTGCAGGCACCGCCGGTAGACGGCAAAGCCAATGAAGCACTGATCCGTTTCATTGCCGACAAGTGCGATTTACCCAAAAGCAGCGTCCAGATCACCCATGGTTTTACCAGCCGAAAAAAACTGCTGGAAATCCGCATATCCGGGCTGACATTACCGGAAATGGAAAAAATCTTTTCAATCTCTTAAGACGGAGCCAAACATGAGTTTTATCGCCAATTACATGATGCTCGATGACAACACCTTCGACAGTCTTTTTTCACTGGATAATGACGACCTGCTTGAAAAAGTCAACGAACTGGAAGAAGCGGGAGCTGAACTTTATTGCATGGACAAACTATGGGATGGCCTGCATTTCCTGCTGACCGGCACGACCGCCTCCACCCCTGTTGAGGGAGATGAACTGAGCGAGGCCATCGTGGGCATCGAGATGTTTAATGAAGATGATGAAGAAGCGGATTTCGTCGCATCAACCGAAGCCGGACAACTGGCAGACATCATTGTGGCCATGAAGGAAGTGGATATTGAAAGGCTGGCCCAAAGCGCGAATTTCCGTGAATTCCGGGAAAAAGAAATCTATCCGGACATCTGGTATGACGAAGATGCGGCATCCCTGAGACAGGAACTGGTACAGGAATTCAACAACCTGCTGGCCTTTTACGAAAAAGCGGAAAAACAGAACGCCAATATTCTGGTCAGTATTTTCTAGCGGACGATTTGCTTCTCAGGGCAGCGCCGAAAAAAACGGGACAAGGGCCGGATGCTGTCTGTACGCCCGTTTCATAGCGTTTCCAGTCAAAATACGGGCCGGGATCGGTTTTCCGGGAAGGGGCAATCTGCTGGTGTCCGGTAACAGCAGATATCGGGTAACGCAAACACAAGGCCGATGTCAGTTCTGTCAGAACCGCATACTGACTATCGGTAAAGGGTTCATGGTCACTCCCCTCTAACTCAATACCGATGGAAAAATCATTGCACTGCATTCGGCCGCAAAATTCAGACGCACCGGCATGCCAGGCCCTGTCATTGGCAGAAACAAACTGAACCAGTTCTCCCCCCCGGCGAATCAGGAAGTGGGCGGAAACACGCAGGGAGCGTAACTGGTCAAAATAGGGATGGGCATCATAATCCAGCCGGTTCAGAAAAAGATCGGCAATATATGGGCCACCGTACTCATCTGGCGGCAGGCTGATGTTGTGAACGACGATCAGGTCAACAGGCACATCCGGCTGACGGACATCATAATTGGGGGACGGCAGTTTTTCAGCCGCTTTGCACCACCCGTTTTTTTCAATTGTCAGCATGCCCCCCTCAGGGCTGGACGCTGTGCTCTTCACAGCAGTAAACCTTGCCGGTCCGGAAAACCGCTTCGGATGCGGGCACATAAACACCGCATCTGGCACAGGCAAGCATCTGTTCCACGTTGGAGCTGCGTAAACCATGAACCTGCCGCTGATCGTTCTCATCGTTGCCGAATTTATCGGCACGAAACCGCCCGTCTTCGTTTCTGAAAATAACGATACGCGCCGAACGTTTTATTTTGGCTACGATGGCAGCAATCACCAGCACAAAAACCAGCAGCCACATCAACCAGGTCATATCATCTGTCTCCTGCAAAAGTTCATTTAGGGTCAGGCCTCATTAATTTTCCGCCCGCAAAAAGCCGTTTTGGCTAAAGGGCCAGGCGCAACGGGCAATGGGAACGCAGGCGTAGCAGACCACCATCAAGTTCCCATTTTTCGATACAACACCGCCATTTGGGAGACAACTGCTTTGCAGCAGGCATAATGAGGCCTGACCCTACCGGGAATTATGCCTGATTGTTTTGTTGCGAAACAGAGGCATTTAACAGCGGGTTTGCATATAATTCACAGGTATTCTGCCATATAAACGAAATGGCATCACAAAACAGCCCATGCGATCAGATTAATTATGTCCACAATAAGCACCAACTTGCAAGCTGTGCAGAACCATATTGCTGATGCGGCGCAAAAAGCGGACCGGCCGCCAGCGTCTGTCCACCTGCTCGCCGTATCAAAGACCTGCCCTGCCCAGGCGGTTATCGAAGCGGCAAGGGCTGGTCAACATGCCTTTGGCGAAAACTACGAACAGGAAGCCATCCGGAAAATACAGCAGATAAAGGAAATCGCTCCGGATCTTGCGCTCGAATGGCACTTCATCGGCCCGATCCAGAGTAACAAGACCCGGGGGATTGCCGCACATTTTGACTGGGTTCATTCGGTCGACCGGGAAAGAATCGCCCGGCGCCTCTCCGAGCAGCGGCCGGCAGGCCTGCCACCGCTCAATGTCTGCCTGCAGATCAACATCAGCCACGAAAACAGCAAAAGCGGTGTCAATGCGCAGGAAATCATTGCACTGGCAAAGACCGTCTCACAGCTTCCCGGGCTCAAATTACGGGGCTTAATGGCAATACCGGAACCAGAGGACAATCCCGAAAAGCAGCACGAGCCGTTTCGCCAGATGAAAAATCTGTACGACGAACTGCGAGAGCAGGGCTATGACCTGGATACCCTGTCCATGGGCATGACAGCGGATATGGACGCCGCCATCGCGGAAGGTGCAACGATCGTCCGTATCGGCACCGCAATCTTTGGAGCAAGAAACTGATATGAAAACCGTTTTAAAAGCAGGATTTATTGGTGGCGGCAACATGGCTTCCGCCCTGATTGGCGGCATGGCCGGAAAAGTCACTGCCGACTCACACATCCATGTCGTTGACCTGAATCCGGATGCCCTTGCCAGCCTGGCAAGCCGGTTTGGGGTAACCACATCATCTGCTATGGATACCCGTCTGACAGAATGCGATGTGCTGGTTCTCGCCGTCAAGCCGCAGCAGATACGTGAAGTGGTCACCAGCCTTCTTCCCCATATCCGCGAGCAACTTATCCTGTCTGTCGCCGCCGGTATCCGCACAACCGATCTTTCCCGCTGGATGCAGGGATATGGCCGGATTGTCCGCACCATGCCAAACACCCCATCACTCATCGGACAGGGCGTAACCGGGCTTTTCGCCATGGATGGCGTAACACCGGAACAGAAACAGACAGCACAGGCCATCATGCAGGCTGTCGGCATGACACTTTGGGTCGACAGCGAAAACCTGCTGGATACGGTCACTGCGATATCCGGCAGCGGACCGGCTTATGTTTTCTACTTTATTGAAGCCCTTCAGGAAGCCGGGAAAGCACTTGGCCTGAGTGAAAATCAGGCAGCGCAACTGGCTCTGGCCACCTTCCGTGGCGCCAGCGAACTGGCGGTTCAATCAACCGATCCGGTATCCGTCCTGCGGGAAAAAGTCACCTCGCCCGGGGGTACCACGTTTGCCGCACTGTCGGTGATGGCGGAAAGCGGTCTGAAAGATCGCATTATCGCGGCAGCAAAGGCAGCCGCGGCACGCAGCGTTGAACTCGGAGAAGAATTCGGCAAAAATGCCGACTGAACCCAGGGGCAGGACTCATTGCTGAGCCTATTGACTGAGGCGCCTTTTCTGGTAATGTTGCCAGAGTTTTCTGAGATAGGGCATCACAAAAGGAGAATACCGTGCCCAGGTCTTGAATGTCACAATACCTGCCGCAAGAAGAGAAAACAGACGGTTTTTGCGAAAAAACAGAAATACCAGCGTTGCCAGAAACCCCGACAGCAAAGGCTTCTGGCGGGCCTGGGACAGGATATTTTTGCCGGTTGAGAGCGCTCCCGGCTGCCAGGTATCCTGCAGTATTGCCGCCATCTGCTCACGCTGAATGGCGCTTTTGGTCACCAGTTCCTCTCGCCGCTTAGCCAGTGATTTAGGTCTTTCCGTCATTTTGCGTCCATTTTTTACTGCCCCGATTTAAGCCGTTCGATATCCTTGGCAATCTCGCTTCGGGTATACGCCAGCATGCGGGGTTTTTTACGGTAGCTGCTGCGGATACTGAGGGCTATCAGCACTGCAGCCCCGGCAAAAAACACGATTAATCCGCTGACCGCTAAAATCCGGTAGGATTCCCAGAAAAGCACAATAACAAGAAATATCCCCAGAAGGAATGTCATGATCACGCAAAACAGCGCCACCAGTGAAAGGATGAGGTAGGACAAGAGACGCTGGGCCTCTTCCTGCAACTCAACCGTAAAAAGTTCGACACGTGTGTTAAAGATGGCGAGCAGGGTGCTCGCCATTCTTGTCACATTTCTGATGATACCCATTCGCTAAAGCACCGGGATTATTTGCGTGCAATCAGCATGCCAAGCATGATGCCGATAACGGTAACCACACCAGCGGCCTGCCAGGGATGCGCTTTGGCATACTCGGCGGTGCATACTGCTGCGGTTTTCGCCTTGCTGATGACAATATCTTCCAGCTCGCGCATGGCAAATTTGGCATCCTCAAGCGTGGACTCCAGCTTTTCCTTGGCTTTCTGAAAGCTTTCGCTTCCCTGTTGTGCGCTGTTTTCCAGCATTTTTTCTGCGTCCTGGATAATTGATTTCAAATTACCCATCAGTTTGGCGCCTGCTTCATTTGTTGTATCCATGATTCAATGATCCTTTCATGTTTGTAAACTATTGAGTAACCGCTTTCATGCAAAGTTCATTTTGACCGTTTTTTGTCACCCCTGCATTACTTCATAGGATAAACCTTAATGCAAGGCATAGTCCAGCAGTATCCCGGCAAATAATGCGAGTCCGATCAGGTTATTGCAGCGAAACGCCAGCAGGCACTTCATCCTGTCCCGCGTTCTGATCAGCCGGTATTGAAAGACCATACAACAGGCTGCCGCCAGAAGTCCTGTGATAAAGCCGTAACCCAGCCCTGCATGAAGCCCGGAAAGGGAAAAGATAAACAGCATCAGCGCATAACTTACCATGACAGCCGATACGTCAAATTGACCAAACGTAATGGCCGATGTACGAATGCCGATTTTCACGTCATCATCCTTGTCCACCATGGCATACTCCGTATCATACGCCAGTGTCCAGAAAACATTGCCCAGCATGAAACACCAGGCGATCACCGGAACATGTCCCTGTATGGCAGCAAACGCCATGGGGTAGGCGAATCCGAAAGCGATCCCGAGATAAGCCTGTGGTATGGCAAAAAAACGCTTGAACCAGGGATAGGTTGCAGCAAGAAGCAAGCCGACAACCGCAAGCTGCCGTGTCAGGGCATTCAACTGAAGCACCATGAGAAACGAAATAAATGACAGGACAATTGCCACCATAATGGCTTCCCAGGGAGCAATCTTTCCGGCAGTGAGCGGCCGGTCTCTGGTCCGTTTGACATGTCGGTCAATATCCCGGTCGGCAAAATCATTGATCGCGCACCCGGCAGAGTGCATCAATACGGCACCAAGGGTAAAAACCAGAAATGGTGTCCAGCCTGGCCACCCGCCGGCAGCAATCCACAAGCCGATCAGCGACGGCCACATCAGCAGCATGTAGCCAATCGGTTTTTCAATGCGAATCAGGCGCAGATAAAGATGGATCCGTGACGTCACTCGCGCTCCTATACCTTCAGAAAATCCTCAAAACCGCCAAGCCAGCGTTTCAGATGCGATTCAACCACCATCTGAGCTTTTTCGCCGGGATCAGCCAGTAACGATTCGGCAATCTCCCGAGATGCCTCAATCAGGTCCGTATCGGTCTGCAGATCGGCAAAGCGCAGCATCGCCAGGCCGGATTGCCGGGCCCCAAGAAACTCTCCCGGCCCCCGAATATCCAGATCCCGTTTGGCAATGACAAAACCATCCGTTGTTTCACGCATGGTCATCAGGCGCTGTTTTGCCGTTTCACCCAGTGGGGCTTGATACAGCAACAGGCAGATACTTTCCGCATCACCCCGGCCAACCCGCCCACGCAACTGATGGAGCTGTGACAGGCCAAAACGCTCGGCATGCTCAATGATCATCAGGGAAGCATTCGGCACATCCACCCCGACCTCAATCACTGTCGTGGCAACCAGCAGATGAACCTCTCCCCGCACAAAAGCATCCATGACCGCCTGTTTTTCCCCCTGCTTCAAGCGGCCATGTACCAGACCGACCGTCAAATCCGGCAGCATTTCCTGTAAAAGCGTATGGGTTTCCACCGCTGTTTGCAGCTGAAGCGCCTCAGACTCCTCAATCAAAGGGCAGACCCAGTATACCTGGCGCCCGGAAAGCGCCGCAGCATGTATCCGCTCGATCACCTCATCACGTCTTGAGCGATCAATCAGGCGCGTAACAACCGATGTGCGGCCAGGCGGCAACTCATTAATCACGGAGACATCCAGATCCGCGTAATAGGTCATGGCAAGCGTGCGGGGAATCGGCGTGGCACTCATCATCAACTGGTGCGGCATAAGCCCCGCCTTTTTGTTTCCCTTGTTGCGCAGCATCAGGCGCTGGCTCACACCAAAACGGTGCTGCTCATCCACGATGGCCAGGCCCAGCCGGTCAAAATGCACATCCTCCTGGATCAGGGCATGTGTTCCGATAACCAGGCGCGCCTCGCCGGACATGATCCGGGAAACCGCCCCCTCTCTTTCCTTTTTTTCATGCTGCCGGTGAGCCAGGCCACATCCACCCCCAGCGGTGTCATCCACTGGGCCACCCGCTGAAAATGCTGCTCCGCAAGAATCTCCGTTGGTGCCATCATGGCAACCTGATAACCGCTATCGATCGCCTGCGCTGCCGCCATTGCCGCCACAACGGTTTTCCCGCTTCCCACATCGCCCTGCAATAAACGCTGCATGGGATAAGGCAATTGCATGCTTTCGGTGATTTCGTCCAGTACCCGATACTGTTCGCCGGTCAATGAAAAGGGTAAAACATCAAGGAGTGCGCGACTTGTTGCACCGGTAGCGGAAAGCTGCGGCGCCGTTTGCTCCCGGCGGCGAGTATGCGCCCGCTTCATGGAAAGCTGCTGTGCCAGAAGTTCATCAAATTTCATACGGCGCCATGCCGGATGTGTCCGTTCGAAAAGCGCATTTTCATCCACATCGGGTGGCGGATTATGCAGCAGTTGAACGGCATTACCAAAAGCCGGTAAATTCAGGCGTTGCAGGATTTCCGGCGGCAGCGTGTCTGCCCGGTCCGCCCGCGCCATCGCAGCGGTGATTTCCTTACGCAGTACCTGCTGTGAAATTCCTTCCGTTGAGGGGTAAACCGGCGTTAAGGCATCAGGAAGCGGTGTGTTTTCAGACACGACCCGATACACCGGGTGCACCATTTCTGCACCGAAAAAACCCTGGCGCAGCTCCCCCCGTGCCCGCACCCGCACACCCACCGCGAGCTGCTTTAGCTGGCTGGCATAAAAATGGAGAAACCGCAAAAAAAGCTCGCCTGTTTCGTCAGCAATGCAAACGACGAGCTGCCGGCGGGGACGGTATTGCACCTCAGAGAGGGTAACAAGCCCCTCAACCTGAACCGGGCCCGTCATCAGTTGCGCCTCGCGAACCGGCGTAACCCGCGTTTCATCCTCATACCGCATGGGCAGGTGCAGCACAAAATCCCTATCCGAACGCAATCCCAGGCGTTCAAGCCGGCTGGTCCTGGTATTCGGTTTTTTGGATGACATGCGGTCTTTCAATAAATTCAATGCAAAGTGAAATGATAACGTGAGCGGCAAAAGAGGGATAGGATATCCCCTTATCAGCCAAATACAGGTACATTAATAAAATACGGCATTTCAGGAACGGGCTTCTTTTGCATTCGCACAAGAAAACGCTATCCCCCTGGATCATACGGAGACCCCATGAAACTGACCAGACGCAGCGGTATTTTGCTTCACCCGACCTCTTTGCCCGGGCCTTTCGGCTCCGGCGACCTGGGAAAATCCGCCTGTCACTTTATTGACTGGCTGAAAGCCGCACAACAGACATTATGGCAAGTGCTGCCGCTTGTCGATGTCGGTGTCGGCAATTCGCCCTACATGAGCCCTTCCGCTTTTGCGGGCAGCGTGCTTCTGATTGATCTGGAACAGCTCATGGAAGCCGGCTGGCTGACGCAATCCGAGCTGGCGTTTGATACGGCATTTGATGACCACCGGGTGGACTATCCGGTCGTCACCCGTTTTCGCATGTCTCGCCTGCGCATTGCCGCAAGCCGCTTTTTCGCCGCACAGAAAGCGGCTGCCCATGCCGCTTTTGATGCTTTTTGCAAAAGCGAGGCGCGCTGGCTGGATGATTATGCGCTTTTCCGCACGCTGGATACCCAATACACCGGCACACAGGAAGGGTGGCAAAACTGGCCGCAACAACTGGCCATGCGTGATCCCGGCGCGCTTCAGGAAGCGGAAAAAACCTATGCGGATGATATCAATTTCTGGAAATTCTGCCAGTGGTGTTTCCATGAACAATGGACCCGACTGAAAGTCTATGCCAACCAAAACGGCATTGAAGTGATTGGCGATGTGCCGATCTTCGTCTCCTTAAACAGTGCCGATGTCTGGTCACGGCCCGGACTCTTTATGCTGGATACCCATGGCCGTCCGACCGTCGTGGCAGGCGTTCCGCCTGACAAATTCAGTGGTACCGGGCAGCGCTGGGGCAACCCGCTCTATAACTGGGATGCGCTTGCCGCAGATGATTACCACTGGTGGGTTGACCGCATAGCCCATACGATGAAGCTGTATGACCTGGTTCGGGTGGATCATTTCCGCGGGTTTGAAGCCTATTGGGAAATCCCTGCCGATGCACCGACTGCCGTTACCGGAAAATGGAAAAAAGGGCCCGGCGCAGCCTTTTTCCATGCCATAAAAAAAGCGCTTGGCTCACTCAATTTCATTGCAGAAGACCTCGGTGTTATTACCTCAGACGTCATTGCCCTGCGCAAGGCATTTGACCTTCCCGGCATGCGTATCCTGCAGTTTGCCTTTGACCATAACCCGGACAACCTGTACCTGCCACATAATTACGAGCCGGACGCGGTTATCTATACCGGCACCCACGACAACAACACCACGCGCGGCTGGTGGCAGGCGGCCTGTGAAGATGAGCGGGATTATGCCAGGCGTTACCTCAGCATCAGCGGGGAGTGGATTCACTGGGATCTGATTCGCACGGCGCTGTCTTCCATCGCCCGCTATGCCATTGCCCCCATGCAGGATATACTCGGGCTGGACGCTGCGCACCGCATGAATGAGCCGGGATTGCCGACCGGTTCGTGGGAGTGGCGCTTTACCTGGGACCAGGTTGAAAGCTGGTATGCCACCTACCTGGCTGAAATGACCCGCCTGTATGGTCGTGCGCATGCAGAAAGCCAGTTGGATCTGGAATTGCCCGCGCCAAAAAATACCGGTGCCGTGCTGACGCCATCCTAAAAGCCGCAGAATATCGCAATGTATACGCTTTCTGATTTTGATTTTGACCTGCCCGCCAACCTGATTGCCCAGATACCGTTATCCGGAAGAAGCGAATCACGCCTTCTGGATGTTGGCGCCTCCCTGGCCGATCGCCGGTTTTCCGATCTTTCCCGCCTGGTTTCACCGGGGGATTTGCTGGTTTTTAACGATACCCGCGTGATAAAGGCGCGCCTTTTCGGCACAAAACAAACCGGCGGGCAACTCGAGGTATTGATCGAACGGATTGTTGACGGACAGCATGCCATTGCCAAAATCCGCGCCTCCAAATCGCCCAAAGCCGGCAGCAGCATCCGGCTTGCTGATGCATTTGATGTTCTGGTGGGGGAAAGGCAGGGTGAATTTTTCACCCTCTCTTTTCCGGATGACATTATCGGCCTTCTGGAGCAATACGGTCACATGCCGTTGCCACCCTATATTGCGCGTAATGCAGATAAATTTGACGATACGCGCTACCAGACCGTTTACGCGAAAGTACCCGGCGCCGTTGCCGCACCCACCGCCGGGCTGCATTTTGACCAGCCATTGATTGACCGCCTGCGGGATAACGGCGTGAAAGCCGCTCACGTCACCCTTCACGTCGGCGCAGGGACTTTTCAGCCCGTACGCACAGAAAACCTTTCGGATCACCAGATGCACGCCGAGCGATATACCATACCGGAGGAAACCGTAACATCCGTACAGAAAACCCGTGCAGCAGGCGGCAACATTATTGCCGTTGGCACAACCAGCCTGCGGGCGCTGGAAGCCGCGTCCCAAAATGGACAACTCACCGCCGGAAATGGCGATACCCGTCTTTTTATTACTCCGGGCTACCGTTTCAGGACGGTTGACCGGCTCATCACGAATTTTCACCTCCCAAAATCCACCCTGCTCATGCTGGTTTCTGCATTTGCCGGATATGACAGGATACGTGAAGCCTATGCGCACGCCATTGCCCAACAATACCGCTTCTTCAGTTATGGCGATGCCATGCTGTTAAACTGCGCAATGTGATGCTTTCTGGCAAAATACCGCCTTTGACTGTTTTCCCGATACCCGGACCGATCCATGCTTGAATTTGAATTACTGAAAACCAGCGGCAATGCCCGGCGCGGACGGCTTACTGTCAATCACGGCACGATTGAGACGCCTATCTTCATGCCGGTAGGTACCTATGGTTCAGTCAAGGCCATGTCACCGCTTGAACTTCATGAAATCAAGGCACAGATCATCCTGGGAAACACCTTTCACCTCTGGCTGCGTCCCGGCACCGAAGTCATTGAAAAATTCGGCGGACTGCACCGCTTCATGGGCTGGGATGGCCCGATTCTGACAGATTCCGGCGGCTTTCAGGTGTTTTCACTCGGCGCCATGCGCAAAATCAGCGAGGAAGGTGTCCGCTTCGCCTCCCCGGTCAATGGCAGCAGGCTTTTTTTGTCGCCCGAAATCTCCATGCAGATTCAGCATGCATTAAATGCGGATATTGTCATGCAGTTTGATGAATGTACGCCTTACCTGATAAACGAACGCCCGGCAACGCGGGATGAAGCGGCCACCTCCATGCAGCTGTCGCTGAGATGGGGCAAACGCTCAAAAACCGAATTTGATGCCCACGCCAATCCCAATGCCCTTTTTGGCATCGTACAGGGCGGCATGTTTACCGATCTGCGTGAGGAATCCCTGGCCGCATTGAATACCATGGGATTTCACGGTATGGCAATCGGCGGCCTGTCTGTTGGTGAACCCAAAGAGGAAATGCTTCAGATCCTTTCCCACATCGGCCCGCGCCTTCCCGAAGACAAGCCGCATTATCTGATGGGGGTTGGCACACCGGAAGACCTGGTGGCCGGCGTTGCCAATGGTATTGATATGTTTGACTGCGTCATGCCGACACGAAATGCCCGAAACGGCTGGCTCTTTACTCGTTTTGGTGACATCAAGATCAGAAATGCCCGTTACAAAGACGACGGGCAGCCGCTGGATGAGACCTGCCAGTGTTATGCCTGCCGGCATTTTTCCCGCGCCTACATTCACCATCTGAACAGGACAGGCGAAATTCTCGGCGCGCGGCTGTCCACGATTCACAACCTGCATTACTACCTCGAACTCATGCACGATATGCGCACCGCTATCGAAAATGACCGCTTTGACGGTTTCATGCGCGAATTCCGGTCCGGGCGGGAACGGGGCATCTGAGTTACGCCTGACCGGCCAGCCATTGCCGTATTTCCCGGGCTTTTTCCGTTACCCCCTCTTCCCGCTCATCCCCCTGCGGTATTTCTGCCATTTTGGCAAGCAAATCCTCAAGGCACTGAGCCGTTTCAGGCGGACAGTTTTGTATCAGGCAAAGCAGGTTATATTTCCAGATACTGTCACAAGACAGCAAGGCGACTCTCAGGTAAGGCACAAGAATCCCGTGAAACCGCGGCAAAACCGGAAACAGCGCACGCGCAACGGGCCAGTTCATATCCATCAGCCACTCAAGAAGACCCGCCATAATCCCTGCCGCCGCCTCAACCTCCAGTGTACTGAGCGCGGGAAGACCAGAGACATCCCCTTTGTTTTTTGGAACCAGTTCGTTGATATCCATCTTCTTTTTCCCGCCAGTGTCCCAGTTTTAACCACAGGGCACCTGATTTTACACAATAACGCCATCAAAATAGGGGAAAAATGGATGCAAACGCGTCCACGAATGCTAGAATTTCATGTTTACCAAACAATAATCCGGAGTTGAGATGTTCATTTCCAATGCTTATGCGCAAGCTGCCTCGTCCACATTCAGCATGGACAACATTGGCGGCTTTTTGCCGATTGTCCTGATGTTTGTCGTGCTGTACTTTCTGATGATCCGTCCCCAGCAGAAAAAGCAGAAAGAACAGCGAGAGATGGTGCAGGCCCTCTCTGAGGGCGATGAAATTGTGACCTCCGGCGGACTGATGGGTACAGTATCCCAGGTCGCCGAAAACCATATTGCCATGAAGATGGCAAGCGGTGCGGAAGTTTATGTGCAAAAAACCGCCGTTGTAGCCCAGTTGCCAAAAGGAACGCTTGAAGCGCTTTGACTGAGTACCCCGCCTGGCCACATGTGTTAGCCCTGCACCTGATTATAAAAGCTGAATCACCATGAACCGCTACCCTCTTTGGAAATATCTCATTATTGTTGTCGCTGTATTATTCGGCGCCATCTATACCATTCCCAACTTCTTTGGTGAATCACCGGCTGTGCAGATCAGCAGCCTCAAATCCACCATCAAGGTTGACACCGGCCTCATGCAGCAGGTTGAGCGTATTTTAAAAAACGATGACATCATCACCGACGGCATCTACTATGAAACCAGTGGCGTTCACCAGACGATCCGGGCGCGTTTTACCGATACGGAAACCCAGTTCAAGGCCAAGGAAATCCTGGAACGCCGGCTGAATCCCGACCCGGCTGACCCCACCTTCAGTATCGCCTTCAACCTGATTTCAAATACACCGCAATGGCTCCAAAGCATCAAGGCACTTCCCATGTACCTGGGGCTTGATCTCAGGGGGGGTGTTCACTTCCTCATGAAAGTGGACATCAAGGCGGCCATCAATTCCCGCATGCAGGGTATCCAGTCAGCATTGAGAGCCCAGTTGCGGGAAAAAGGCATTCGTTACTCCAACATGACACGGACAGATAACCGGGTTGAAATGCAGTTTGCCGATTCAGAAAGCCGAAACCGGGCAAAAGACGTGATTTCCAGGCAACTGCAGGAAGTCATGTCAGAAGATCTGGCAGATAACCGCCTGGCGCTCTCCCTGCGTCCGGATATGCTGAAAGAAACGCAGGAAAACAGCCTCAAGCAGAATATCGCCACCCTTTCCAAACGCGTCAACGAGTTAGGCGTCAATGAACCGGTTATCCAGCGCCAGGGTGCCGACCGTATCGTGGTACAGCTACCGGGTGTACAGGATGTCTCCCGGGCCAAGGATATTATCGGCAGAACGGCTACACTGGAAGTGCGCATGGTGGATGAGTCCGTTGTTCGTGGAACCGAGATGACGGTTGCCGTGCCCTTTGGCTCGGAACTCTATACCGTGGGCAATGGCACCCCCACCATTTTGTACAAGGACCCTGTCATTACCGGCGAATACATCGCCAACGCCGCACCGACCTTTGACCAGTACCAGAATGCTGCTGTCGCTATTGACCTCAATGGCGACGGCGGACGCAAGATGCGCCTGGCAACCCGTGGCAAGGTCGGCAAGCTGATGGCCATCGTGCTCTTTGAAAAGGGCAAAGGGGAAGTGCTCACGGTTGCGACTATTCGCGATGAGCTGGGCTCGAAATTCCAGATCACCGGCATGGAAAGCTCACAGGCAGCAACCGATCTGGCACTGCTTTTACGGGCAGGCTCGCTGGCCGCGCCGATGGAAATCATCGAAGAGCGCACCATCGGGCCACAACTGGGTGCTGAAAACATTTCAATGGGCTTCAAGTCAACCCTGTACGGTTTCCTGACGGTAGCCGCTTTCATGATCGTTTACTACACGCTGTTTGGGTTTTTCAGCGTGTTGTCCATGACCGTCAACGTCCTGATGCTGGTGGCCGTGCTGTCACTGATGCAAATCACGCTGACGTTGCCGGGTATTGCCGCGCTGGCGCTGACACTGGGTATGGCAATCGACTCAAACGTCCTGATCAATGAACGGATACGGGAGGAACTGCGGGCCGGTCTGTCGCCACAAATGGCGATTGCCAAAGGCTTTTCCCATGCCTGGGCCACGATCCTGGATTCAAACGTCACCTCACTGATTGCCGGCCTGGCGCTTCTGATGCTGGGCTCCGGCCCGATCAGGGGATTTGCCGTTGTTCACGTGCTGGGTATTGTGACATCGATCTTCTCATCCGTATTTGTGATGCGCGGACTGGTCAACCTGTGGTACGGACACCGCAAGCGGATCGATTCGCTTGCGATCGGCCAGGTATGGAAGCCGGATGAAAACTGATCATTGATCGTGCCTGATTTTTTTGTTACTGACTAGATTACGGAATCCACCATGGAATTTTTCCGAATAAAAAAAGATATTCCTTTCATGCGCCATGCGCTGATTTTCAATATCGTTTCTTTTGCGACATTTATCGCCGCCGTTTTCTTTCTTTGCTACAAGGGACTCCATCTGTCCAATGAATTCACCGGCGGTACGGCAATCGAGGTGAGCTATGCACAGGCGGCTGATCTGCAGGACATTCGTAAAACGGTGGCAGGGCTCGACATTGGTGACGACTTTCAGGTCCAGAACTTTGGCCGGGCACAGGATGTCATCATCAATCTGCCATTGAAAAAAGACATTACTTCAGCCGAACTGAGCGAAAAACTTTTTTCCGCACTCAAGGAAAAAAATCCGGCCGTCGAACTCAAACGGGTTGAGTTTGTCGGCCCCCAGATTGGTGATGAACTCACCCATGATGGCCTGATGGCACTGGGACTTGTGGTCTTTGGCATCATTATTTATCTTGGTTTCCGCTTTGAATGGAAATATGGTGTTGCCGCTGTACTGGCCAACCTGCATGACGTCATTATCATTCTGGGTTTCTTTGCCTTCTTCCAGTGGGAGTTTTCGCTTTCCGTTTTAGCCGCCGTCCTGGCGGTACTGGGGTATTCGGTTAACGAATCCGTCATTATCTTTGACCGCGTACGCGAAAACTTCCGGACCATGCGTGGTGCAAGCGTGACTGAAGTGATCAACAATGCGATCACCCGGACCATTTCCCGCACGATGATCACCCATGGCAGTACGGAAGCCATGGTGCTTGCCATGCTGTTTTTTGGCGGCCCGACCCTGCACAACTTCGCCATCGCGCTGACCATTGGTATTGTGTTCAGTATCTACTCTTCCGTTTTCGTTGCCGCCGCCATTGCGATGCGTCTGGGCATTAAACGGGAGGATCTGATCAAACCGGTCAAGGAAAAAAGCAACAATGATGGTGCCGTCGTCTGAGAAAGACGGCACCCGTCGGGATTTCCCCCTGTAATTAACACTCGTTTTATTCGGAGACAGCCATGTATCAGCATATTCAGGTTCCGGCAAAAGGTGAAAAAATCACGGTGAATGCCGATTTTTCACTCAATGTGCCTGATAACCCGATCATTCCCTTTATTGAAGGCGACGGCATCGGCATCGATGTCACCCCCGTAATGCGCAAAGTGATTGATGCGGCCATTGCCAAAGCCTATGGCGGCAAGCGCAAAATTGAATGGATGGAAGTCTATGCCGGTGAAAAGTCCCTCAAGGTATATGGTGACAATGTCTGGCTGTCTGATGAAACCATGCAGGCGCTGAAAGAATACGTCATTTCCATCAAGGGACCGCTGACCACGCCCATCGGCGGCGGCATACGCTCACTGAACGTCACCATGCGCCAGCAGCTTGATCTTTATGTCTGCCTGCGCCCGGTTCGTTATTTTGATGGCGTTCCCTCTCCCTTGCGTGAGCCGGAAAAAACCAACATGGTGATTTTCCGCGAAAATACGGAAGACATTTATGCCGGCATTGAATGGCCGGAAGGCTCTGCAGAAGCCAACAAGGTCATCGACTTCCTCGTTAAGGAAATGGGTGTCAGCCAGATTCGTTTCCCCTCCACTTCGGGGATCGGTATCAAGCCGGTGTCCAAGGAAGGAACGGAACGGCTGGTCCGAAAAGCCATCCAGTACGCCGTCGACAATGATCTGCCCTCTGTCACCCTTGTGCACAAGGGCAATATCATGAAATTTACAGAAGGCAGTTTCCGTGACTGGGGCTACGCACTGGCTCAAAAAGAATTTGGCGCCAAAGTGATTGGCAAAGGCCCGTGGAGTTCCGTTAAAAACCCGAAGACCGGTAAAGAGATCGTTATCAAGGATGTGCTTGCCGATGCCTTCCTGCAGGAAATCCTGTTGCGCCCGGATGAATTCAGCGTACTGGCAACGCTCAACCTGAATGGCGACTATATCTCGGACGCTCTGGCTGCGCAGGTTGGCGGTATCGGCATTGCGCCTGGCGCCAATATTTCCGACACGGTTGCCATCTTTGAGGCAACGCACGGCACCGCCCCTTCGCTTGCCGGGCAAAACAATGTCAACCCCGGCTCACTGATCCTGTCGGCAGAAATGATGCTGCGCCATATGGGCTGGGAAGAAGCCGCTGACATTGTGATCGATGCCATGCAGAAAGCTATCACATCAAAGCATGTGACCAGTGACTTTGCCCGCCTGATGAATGACGCCGATGAAGTTTCCACTTCCGAATTTGGCGACATCATGATCGCAAATATGTAATCCAGCAAAAACACTCAACCAAGGAGATAAAAATGAAATCATGGGTACGTTATGAACAGGGATCGGAAATCGGCTTTGGCCTGATGGATGGCGATGATATTGCCGTGTATACCGGTAATATGTTTGATAACCCGACGGCGGCGGGCAAAACCGTCAAACGCGCGGACGTCAAACTGCTGACTCCTTGTGTTCCCACCAAAATGATCCTGTTGTGGAACAATTTCAATGCCCTGGCAGCACGGCTGGGCGTACCCACTCCCACAGAACCGCTTTATCTCCTGAAGCCGGGCACCGCATTCATTGCGGATGGTGAAGCTGTCAAAAAACCGAAATCCTACGACGGCAAAGTGGTCTATGAGGGCGAGTTGGCAATTGTGATCGGCAAGCGCTGCAAGGAAGTCTCCGAAGACCAGGCAAAAGACTATATCTTTGGCTATACCTGCAGCAATGATGTGACCGCTGGTGAAATCATCCAGAAAGACCCGACCTTTGCACAATGGACGCGTGCAAAAGGTTTTGATACTTTCGGCTCATTCGGTCCGGGCATCGTCACCGACGTAGACCCGTCCAAACTTGTCATCAAAACCATCCTGAACGGCGATGAGCGTCAGAATTACCCTATCAGTGATATGGTCTTTTCCCCGCAGAAGCTGGTCAGCATGATTTCACATGACATGACACTGGAGCCGGGCGACATTATTTCCTGTGGCACCTCTGTCGGCGTTGGTTCCATGCGCCCCGGCAGCACCGTGGAAGTCATCATTGACGGCATAGGGCACCTGGTAAACCGCTACGAAGAATAAGCCACAGCCCCACTCCACTAAAAACCCGGTTCTTATAACCGGGTTTTTTATATGACGAAAAAACAGCGCTAGGTGTAAAGTCTCAATAGGTTGTTCACCTTTCGAATCCCCGTTAAGCTGGAGTTACGACACTCAGCAAACAGGAAAGGAAGAAAGGTGAACATCCATAAGAATGCCAAACTTACACCCAAAGGTCGAGAAGAAATGGTCAAACGGATGCAGACCCAACCGGCATCCATTGTGGCAGCCGGATTTGGCGTCAGCGTCAGAACCGCCAGGAAATGGTACCAGCGCTACAGGCAGGGAGGCCTGTCCGCCCTGAAAGACGCCTCATCCCGTCCTTTACGCTGTCGTAGCAAGCTTCGGTTACAGGACATTCAGCGGATTCTCGCCTTGCGTCAAAAGCGTCTGACAGGAGATATGATTTCACACCGCCTCGGTCTATGCAGAAGCAGCGTATTTCGAGTCCTGAAGCGTCAGGGCTTGTCGCGGCTTCATGCATTAACCCCCAAAGAGCCGGTTGTCCGTTATCAGTGGGACAGGCCCGGCCAGATGCTTCATATCGACATCAAGAAGCTGGGCAGGATTGATGGCGTTGGACACCGCATCCTGGGCAGGCAGGCTGCCAAGCCGCGCCATGCAGGTTGGGAGTATCTGCATGTTTGTGTGGACAATGCCTCGCGCATGGCTTTTACAGCCATCTTGCCCAATGAGAAAAAGGAATCTGCTGTTTTATTCTTACGTCAGGCCATCGCTTATTACCAGCGTCCTGGCATCCGGGTAGAGCGGGTTCTGACTGACAATGGTGCCTGCTATCAATCTTTTGCCTGGCGTGATGCCTGCGCTGAACTTGGTATCAAGCACAGGCGAACCAGACCTTATAGGCCGCAGACCAATGGAAAGGCAGAGCGCTTTATCCGCACTGCCATGAATGAATGGGCGTATGCCAGGGTGTATACTCATTCTCATGAGAGAACGGCTGCCCTGGCTTTGTGGATCAACTGGTATAACAGCATCCGATCTCTCTCAGCTCTCGGAAGAATCTCTCCAGCTAAATGGCTATCCGTAAATGGGAATAACGTATTGGAACTTAACAGCTAGCCAGTGACACAGAAGCCTATCTTTCGCAGACGCTGATCGGAACGCACTGGGTCAATCTTGCCAAGGTCTATGCCTACCGGGGAAAGCCGTTCATGATGTCAAACGCTGTGGACATGCTGGACAAATTCTTTGATATCTGCCAAAGCCCAGCTGTTTTCTTTTCCCGTTGACATATGTGACAGAGCGCCAGTATTTTTTCCCATCCTTCTGCACAAGGAGAAATAATCCATCGCCATCGAAATGATGTCCGGGTTGTGCCGCATCACAGAATTTTGTATTTAGCTTGTTTGTTGCCATTGATTGAGTATGGGCAAAGTTGGTGTACACAAAAAATATACACATTCGTGTACATAAAATCAATGGAAGTTGGAGGATGTTGGTGGATAAGAAAACCCGCTAAAGCTTAGTGTTTTAGCGGGTTTCTGGATGCTCTCGGATTTCTCCGAACTGTGTTTTGGTGCCAGCTGCAGGACTCGAACCCGCCACCCCATGATTACAAATCATGTGCTCTACCTGATGAGCTAAGCTGGCATTTTTTAAAGAAGCGTATTTTACCTTATTTCACCCGTTTTAAAATCGGCGGCCCGTCTTTTTTTGGCGGTTTGGGATCATTGTCAGACGGTGGATCAGCATCCGGTGGCGTTCGTTTGACATCAAAAGCCATACCGTGGCCGTTTTCCTTGGCATAGATTGCCATGACATTGATCACGGGGATGTAAATATCCTGGGAAACACCGCCAAAGCGCGCCTTGAAGCGGATGGATTCGTTATCGATCACCAGCCCGCTGGTTGCATCGTAGCTGATGTTGAGAACGATCTGGCCTTCACGGACAAACTGCAGGGGCAGTCTGGTATGTGAATCGACATCCACTGCGATATAGGGTGTAAAGCCGTTATCCACGCACCATTCATGAATGGCGCGTACCAGATAGGGCTTGGTGGCGTTTTCCATGGTGTTTCCTGTTTCCCTGATTGAATCAGCGGCGCATGACTTTTTCCGGCGGTGTCAGTGCCTCGATATAAGCAGGACGCGAGAAAATGCGCTCGGCATATTTCATGAGCGGCGCGGCAGTCTTGGAGAGTTCGATACCGTAGTAGTCAAGGCGCCAGAGAAGTGGAGCGATAGCAACATCCAGCATCGAGAAATCATCTCCAAGCATGAATTTGTTTTTCTGGAAAAGGGGCGACAGCGCGGTCAGGTAGTCCCGAATCTGGGCGCGGGCTTTTTCATGGTTGATATGAGCCATTTCAGATTTGTCGTTTTCCAGGGTATCAACATGAACAAACAGCTCTTTTTCACAGGTAAAGAGCATCAGCCGGGCACGGGCACGCATCAGAGGGTCAGCCGGCATAAGCTGGGGATGCGGGAAACGCTCATCAATATATTCATTGATGATATTGGATTCATAGAGGATCAGCTCCCTTTCAACCAGAATAGGTACCTGCCCATACGGGTTCATTGCCGAGATTTCTTCGGGTTTGTTGAACAGGTCAACATCGCGAATTTCAAAATCCATGCCTTTTTCAAAGAGAACCAGGCGACAGCGCTGAGAGAAGGGGCAGGTAGTACCTGAATAAAGAACCATCATGATTTTTGTTCCTTTATGCCAGAGAAAACGAAGTTAAAGCCGCTGTCTCGAGAACAGCGGCCTGTTTCATGGTTATACAGGGGATTTGCCGGATACAGGTTGAAGATGAGCACATGAAAAAAGTTCACCGATTAAAAAGTCCGGATTTCTTTGCAACTGTCCGTAACATATATCCAGTTTAGGGAAACTAAGCCCAGTTTAACGTCAACTTTATATTATAAAGAATTGTGATCCTTTTTTAAAGAGGGGCAGATCGGGCAGCTAGTGAAAGGCGCACGTTATGCCGGGTTGTCAATTTCAATGAACTGGTGGCGGATGCCAAACTGACGGGCAAGCAGTTCGCCGAGCGCTTCAATACCATAACGTTCGGTGGCATGGTGCCCGCAGGCCAGGTAGGCAATACCGTATTCACGGGCTTCATGCACGGTTCGTTCTGAAATCTCCCCGCTCAGGTAAACACCAGCGCCAGCTGATGCGGCTTCAGCGAGCATGCCCTGTGCCGCGCCGGTGCACCAGCCGACCATATCAACGGGTTGTTCGGGATCACCGATCAAAAGCGGTTTTCTTCCCAGGCGATTTTCAATCAGGGTTGCGAGCTTGCCTGTTGTGCTGATGGCCGGATTTTCAGTAATACCAAGCCAGCCGATATCATTTTCCCCGAAGCGTCCTCTTGAAAGAAAGCCGAGTTTTTTTGCCAGCATCGCATTGTTGCCGATGTCTTCGTGCATATCGAGGGGAAGATGGTAGGCATAAAGATTGATATCATGTGCTAAAAGCCGCTTGATTCGGGCATGCTTGGGGCCGGTAAGACAAGGGTCTTCGTCTCGCCAGAAGTAGCCATGATGAACGAAAAGCGCGTCAGCCCCGGCGTCAATGGCTGCCTCAACCATGGCGAGACTGGCGGTGACGCCGGTTACAATGGCGCTAATGTGAATTTGCCCTTCCACTTGTAAACCATTTGGACAATAATCACGAATATGAGAAATATTTAGTTTCTGGGCCAGAAATCTGGTAATTTCATCCCTATGCGCAGTTTTTTGATCCATTTTTGAATTTTCCGATATGTCCAATATAAAACGGCTGTGGTTGTTGTTTGCTCAAATTGTAACAGCGGGCCTGGCAATCTGGTTCCTGGTTGCGACACTGAAATCGGAATGGACATCTGAGGGGAGCGCCCAGAGAAAACCGTTGACTTCAACGGTGACCGTACAGGAAGCCTCGCCAAATGCAACGCCTGCGCAGGCGTCTTATCGTGAGGCGGTGACGCGCGCCATGCCTGCTGTCGTGAACATCTATACCATGAAAGAGGTTCGCCAGCCACAAAGCCCGCTTCTGGATGATCCTTTTTTACGGCGTTTTTTCGGTGAGCGCTTTGACAATGCGGAAAAACAGACCAATCTCGGTTCCGGCGTGGTGATCAGCCCGGAAGGCTACATTGTGACCAACAACCATGTGGTGGAGACGGCAGACCAGATTGAAGTGGCATTTGAGGATGGCAGAAAAGCATCGGCCAAGCTGGTGGGAACGGACCCTGAAACGGATCTGGCCGTCATCAAGGTGGAGTTGCCGAATCTGCCCACCATGACACTGGGCCATATCGAGGAAGCCAGGGTGGGGGATGTGGTGCTGGCAATCGGCAACCCTTTCGGTGTCGGGCAAACGGTGACGATGGGTATTGTATCCGCCCTGGGCAGAAGCCAACTCGGTATCAATATCTATGAAAATTTTATCCAGACAGATGCCGCGATCAATCCGGGTAATTCGGGCGGTGCACTGATTGATGCCAATGGCAACCTTCTGGGGATCAATTCAGCCATTTATTCACGTACCGGCGGATCACTGGGCATCGGCTTTGCCATTCCGGTATCAACGGTGAAGACGGTGATGGAATCCATCATCAGCAAGGGGCAGGTGGTACGGGGCTGGATCGGGGTGGAGCCCCGGGATATCACGCCAGAGCTGGCTGAAAATCTCCAGTTGAGCCAGAAAAGCGGCGTGATTATTGCGGCAATTCTCAAAAATGGTCCGGCGGACAAAGCCGGTATGAAGCCCGGAGATATCCTGCTGGCTGTTGGCGACAAGCCAATCGCAAACATGACAGAAATGTTCAACATGATTGCGCTGTTGGAGCCGGGCAGCAAGGTTGGTTTGACGGTATCGCGAAACGGCAAGGATGTGCCGCTGGAAGTGACCGTTGGCAAGCGGCCCTCAAGAAAGCGTCTGGAAGAACAATCAGGCGGATAACGTTGCCGCTATCCGCCTGATTTCTGGTCGGTTCAAAGACCGGATTATTTATTGTCTTTCCACGGACGCGGCCCACCGATCATGTGGACATGCAGGTGGTATACCTCCTGCCTGCCGTCCGGTCCGGCATTGATGATGACACGGTAGCCCCCGGTGCGGGTCTCGGGCGTACTGCCGACTACCCCTATTTTCTGCATATCCGCGATTCGCGGAACCACGGCCATCATTTCTCCCAGGATGGCGGTATGGCCTTCGTGGCAATCAGAGAGTGTCGGGATATGCTGCTTTGGCACGATCAGAAAATGAACCGGAGCGGCCGGATTGATATCCTTGAAAACCAGGATTCTGTCATTTTCATAAATAATATCTGCTGGCAGCCGTCTCTCAATGATTTTGCAGAAAGGACAATTCTCCATCAGTTTCTCCTTCAGTTTTTTTGGTTTTCGTCCGCTTCCCGCAGGATATCCTTGCGAGCGGCTTTTTCTTCGATGCCTGAAATTCCCTCACGCCGTGCAAGCTCATCCATGACATCATCGGGTGTCAGGCCAAATTGCGCCAGCAGAACCAGCGAGTGAAACCACAGGTCGGCACATTCGGAAACGATTTTTGCTGCATCACCGCCATTTCGCGCATCCTTGGCAGCCATGACGGTTTCGGTTGCTTCTTCCCCGATTTTTTTCAGAATGGCATCGTCACCCTTGGTCAACAGGCGGGCAACATACGATTTTTCCGGGTCGCCGCCATTGGCCGGTTTTCTCGATTCAATGATGGCAGAGAGTCTTTGCAACGTATTGTTCATTGGTATATTTGTTTCGGATCTTTCAATACAGGGTCGACAGCGACCCACCGGCCTGTCGAAACGTCACCCTGGAACTGCTGGTAAAAGCAGGATTGACGACCGGTGTGGCAGGCAATACCGCCAGCCTGCTCTACCAGCAACAGCAGGACATCTTCATCGCAGTCGATACGCATGTCGATCACCTTTTGCGTATGTCCTGATTCCTCGCCCTTATGCCACAGCTTTTTTCTTGAACGGCTCCAGTATACCGCTTTACCTGTCTGGACCGTTTGTATCAGGGCATCATGGTTCATCCAGGCAAACATGAGGATGGTACCGGTTGCCGCTTCCTGTGCAATGACAGGAACCAGCCCGTCGTCATCCCAGTGGATTGTTTCCAGCCAGCCTTTTCCCGTCATGACAGCCTGACCTCGATTCCCCGTTCAGCCATGAAGCGCTTGGCTTCCTGTACGGTGAATTCACCATAGTGAAAGATGCTGGCAGCCAGCACGGCATTGGCGTGTCCTTCGAGGATGCCATCGGCCAGATGCTGCAGATTGCCGACACCGCCTGAGGCAATCAGCGGAATATTGACAGCATCCGACACAGCGCGCGTCAGCGGAATATCAAAACCGCTTTTTGTGCCGTCACGGTCCATGCTGGTCAGAAGAATTTCGCCTGCGCCAAGGGCTTCCATTTTTTTTGCCCAATCAATAGTATCCAGGCCGGTCGGGGTGCGTCCGCCATGCGTGAAAACTTCCCAGCGATCCGGCCCCACCTGTTTGGCATCAATGGCCACCACGATACATTGTGATCCATAACGGCTGGCGGCATCGGCTACCAGTTCCGGATTGGTGACAGCGGAGGAGTTGATGCTGACTTTGTCCGCACCTGCATTGAGAAGACGGCGGACATCATCCACTGTCCGGACACCGCCACCGACAGTCAGCGGGATAAAGATCTGGGCGGAAACGGCTTCGATAATATCCAGGATAAGGTCACGTTGATCACTGGTTGCCGTGATATCGAGGAAGGTCAATTCATCAGCGCCTTGTTCGTTGTAGCGGCGCGCAATTTCAACCGGATCTCCCGCATCACGCAGATCAACAAAGTTGACGCCTTTTACAACCCTGCCTGCCGTGACATCCAGGCAGGGAATAATTCTTTTTGCCAGCATGGGGTATTTCCTGTCTTAAAAATAAATGCAGCGTATACCTTACGACAATGCCGTACGGTATACATTGCTTTAGGGGCAGGCCAATTAATAAAGACTGCCCCTGGTGATTGTATATGAAAAGCCCCAGGTTTACCGCGAACGGGCGGCAGGCTTATTCATCGGACAATTCGTCAGCGCGTGCCTGTGCCTGTTCCAGGTCAAGTGTGCCCTCATAGATGGAACGGCCGCAGATGACGGCTTCAATGCCTTCATGCTGCACTTCGCAAAGTGCTTCCACATCCCGGATGTCGTGGACGCCGCCTGAAGCAATAATCGGTATACGGACGGCACGGGCCAGATTGACCGTGGCATCGATATTCACACCGGACATCATGCCGTCGCGCCCGATATCGGTATAGATGATGGATTCGACGCCGTAGCCTTCGTATTTCTGTGCCAGCTCAATGACGTTGTGCCGTGAGAGCTTGCTCCAGCCATCGGTTGCCACTTTTCCGTCCCGTGCATCCAGTCCGACAATGATATGGCCGGCAAAGGCGCCACAGGCATCCTGCAGAAAGCCGGGATTTTTCACGGCAGCCGTTCCGACAATGACATAGCTCAGCCCATGGTCCAAAAAGCGTTCAATCGTATCAAGATCACGGATGCCGCCACCAAGCTGTACAGGGATCTCTTCGAGATCATTGTCATCCGCATAATCCTGTACGACACGGATAATGTTTTTAACAGCAGATTCATTGACCGGTTTTCCGGCAAAGGCACCATTTAAGTCAACCAGATGCAAACGCCGGGCGCCTTGTTCAAGCCAGTGCAAGGCCATTTCGGCAGGATCATCGGAAAAAACGGTGGCCTGGTTCATATCGCCTTGTTTGAGGCGAACACAGCGACCATCTTTCAGGTCGATAGCAGGTATGAGCAGCATGATGAAAGATCAGAAAAAAATGATAAAAAATTATTTTTTACTCAAGGATTCCAGTTTATGAAATTTTTATACAGTTGTAACCCTGCTTCAGCACTTTTTTCAGGATGAAACTGGGTTGCAAACAGATTTTCATGAGTTACGGCACAGCAGAAAGTCAGTCCGTACTCCGTCTGACCGGTGATATGTGCCGTATTTTCCGGTATGGCATAAAAGCTGTGCACAAAATAAAAATGGCTGTTGTCCGGTATATCTTTCCATAACGGATGCGATGTGGTTTGTTGTACCCGGTTCCATCCCATTTGCGGTACCTTGTACCGTGTGCCGTCAGGCTGCAACTGGTCTTCCAGGCGAAAACGGATCACTTTTCCGGGCAGCAGGCCCAGCCCGGGGGTATTTCCTTCTTCACTCCAGTCAAACATCATCTGTTCGCCAATGCAGACGCCGAAAATGGGTTTTGAGCGGGCAGCCTCGATCATGGCGTCCTGCAGGCCGGATTCACGCAGGGAGCGCATGCAGTCCGGCATGGCGCCCTGGCCGGGTAAAACGATGCGTTCCGCTTCGCGGATGTCGGCAATTTCGCCGGAAATTCTTACGTCCGCTTCGGGGGCGACAGCGCGCAGTGCCTGTGCCACGGAGCGCAGATTGCCCATGCCATAGTCAACAACAACAATTTTTCTCATAGGGGTGAGCCGTCAGTAACAGTGCTTTCGGGAGTTGTTTTACAGAGTCCCCTTGGTTGACGGAATCATGCCCGCAGCACGCGGATCGGATTCCGCTGCTATGCGCAGGGCACGTCCGAAGGCCTTGAAGATGGTTTCGCACTGGTGGTGAGCATTCTTTCCGCGCAGGTTGTCAATGTGCAGCGACACCTGGGCATGATTGACAAACCCCTGGAAGAATTCCTGTACCAGATCCAGATCAAATGTACCGGATGTCGGACGGGTAAAGTCGACATTGAATTCGAGATAAGCCCGCCCGGAAAAATCAATCACGACACGTGAGAGCGCTTCATCCAGCGGGATATAGGCATGTCCATAACGGCGGATGCCGCTTTTATCGCCAATTGCCTTCGCTATGGCCTGTCCCAGGGCGATGCCGATATCCTCAACCGTGTGGTGTCCGTCAATGTGGAGATCACCATTGGCTTCAATGGTGAGGTCAACCAGGCCGTGCCGGGCGATCTGGTCCAGCATATGGTCCAGAAACGGTACACCGGTAACCGTATTCAACTGACCGGTTCCATCGAGATTGATGGCAACCCTGATTTGGGTTTCCTTTGTATTACGTGTGATTTCGGCGGTTCTTGGAGCAGACATAGCAATTTTCAGACAGGTTGGGAAAGGCAGGCGCTGAACAATTCGAGAAACTGCTTGTTTTCTTCAGGCGTGCCGACAGTTATACGCAGACAATTATCAAGCAATATATGCATTTTACCTACATTTTTGATCAGAATCTTTTTTGCCAGCAGTTTTTCAAAAACTGTATCGGCATTTTCAAGGCGAACCAGAACAAAATTGGCCGAAGATGGCAGTACCTCGATACCCGGCAGCGCCGAGAGTGCGGCAGACAGCGTTTCGCGTTCGCCTCGCAGGGCGGCGGCCTGCCTGTTAAAGACATCAATATGGTCAAGGGCAAACGTTACCGCAGCTTCTGTCAGTACATTCACGTTATAGGGAGGGCGCACCTTGTCAAACTCGGCAAGCAGTTCTGATGAGGCCGACATATAACCCAGGCGCACCCCTGCCAGCCCCAGCTTGGATACGGTTCGCATGACCACCAGATTCGGGTATTTGGGCAGGTATGACATCATGCTGGTTTGTGCAAACGGCTGGTAGGCCTCATCACTGATCACGATGCCGATATCTTTCATGGCTTCGATCAGGGCCAGCATATCCTCTAAGTCAAAGAGATTGCCCGTCGGGTTGTTGGGATAGGCAAGATACAGGACGGACGGCCGCTGTACCCGGATGGCGTCAAGCATGGCATCCATATCCAGTGAAAAATCCGCTTTCAGCGGGATACCGACAAATTCCATGCCGGCAAACTGTGCGGAAAGCGCGTACATGACAAAAGTCGGCACAGGCGCCAGCACTTTGGCACGCCTGTCCTGGCGGGCAAGGGCGGTAGAGACGATGACGATCAGTTCATCCGATCCATTGCCGACAATCACATCATAGCCCGGGGGTATGCCCAGCGTTTCCCGTATTTTTGCCTTCAGTTCCGTATAGGAGGGAACCGGGTAACGGTTCAGCGCGACTTCAGCCAGGTGTTCACCGAGTTTTTTCTGCATGTTCTCTGGCAGACGATACGGGTTTTCCATCGCGTCCAGTTTCAGGTAGCCGGCTGAGTCCGGCACATGATAGGCATCCAGCGCACGGACATCCGGGCGGATGATGTTTTCAATCAGCGACATGTTGTCTTTCTTTATTCAAAACGCAGGAATTTCTCCTTAAGCGTCAGTCTTTTTTCATCCGGTAGGCGGCACTCTTTGCGTGAGCTTCCAGCCCTTCCCCTTCTGCCAGTTCCAGCGCTGTTTTGCCCAGGATCTGTGCCCCTTCTTCGCTGACCCGGATGATGCTGGAGCGTTTCTGGAAATCATAGACGCCTAACGGCGAAGAAAAACGCGCGGTACGCGATGTCGGCAACACGTGGTTCGGGCCGGCGCAATAGTCTCCCAGCGCTTCCGAGGTGAAGCGGCCCAGGAAAATCGCCCCGGCATGGCGCAGCAGGTCAAGCCAGCGCTCCGGATTTTCGGTGGATACTTCCAGATGTTCCGGTGCAATCCGGTTGGCTATGGCGCAGACTTCTTCCATATTCTTTGCCTTGATCAGGGCACCCCTGTTCGTCAATGACGTACGGATGATTTCCTGGCGCCGCATCTGGGGCAAAAGCCGGGCAATGCTGGCCTCAACCTGGTCAAGGTAGGCGGTATCCGGGCAGACGAGAATGGATTGTGCCAGTTCGTCATGCTCTGCCTGGGAGAAGAGGTCCATGGCGATCCAGTCCGGATTGGTGGTGCCATCACACAGTACCAATATCTCGGAAGGGCCAGCAATCATGTCAATGCCTACCTGACCGAATACCCGGCGCTTGGCTGCTGCAACAAAAGCATTGCCGGGGCCGACAATTTTATCAACAGCCGGAATCGTTTCGGTGCCATAAGCCAGCGCGGCAACGGCCTGCGCACCGCCAATGGCAAAAATGCGGTTAACCCCGGACAGGCCGGCAGCAGCCATCACCAACTCGTTTCGGATGCCATCCGGCGTCGGAACGACCATGATGATTTCCGGCACACCGGCAACCTGCGCGGGGATGGCATTCATCAGTACCGATGACGGATAAGCCGCTTTGCCGCCGGGAACATAGATACCGACTTTATCAAGCGGTGTGATTTTCTGTCCGAGCAGGGAACCATGTTCGTCGGTGTAGGTGTAGCCGGAGCCGCCACAGGCTTCGCGCTGATGCTCGTGGTAGACGCGGACACGGTCGGCCGCTACCTGCAGTGCTGCACGACTGGCAGGTGGAAGATTATTCAGCGCCGCCAGGCAAGACTCAACCGGGATTTCAAGCGATGCCATGGCAGTTTCTGTCAGGCGGTCAAAGCGGTTGGTATATTCCAGCACAGCCGCATCGCCACGCTTCCTGACATCGGCAATGATATCGGCCGCCACCCGGTCGATGGATTCATCTTCACTGGCCTCAAATACCAGGATTTGCATAAGGGCAGAATCAAAGTCAGGCTGGGTGGTATCCAGCCGGGTAATCCGGATCGTCATGGTTTTTCCTCAATACAGATTGGGGTCCGCAAATTCATTGGTTGAGTCATTCAGCTGGATGGAGGCCTTTTTGAAGGCTTCCATGATCGGCTGGAGGAGCTGGCGCTTCAGCTTGAGTGAAGCCTGGTTCACAATCAGGCGGGACGTGATTTCCTGTATTTTTTCCACTTCAACCAGATTATTGGCTTTCAGGGTATTTCCGGTGCTGACGAGGTCAACAATCACATCTGCCAGGCCGACCAGCGGTGCCAGCTCCATTGAACCATACAATTTGATCAGGTCGACATGAACCCCTTTTTTTGCAAAGTGCTCACGGGCTGCCTGGACGTATTTGCTGGCAACCCGCAGGCGGGAGCCCTGTTTGATGGCGGCATCGTAATCAAAGTTTTCCCGTACCGCAACGGAAAGACGGCATTTTGCGATATGAAGGTCAATGGGCTGGTACAGACCGGCACTGCTATGCTCCTGCAACACATCCTTGCCGGCAACGCCAAAGTCTGCTGCGCCATACTGGACATAGGTCGGCACATCTGATGCGCGAACAATGATGACCCGAACCGTTGGCTGGTTGGTCGGCAGGATCAGTTTGCGCGAGGTTTCCGGGTCTTCAAGGACCTGGATACCGGCTTCCTGCAAAAGCGGGATGGTTTCGTCAAAAATACGCCCTTTGGAGAGGGCAAGCACGAGTTCCTGTGCGTTATTGCTTTCAGGCTGGTTCATTGTTTGACTCTTTGTATATTCGCGCCCACAGCGGACAGTTTTTCTTCCATTCGATCATAGCCGCGATCCAGATGGTAAATGCGGTTCACATGGGTTTCTCCATGTGCCGCCAGGCCGGCAATCACCAGCGAAGCCGACGCCCGAAGGTCGGTTGCCATGACAGGGGCACCAATCAGTTTCTCCACGTTTTTGACAAAGGCCGTATTGCCTTCTGTCTTGATTCTTGCGCCGAGGCGGTTTAACTCCTGAACGTGCATGAAGCGGTTTTCAAAAATAGTTTCTACGGCATGGCTGGCGTCACTGGCAATACAGTTTACCGCCATAAACTGGGCCTGCATGTCAGTCGGAAATCCGGGATATTCTGTCGTGCGAAAACTCACGCCCTTGGGGCGGCTGTTCATCCGTATCCGTATCCAGGAATCACCCGTCGTGATCTCGGCGCCGGTTTCCCTTATTTTATCAAGAACCGCGTCCAGGATATTGTCCTGTGTCCGCACCAGCGTGACATCGCCGCCGGTAGCGGCAACCGCGCACAGGAAAGTGCCCGTTTCGATCCGGTCGGCAATCACTTCGTGTGATGCGCCATGCAGTTGTTCAACGCCATGGATCACGAGACGGTCTGTGCCGATCCCTTCAATCTGCGCACCCATTTTGACCAGCAGGTTGGCCAGGTCCGTTACCTCCGGCTCGCGTGCGGCGTTTTCCAGAACCGTTTCTCCGTTGGCCAGCGTGGCAGCCATCAGCAGATTTTCGGTCCCGGTAACGGTAATCATATCAGTGGTGATCCGTGCGCCTTTTAAGCGGCCCGCCCTGGCATGAATGTATCCTGCATCAATTTCAATTTCTGCCCCCATCGCGCGCAATCCCTTGATATGTTGCTCGACAGGGCGTGAACCAATGGCGCAACCGCCTGGCAGTGAGACTTTGGCTTGCCCGAAGCGGGCAACAAGCGGCCCCAGCACCAGGATGGATGCCCGCATGGTCTTGACCAACTCGTATGGAGCACAGAAATTATCGATGCCACTGCCATTCAACGTAATGTTTTCACCCTGCTGTTCGGTTTTTAGTCCCATTTGCTGCAAAAGGCGCAGCATGGTTTGCACATCGCGCAAAGCCGGGACATTCGACAGGGCAACCGTATCAGCTGTCAGAAGTCCTGCACACAGGATCGGCAGGGCGGCATTTTTGGCGCCGGAGATGGTGATTTCACCAGAAAGGCGGTGTCCGCCGGAAATAATCAGTTTGTCCATTTCTGCTAATTTGTCAGGGCGAGGTCAATAGGTAAAGCAAAACAGCCCGCCTCCCCGAGTCTGAATAGATGGCTGTTTTAAACAGGAAAACCCGTATTCTACGGGTTTAATGTCGTAATTTATACCCGCTTTTCAACATCCGTACCGTTATTGCTGCCAGAAAGACAAAAAAAACAGCGACGATGGCAAGACTGAAGAACGGGTTCACATCAGACTGGCCGAAAAAACCATAACGGAAACCATCCACCATATAAAAAAACGGGTTGAACCGGGAGATGGTTTGCCAGATTGATGGCAGAGAGTGAATTGAATAAAAAACGCCCGAAAGAAAGGTTGCCGGCATGATCAGGAAATTCTGAAAACTGGCCAGTTGATCGAATTTGTCGGCCCAGATACCCGCGACAATGCCCATACTGCCTAAAATGGCTGCGCCGAAAAGCGCAAAAACAGCGATCCAGGCAGGCGCGACAAAAGAAATGTCGGCAAACCAGCAGGTAACCAGAAAAACGCCCAGCCCGACCACAATGCCCCGGAAAATCGCAGCCAGCAGATAGGCGCCATACCATTCCAGATAGGAAATCGGTGCCAAAAGCGCAAAAACCAGGCTACCGTTTATCTTGGACTGGATCAGCGAAGAAGATGAGTTGGCAAAGGCATTCTGCAGCAGGCTCATCATGACGAGTCCCGGAATAAGGAAAGCGGTATAGGTCACGCCATCGTATACCTGAACGTGATTTTCCAGCGCCTGTCCGAATATCAGCAGATAAAGCAGGGAGGTCAGGATGGGTGCGGTAATGGTCTGGGTGGCGACTTTCCAGAAACGCCAGATTTCTTTATAAAAGAGGGTGAGAAATGGCGAGGAAAACATGTCAGCGGTTCCTGGTATTCATGATCTGGACAAACACATCTTCCAGATCAGCCTGCTTGAGTTGAATATCACTGACGGTAACGCTGTTTTCCCGCAGGATTTGCAGGATTTTTTCAATTTCGTCGTACTGGTTGATGCGCAGTGTCCAGATATGCGATGCCTCAATCGTATCCTGCGTCACGATAAGCGGTTTCAGACTTTCCGGCAGGCGGTTTTCCGCAAGTTTTAAGACAAGCTGGGACTCGGAAACCCGTTTGATCAGGGCTTCTGTCGTATCGAGCGCTACAATTTCACCGCGCTGGAGCATGGCGATCCGGTTGCACCAAGTCTGTGCTTCTTCCAGATAATGGGTTGTCAGGACAATGGTATGTTTTTCCTGATTGAGCCGGCCGATGAATTGCCACAGGGTTTGCCGCAATTCCACATCGACGCCGGCTGTCGGCTCATCCAGCACGATGACAGGGGGCTTGTGCACCAGTGCCAGTGCGACCAGCACCCGCCGTTTCATCCCGCCGGACAGGGCGCGCATGTTGACATTGGCCTTGTCCGACAGATCCAGGTTATGCATGACTTCGTCAATCCAGTCGTCATTTTTATTCAGTCCAAAATAACCGGATTGCAGCCGCAGGGTTTCACGAACGGTAAAAAAAGGATCAAAAACGAGTTCCTGGGGGACAACGCCCAGGTTTTTTCTGGCGGCCTGAAAATCATCAATCACATCATGGCCTAAAATACGGACATCTCCGGAGTCGGCGCGTGCCAGCCCGGCAATAATGGAGATTAATGTGGTCTTGCCTGCGCCATTCGGGCCCAAAAGGCCAAAAAATTCCCCTTCGCCGATATTAAGCGAGACATTCTGCAGTGCTTTCAGGTCACCGTAGTTTTTATTGATGTTTCTGATTTCAATGGCTGACATAAAAACAACTTTTCCATACAGGGAAGTCTGTCGGAAGGATCAGTTACATTGCCGGAAAATGGCGATAGCCGTGATATTGTACGACAAACCCTCTGCGACGGGCCGTACCGGATTAATGCGTGGCTTCGCCGTGAGCGTTCACTGGTGCCGGCAGACCCAACAGATCAGTGACACCATACAGTGCCGCAAGGCTCAGGATATTGTCAGGCGTATTGAGGAACTGAAGAGGCGTTGATGCAGCCTTTGCAGCACGCTGCCATGCAAGCATGACAGCAATGCTGGAAGAGTCTGTTGTGGTGATGCTGCCAAGGTCAAAAGCAGTCTGTCCGCCTTTGATGGCTTCCAGCCCTGTTTTCAGTGCTTCTTTTGCACTGGAAAAGGAAAGGCTGGTGATGGAAACAGACATCAGGACGCCTTCTGATTATTTGGTCGGCTGGCCACCTTTGGCCAGGCTGGCGTTCTTGTCTTTGAGTGTCTTGATCAGGCCATCAATACCGGCACGGCCAATCTCATTGGTGAAAGTGGTCTTATAGGTTTCGACCAGCCATGCACCCATGACATTGATGTCATAAATTTTCCAGCCATCAGCCTGCTTTTCCAGACGATAGCCAATCAGGATGGGTTCCGGATTTTTCGGCTGGATAATACGGGAATTGACGATAACGTTCGTTGCGTCTGCCTTGGCGCGAAGCGGCTGGAATTGCAGCTTGTGACCATCTTCCACCTTGGAGATGGCGCTGGCATAGGTGTAGAAAAGCAGATCGTGGAATTGTTTGGTCAGCTCTTCACGTTGTGCCGGTGTTGCCTGGCGCCAGTATTTGCCGACAGCCAAAGACGTGGTCTTTTTGAAATCGACGTAGGGCATGACCTTTTCTTCGACCAGCCTGAAAATGGTTTGCATGTTGCCTTTTTTGACATCCCTGTCTTTTTTGGCAACATCCAGCACGTCCACGCTGACACGCTTGACCAGCTCATCTGGTGCTTCTTGCACACTCGCCTGTGCTGCGCATGTAAATGCCAAAGTGGTAAAGGCAAAAACAAACCATTTTTTTAATGCAGTCATATTCAATCTTCTTTTATTAAGGTGGGCTTTGGAAACCCTGATTAAAAGGCTTTGAGAGCGAATTGCTGCGTTACACGGTGCTCGCAACCTTCGCCTATCTTAAGAGATGTCCTGGTTGCGGCGCTCCATGCACCTTGCACTTCATCTCCCAAAATCATTTAATCAGCGTTTCCCGATTTTATTGTCTGATTAATTGATCAGTGCAGCGGTTTCAGCCGATGCCGGGCCAGAGGCCTGGGCTGGCTTGTCCTTTTCCGGGGCAGAGTCAGCCACGCTGTCATCAGTTGCCGGAACAGCATCTGCTGCTGCGGTTGGCGCTACCACGGTTTCCGGTGTTTCAGCCGTAGTCTGGGCACTGGCCTCTGCCGGAGCTGCTTCTGCCTCGGTAGTCGTTACCGCCGTTTTTTCTACCGGTGAGGGTTGCGGCCTGACTTCGCTGCTTGGCAGCCAGGTCTGGCCTTCAATCCGTTTGTTTTTCTCATCAACCGTTTCCCATTGGTCATCGCTCAGGTCTTTGTCATGAACCAGGCGCTGGCGTCTTTGCAGGTAGGCATCGCGGATGAATTCATATTTGTCGATGGCGGCATCATCAATGACCGATGCAGCGTCAATGAGTTCGGCGCGCTTGCTGATACCGCGAAGGGCAACCAGTCCCCACATGAGGCCTTCACGGCTGTTGCCGATATAGGTGATTGGGTCGCCAAACCAGTAGTCAGCAGGCGCCGCAATAGTGTCACGAATGGTGGACGGGCCCAGAATGGGGATTACGAAGTAAGGTCCGGGAGGTGCACCCCAGACACCAAGGGTCTGGCCGAAATCCTCATTATGTTTGGGCAGGCCGGCATCAGAGGCGACATCAATCAGTCCGCCAACACCGGCAAAGGTATTGATCATGATGCGGGAGACATCGGAGAACCCTTCATCGCCACGCCCCTGCAGAAAGTTGTTGAAAGCGATCCAGACGTCGGCGATATTGCCGAAGAAGTTGCTGACCATGGTCTGGATAACATCCGGTACCAGGTCATGGTAGCCATGGGCAATGGGTTTTACCACCACCGTATCCATCGCTTCATTGAAATAAAAGGCCTGACGGTTATATCCTTCCAGCGGATCGTTTGGGCTGTGTGTGCAACCGGTTACGAGCACAGCCAGGGATGCGGCCGCACAAATTTTGGTCAATTTTGAAGTGAGACTCATTTGTCAGGGTCCTTTTCTTCTGTCGCTTTACTGTAAATAAACTGGCTGATCAGGTTTTCCAGAACCATGGCGGATTGTGTCATGGTAATCTGGTCGCCGTTTGCCAGGTTGTTTTCATCGCCACCTGGCTCAATGCTGATGTATTGCTCACCCAGCAAACCCGATGTCAAAATCTTGGCACTGCTGTCTTTCGGAAACTTGTAACGCTCTTCAATCTGGAGCATGACCTGTGCCCGGAATTCCTCATCATCAAAGCTGATGTCCCCCACACGGCCAATAACCACACCGGCGCTTTTGATCGGTGCTCTTGGCTTTAAGCCGCCGATATTGTCAAAGCGGGTCGTAATGGAATAGGTTTTTTCAAACGATAGAGAACTCATGTTTCCTGCCTTGAGCGCCAGAAACATCATAGCCAGAGCGCCAACAATGACAAAGAAACCTACCCAGATATCCAGAGATTTGCGTTGCATAAAAAAATAATACCAGTTAGTTTAGCAAACAGCCCATTTCGTGTTGTTGAAAAGAGACAGAAAACCGGCAAAGTGTCTCATATTTGACACAGACGGTTGAAATGGTCAAAAGTTGTCAAAATCACATAATTCAGTTAAACATCAGCGCCGTCATCAAAAAATCCAGCCACAACACCAGAAGCGATGAATAAACAACGGTCCGGGTTGTTGCAATAGAAACCCCTTCAGGGGTCGGGTTCGCCTCATATCCCTGGAAAAGCGCCAGGAATGTCACAGCAAAACCAAACACCAGGCTTTTGACCATCCCGTTTCCGATATCCAGCCAGATGTCGACATTGCTCTGCATCTGCGACCAGAATGCGCCCTCATCCACACCGATCAGGACAACCCCGACGATATAACCGCCCAAAATACCCACTGCGCTGAAAAGGGCGGCAAGAATCGGCATGGAAATGATGCCTGCCCAAAAACGTGGTGCTAAAACCCGGTGTACCGGATTGACGGCCATCATGTCCATGGCGGTCAGCTGTTCGCCGGCCTTCATCAGGCCGATCTCGGCGGTTAGCGAGGTGCCGGCCCGACCGGCATACAAAAGTGCCGTGATGACGGGACCCAGCTCACGAAGCAGGGCCAGTGCGACCAGCGTGCCCAGTGCCTGTTCCGATCCGTATTTGTTCAGGATGTAATACCCCTGCAGGCCCAGCACGAATCCGACAAAAAGGCCTGCTACCGTAATCAGCAAAACGGAATGGTTGCCAATGAAATGAATCTGGTCGGTGATCAGGCGGGGCCTTCTGATGACCCGGACAATCGCGCCTGTCAGTGTCAGGAACATGCGGAAAGCATAGCCGATGCCGGCAACCAGTTTTCTGGTTTTGAAACCCAATGTGGCGATAGACGCGATCATGCGGTTTTCTCCAGCCCCAGATCTTCGGCCAGTGATTTCCCGGGGTAGTGGAAGGGAACCGGGCCATCGGCCTGGGAATGCACAAATTGCCTGACGTATGGCTCATGGGATTCACGCATTTCCTGTGGGGTACCGTGGGCAACGATACGTCCTTCTGAAAGGAAGTAGACATAATCGGCAATGGTGAAGGATTCCTCCACATCGTGTGACACCACAATCGAGGTGGAGTTCAGCGCGTCATTCAAGCGGCGGATCAGGTTGGCCGTCACGCCCATTGAAATCGGGTCCAGCCCGGCAAACGGCTCATCGTACATAATGAGTTCCGGGTCCAGGGCAATGGACCTGGCCAGGGCGACACGGCGCGCCATGCCACCGGAAATCTCAGCCGGTTTCATATAGGCGGCATTGCGAAGCCCGACAGCCTGCAGCTTCATCAGCACCAGATCATGAATCAGCTCTTCGGACAGGTCAGTTTGCTCGCGCAAGGGGAATGCGACGTTTTCAAAAACCGACAGATCGGTAAAAAGGGCGCCATACTGGAATAACATGCCCATTTTCCGGCGCAGCCGGTAGACGCCTTCTGTATCCAGGTCATGGATCGGCTCGCCGCTGACAAGCAGTGTGCCGGCCTGTGGTTTAATCTGGCCGCCAATCAGGCGCAATATGGTTGTTTTTCCCGAACCGGATCCACCCATGACGGCAATGACCTTTCCGCGGGGAAAGGTCATGTTCAATTCCGACAGAATCGGGCGCTCACCATAACGGAAAGCCAGATCGCGAATCTCAACAATATTTGACACAGTATTAATAACATGCACCTTAAAGTTTTGTATTGTAATCTAGAGCCCCGTTTTTATCTAATGCCTTTTTTCGTATCTCTGTATGTTTTGTGTAACAGGCTTTAGCGGGTTACCGGCTTGTACCGGATCCGCTTGGGTTTGGCGCCTTCTTCACCCAGCCGCTTGCGTTTGTCTGCTTCGTATTCCTGATAGTTCCCGGTAAAAAAGGTGACCTGCGAATCGCCTTCAAAAGCCAGGATATGGGTGGCAATCCGGTCCAGGAACCAGCGATCATGTGAAATCACGATGACGCTGCCCGCAAACTCCAGCAGGGCGTCTTCCAGCGCCCGAAGGGTTTCAACATCCAGATCGTTGGAGGGTTCGTCAAGCAGGAGGACATTACCTCCCTGCATGAGGGTTTTGGCCAGGTGCAGCCTGCCGCGCTCGCCACCGGAAAGGCTGCCGACGTTTTTCTGCTGGTCCGCGCCCTTGAAGTTGAATCGTCCCAGATAGGCGCGTGCAGGCATTTCAAAGCGGCCAACGGTGAGGGTATCCGTGCCGTTACTGATATCTTCAAATACCGTCTTGTTGTTTTCCAGCGCCTCGCGGGACTGGTCAACCAGCGAAACCCTGACCGTTTGCCCGATCCTGATTTCACCCTCATCAGGCTGTTCCTGGCCGATGATCATCCGGAAAAGCGTTGATTTGCCGGCACCGTTCGGCCCGATCACGCCAACAATGGCGCCTGGGGGAATCATGAAGCTCAGGTTTTCAATCAGCAGCCTGTCGCCATACCCTTTTGAGACGTTTTTGAATTCGATGACGTCATTGCCCAGCCGCTCTGCCACAGGAATGAATATCTCCTGGGTTTCGTTGCGTTTCTGGTATTCATATTCCGAGAGTTCATTGAAACGGGTAAGGCGGGCCTTGCTCTTGGCCTGTCGCCCTTTCGGGTTCTGCCGTACCCATTCCAGTTCCTTGGCAATGGTTTTCTGGCGGGATGACTCCGATGCCTCTTCCTGCTTCAGGCGAAGGCTTTTCTGCTCCAGCCAGGAACTGTAGTTGCCTTTCCATGGAATGCCCTGGCCCCGGTCCAGTTCTAAAATCCATTCTGCGGCATTGTCCAGAAAGTAACGGTCGTGGGTGATAGCGACAACCGTGCCGGGGAATCGATGAAGGAATTGTTCCAGCCAGTCGACTGATTCAGCGTCCAGGTGGTTTGTCGGCTCATCCAAAAGCAGCATGTCGGGCCGGGACAGCAGGAGGCGGCACAAGGCAACCCGGCGCTTTTCCCCGCCAGACAGGATGCCTATTTTTGCATCCCAGGGCGGCAGGCGCAGTGCATCAGCGGCCATTTCCAGTTGCTGATCCAGGTTGGTGCCATCTGCTGCCGCAATGACTGCTTCCAGGCGTGCCTGTTCTTCTGCCAGCGCATCAAAGTCGGCATCCGGTTCCGCATAAGCGGCATAAACCGCATCCAGTTTTGCCTGGGCCTCAAACACTTCGCCAAGGCCGCTTTCCACCGCCTGGCGTACAGTCTGCTCCGAATCCAGTTGCGGTTCCTGGGGCATATAACCGATTTTCAGATTGGGCATCGGCCGTGCTTCGCCCAGGATATCCGTGTCTTCGCCTGCCATGATCTTCAGCAGGCTTGATTTCCCGGAACCGTTCAATCCTAAAACACCGATTTTGGCGCCGGGAAAAAAGGAAAGGGAGATATCTTTCAGGATTTGACGCTTGGGCGGGACGATCTTGCCGACCCGGTTCATCGTAAAAACATATTGGGACATGGAAAAAGCCGTAATTAAAAATTAAATAAAAGGGGGAATCTGCTGAAAGTATCATGTCCGGCATCTATTGCGCAAATGCAGTATGGGGTGCGCAGGTTTGGCCGAAAATAAAACCGGGTATTTCGGCGCAATCCGGGAATTGCATTTTTTGCGGCTTTGTCCTATTGTGCAGGCGCAACCGTAAAATAGGAGTTTATTTGGAACACCATCCTGAAGCGGAAAAACAGGGGATAGAGAAAAGCAGCCTTGCTGCGCTGACCGTTGCCTCAATCGGTATTGTTTATGGTGATATCGGTACCAGCCCGCTGTATGCCATGCGTGCGGTTTTTGGCGGAACAGGCGGCCTGATCCTGACGTCAAACAATCTGCTGGGTATTGTTTCTCTGATCATATGGGGCCTCATTGTTGTGGTCTCGGTCAAATATGTCCTGATCATGCTGCGTGCCGATAACCGGGGGGAGGGTGGTACGCTGGCGCTCATGGCATTGGCCCACTCGGCATTGCCCAAAAAGTCGCGGCTGTACTATCCGCTTTTGGCGCTGGGTGTGCTGGGCGCGTCCCTCTTTTATGGTGACAGTGTGATTACTCCGGCAATTTCGATCCTTTCTGCCGTGGAAGGGCTGGAAGTTGCCACGCCCCTATTTCGTCCTTATGTCATTCCCATCGCGCTGACCATCATGGTGGGGTTGTACTCCATTCAATACAAGGGTACCGCCGGTATCGGGAAATGGTTTGGTCCCATCATGATTGTCTGGTTTATCGCGCTTGCCGGCATGGGCGTGGTTAATATTGTGGCGTCGCCCGCAGTGCTTTTTGCCTTGAATCCCTGGTATGCCCTGCTTTTTATCGAACAAAATCCGGGAACGGCCTTTATTGCATTGAGTGCGGTTGTACTGGCGTTTACCGGCGCAGAAACCCTGTATGCTGATATGGGGCATTTTGGCCCCCAGCCCATTCGCCGTGCCTGGTTCAGACTGGTATTTCCTGCCCTTACGCTGAATTATCTGGGGCAGGGGGGCTTTTGCTGTCGAATCCTGGCGCACTGAGTAATCCCTTTTTCCAGCAACTGGGTTCCTGGAGTATTTATCCCCTGGTTTTCATGTCGACTGTAGCGGTTGTGATTGCTTCCCAGGCAACGATTTCCGGTGCTTTTTCCATTACCAAGCAGGCGATTGGCCTTGGCCTTCTCCCCCGCATGAAGGTTGTGTATACCTCGGAAAGTGAAATGGGGCAGATCTATATCCCCACGGTCAACTGGCTGCAGATGGTGGCAGTTATTGTCGCGGTTGTTGAATTCCGCTCATCGACCAATCTGACGGGAGCTTATGGTGTTGCCGTAACCGGGGCCATGCTGATCACCACCATTTTTCTTTTCTTTATCATGCGTTACCACTGGAAGCGCAATATTTTCCTCAGCCTGGCGGTTCCCCTCTTGTTTTGCATGATCGACGTGTCACTGCTGAGTTCCAATACACTCAAGATAAAAAGCGGTGGCTGGTTCCCCATTGCCATTGGCCTCTTTATATATGTGCTGATGATGACATGGCGGCGGGGGCGCATCCTGGTCGGGGCCAGCCAGAAAAGGCATGCCATTCCGCTGAATTCTTTTCTTCAATCTCTCTTTTTCTCTCCGCCGCAGCGCATTGCCGGGACGGCCATATTTTTGCGCGGGGAAAATGACGGGGCGCCGCAGGCACTTTTGCACAATCTCTCCCACAACAAGGTGTTGCATGAACGGGTTTTCTTTTTAACGATTCATATTGAAGAAGTCCCCTGGGTGCCGGTCAGCGAGCGCGTCAAAGTGGAAGCGCTTGGTTATGAATGTCATCAGATCGATCTGTATTATGGTTTCAAGGATGAAGTCGATATTCCGCGCACACTGTTGTTGTGCAAGGAATATGGTTATACCTTTGACATGATGGCGACTTCTTTTTTTGTATCACGACAGACACTGATTTCCACGCCGTCATCCGGGATGGCTCGCTGGCGGGAACATCTGTTTATCTGGATATCACGCAATGCCCGCAATGCGGCGGATTATTACCGGATTCCGGCCAACCGGGTTATTGAGCTAGGCGGACGGGTAGAGATTTGAACGGATAATAAACAGTTGAAAACCCGAGTCCTGGTATGAATAGAACAGATCAGGAATCCTTATGAAAATACTTTTACTTGGAAAAAACGGACAAGTCGGGCATGAGCTGCTTCGGACGCTCTATCCTTTGGGAGAGGTTATTGCGCTGGATCGCAATCAGGTCGATCTGGCAGACAAGGACCGCTTGCGGGAGATTGTCCGGGGACATGGGGCCGATGTGATTGTCAATGCCGCAGCCTATACGGCAGTTGATAGGGCAGAGGAGGAAGAACGCCTGGCGTTTCAGATCAATGCTGATGCGGTCGAATTGCTTGCGGATCATGCCCGCCATAATGGTACGCTGCTAGTGCATTATTCAACAGACTATGTTTTTGATGGAAAAAAAGATACGCCTTATGTTGAAACAGATATCACCAATCCGCCGAATGTGTATGGAAAAAGCAAGCTGGCCGGTGAGCTTGCTGTACAACAGGCGGGCTGCCATCATTTCATTTTCCGCACCAGTTGGGTGCATGCCTTTCATGGACAGAATTTTATTAAAACGATCTGGCGTCTGGGAAAGGAGCGTGAAACCCTGAATGTAGTGGCAGATCAGACTGGTGCACCGACTTCCGCCGAATTGATTGCCGATGTGACAGCACTTTCCATTGCCGCTTTTTACCGGGATATTTTACCGGAAGGCATTCATCATCTTGTCGCGTCAGGAGAAACAAGCTGGTATGGTCTTGCCTGTTATTTGATGGATCAGGCCTCCCGAAAAAATCGCCCGATGAAATTGACTTCAGCAGGAATTACTCCCATTACATCTGAAGAATATCCCCTTCCGGCGCGCCGTCCTCACAATTCCCGTCTGGATAATTCGGCACTTTCCCGGAGTCTGGGATTTCAATTGCCTGATTGGCATGTGCATGTTGATCGCATCATAGAGCAGCTTGTTCAGGTAGAGCCTGCCTGATAATGCGTTATTTCCCCGCCGCGTCTGCTTCGTTTTGAAAGTACGGAAAACGTGAGCCGGCAAGGCTGAACAAGGGAAGGCAACGCTGCTGGTTACAGAATTTTTTCATTGCCCTATTGCATTCTACTATTTGGCACGATAATATTTTGCATACAAAATATTTGCATAAAAATAAGGTTGCCATGAAAGACAATGATCGAATCCGTATGCTGTTTACCACGTCTTTATCACAGACGTCGCGTGCCTATACTTCTGTTGCCAACAAAATTGCCGCAGCCTATGGACTGTCACAGGCGACGGCCTGGCCTGCCGTGATGATTGGCAGGATGGGCAATCATGTGCGTCCGGGTGAACTGGCTGAAACACTGGGTCTTGACCCGTCTTCGCTTGTACGGATTGTTGACCAGCTGGTTAATGCCGGGATTGTTGAACGGCTTGAAGATCCGCAGGATCGGCGCGCAAAAATACTGAACCTGACACAAGAGGGTGAAAAAGTCATCGCCCAGGTAGAAATGGCGCTTATCTCCTTTCGTGGGGAGTTGCTCAAGGATGTGCCGATTTCCGATATTCAGGCCTGTGTGCGTGTTTTAGGCGCATTGCGATCATCCGTCAAAAGTCACGAGCTCGTTTGAGGCATCTGCCGGACACGTCCATGGAAGCCCCGACAACCAAGGTGATTCGACTGAATTTTCCTGTGCTGCCCGCACCGCAGGAATGGCTGTTTACGGCCAAATGTTTCGCCTCGGCCATGCTGGCGATTTATATTTCCCTCAAAATCGGGCTGACGCATCCCTTCTGGGCGGTGGGTACCTGCTATGTGATTGCGGCTCCGCTGGCCGGTTCGGTACGCTCCAAGGGGATGTACCGTTCACTGGGTACCATTTTGGCCGGCTTTGTCGTGATAATCACGATTCCTCTTTTCGCCAATTACCGTTCCATTTATGTCTGCGTGCTTGGGGGATTTGCCGCCGTCTGCATGTATATCTCGCTGCTTGACAGGACGCCGCGCGCCTATATTTTCATGCTGGCGGGTTATACGGCGGCCATTATTGGCACCCCGCTTCTGGCTGAAACGCATCACATGATGGAGGCGACGCCTTTTCAGACGGCCGTTGACCGTGCCCAGGAAATCATCATCGCCTTGTGGTGTTCATCGGTGATCCATGGCCTCGTTTTTCCGCAGAGTATCGGTAATGCACTTTTAGCCCGGCTTGACCAGTCGATTAATGATGCGAAGCAGTGGGCAGCAGATGTACTTGCCGGTATAAAGGAAAGCAAGAGTGCGCCATTACACAGAAAATTGGCGCAGGATATTACCGAGCTGCGTCTGATGGCCACGCACCTGCCCTTTGACACCCACAACATCCGCTGGACAGCGGATGTTGTCAGCGTGCTTCATGACCGGCTGGCTTCCCTGGTGCCCATTATCTCGGGTATGGAAGACCGGATGACCACGTTAAAAGAGGGACGTTCCGAAGTCAGGTCTACAGCCTGGCGGGAGTTGTTGGGCGATATTGCTGCCTGGTGCCAGCGCGGCATACCGACTCCCGGAAGAGCGCGCCAGCTCAGAAGCCGTATCAGGGAACTGGCACCTGAAACCGACATCAATGCCGGCTGGAGCGACATGCTGCAGATCAATTTTGCTTCCGAGCTGAATATGCTGATTGATGCGTTTGAAGATTGTTTCCGTTATCGTTACCAGATCGAAATCGGTGTGAAAAAAGGCACACTGCAGGAGGTGCCGGATTTGAAGGCCGTCTCAAATCGGGCGCTTCATACCGATAAAGGACAGGCATTCATCGCCGCAACAGGTGTTTTCCTGTCCACGGCGATATCTTCCGTTTTCTGGATTGTGACTGATTGGCCAACCGGTTTTCAGGCGCCGACATTTGCCTGCATTATGAGCTCGATTTTTGCTGCCCAGGATGATCCTACCCCGGGTCTGAAAGCTGCATTCTGGTATACGGTTTATTCCGTGCCGTTTTCAGCGTTTTACCTGCTTGTCGGCGTGCCCAGTGCCCATACAATTGAGATGCTGATTCTCGTACTGGCACCGTTTTTTCTTGTGTCCGGTATTTACGTGGGCCGCCCGGCAACAGCAGGCCGTTTCCTGATGACGATCATGTCGGTGGTCGGTATGCTGATGCTTTATGATTTCGGCCAGCAGGATCTGGAGACCTATATTAACGGGCAGTCCGCCCAGTTGGTTGGTATTGCCATTGCCATTGGCGTTAATCGCGTGCTGAGAAATGCCAGCGTGGAAAGGATGGTGCGCCGCATCATGCGTGCCGGATGGCAGGAAATTGCCCGGGTTGCAGCGGCAAGACGCCCGGTATCCATCGCGGCAATTGCCGTACGGATGACAGACAGGGTGAATCTGCTTGGGCCTCGCCTGGCCATGGTTGAAAGCAAGGCAGAAGGGCCGTCCCTTGATCTGATGGAAGATGTCAGGGTCAGCATCAACATGGCCCATTTGCTGGATATCCAGGATTTTCTCAGGGAAAACAATATCTCTTTAGATGCCTTCATGAAGGACCTGTCAGCCTATTTCACTGCCAAGCTCAAGCAGGCGGAGGGTGACGGCAGGGAATTGCTGGTACAACTGGATCGGCTGCTGTACCAGGCATGCAGTATGCCTTCATCGGACAGAAAAAACGAGACGATTTCAGCCCTGGCAGGCATTCGCCGTGATCTGTTCCCGAATGCCCTTTTTCACCGGGCAGCCATATCCAGAAGGGGGTACGAATGATCGGCGAACTCAATGTCTATGGCTTTTATATCCCCTGGGGTATTGTGATGTTTTTTGCTTCCATGCTGGTTGCCAGGCTGATCAGCCGGGGACTGGCAAAGTTCGGTCTGTACCGCTACATCTGGCATCCGGCCTTGTTTGATTTTACGCTTGTTGTCATTGTGATGGGTATTTTCTTTCTCCTGTTCTCTGCACGTGGGTTCTAGTATGCGTTTTTTGCGTTTTGAGTTTTCCAAACCCCTGGCAATCCGTTTCTTTGTGACGGTCGGTGTTGCCCTGGTTGCTGTTCTTTTGGGATGGCGTTTGTTTGTTCACTATGAGTACGATCCCTGGACGCGTGACGGACGTGTGAAAGCGGATGTGGTTCAGATTGCCCCGGATGTGACCGGTCAGGTGATCAAGGTCAATGTCAGGGACAATCAGGTCATCAAAAAAGGTGATGTGCTTTTTGAAATAGATCGTGACCGTTTTGAGCTGGCGTTCCGGCAGGCGGAAGCAACCGTGAACGCGGCCCGTATCAATCTGGCGCAGGCCAAGCGGGAAGATGCGCGTAATCGCAATCTGAAGGAACTGGTCTCCCATGAAGAACGGGAGCAGGGGCGCGCCAAGGTTGAGCAGTATGAAGCGGATCTGGCCATGGCGATCGTTCAGCGGGATACGGCCAGGCTGGATCTCCAGCGCAGCCGGGTACTTGCTACGGTCAATGGCTATGTGACAAATCTTAATGTGCAGGTGGGTACCTATGTGACGGCGAGTCATCCGGTTATCGCGCTGATTGATTCCGATTCCATTTATGTCGAAGGGTATTTTGAAGAAACCAAGCTGGCCGGTATCCATCCGGGAGATGCGGCCACGATTTCGCTGATGGGTGAAGAGGAAAAACTCAAGGGCCGGGTGCAAAGTGTGGCAAGCGGTATTTTTGACCGGGAGCGCAGTACGGGAGATAACCTGTTGCAAAATATCAATCCCACGCTGAACTGGGTCAGGCTTGTGCAGCGTATCCCCGTCAGGGTTGGCATCGAATCCAAGCCTGAGCATGTGCGCCTGGTTGTCGGACAGACGGCGACCATCAATATCCATAACCGTGATCGCCGCGAGTTGGCTGAGGCTCAAAATACAAAGTAGGAATGCACCATGTTTTTTAGTCGATTATCCCTGTCAACAATCAGTTTGCTGTTGTTGGCCCTGTTGTCAGCCTGTACGGTGGTTGGCCCGGATTATCATGTGCCTGATGAGGCGGTTATCCGCCAGGAAAAGGCTGGCGCAGAATTTGTTTCTGCCAAAGAGCCGGTTTATGTTCAGGATGATCTGCCTCGAAACTGGTGGCAGATGTATGAACAGGAAATCCTCAATGAACTGGTCAACAAGGCATTGGCAGCCAATACTGACCTCAGAATCGCATCGGCAAACCTTGCCCGGTCACGCGCCATTCTGGAGGAAGCCAGGACGATGACGGATCCGATTTTTGATGTCGGTGTATCACCGACCTATGGTAAAAATGCGACCAAACATGGTGCACAGAGAGAGAGTAATCACTGGTTTTACGACATGGGAGCGGGCATGTCCTACCAGCTCGATCTGTTTGGCAAAATCGCGCGTGCGGTGGAAGCGGCGGAAGCGGATATGGAAGCCACCCGTGCAGCCTATGACCTGATGCGGATTACCGTCATTGCCGATACGACACGCGCTTATCTGGATGTGTGTTCATCCGGGCATCGCATTGATGTGGCGGTAGAGTCTGTCAATCTTCAGGACAAATTTGTTCGCACAACGCAACGTCTGTCTGATGGGGGGAGGGGGACACCACTGGATGTGAGTCGTTCTCGTGCCCAACTGGAGCAGCTTCGTGCCGCAGTGCCGCCGCTCGTTGCCCAGCAGCGGACAGCGGTATACCAGCTGGCGGTTCTGACAGGGGAGCTGCCGGATGCGCTGACAGAAAAAGTGGGACAGTGCCGGGCGATTCCCCAACTGAAACAGGCGATTCCGGTTGGGGATGGCGCTGCATTATTAAGCCGTCGCCCGGATATCCGGGAAGCAGAAAGAGCGCTGGCCGGTTCAACGGCCAGAATCGGGGTTGCGACAGCAGACCTCTATCCCAGTATCAGCCTGGGATTGAATATTGGCAGCACCGGCACTTTTTCTGACTGGGGATCGGGCAACTTTTTCCGGTGGGGTATCGGTCCGCTGATTTCATGGACATTGCCTGCTACAGGACCGGCCCGTGCGCGTATTGCGCAGGCAGAAGCCGTTACCGCTGCTGCGCTGGCAGACTTTGACGGTACCGTTTTGCGGGCGTTAAAGGAGGTGGAAAGCGCGTTAACCGTTTATGCCAGGGAACTGGACAGAAATGCCGCCTTAAGAGAGGCGCGTGACCAGAGTGCGCTGGCGTCAAGACAGGCGCACCGGCTCTACAATTATGGGCGGTCAGACTTTCTGACCACGCTCGATGCAGACCGGACACTGGCCGAATATGAAAGCAGGCTGGCCGAGTCAGACGCCCAACTCGCCAGAGACCAGGTGACGCTTTTCCTTGCGCTTGGCGGCGGATGGGACCCCGAGGCAACAAAAGAAAAACCGGAAGAAACGGATATTCAGGATATGACGCAGCAGGAGGCCCAGCCTACTGTGCCGGAGTGATGCCTATATTTCATCCTTCATCCGCAGTGCCTGATCATACAGCCGGTTTTTCTTGATACCGGTGATTTTGGCCGCAAGGGATGCCGCCTGGCTGACAGGGCATTCAGCCAGGAGGATGGATAAAATGCGCGCGGCTTCTATTTCATCCTTGTCCATGCCGGATGGTTGTCCCTCCACCAGCAGGACAAATTCTCCTCGGGCATGGTTGGGATCAGCATCAAGCCAGCTTTGCGCTTCTGATAACCGGCAGCCGTGTATTTCTTCAAAAAGTTTTGTGATTTCACGGGCAATGACAATCCGGCGCTCCGGACCGAAGACGGTGTAAAGCGATGCCAGTGTTTCTTTTATCCGGTGTGGTGCTTCATATATCACCAGTGTTGCCGGCATGTTTTCCAGTAATTTGAGGGCGGTTTCTCTGGCAGCCGTTTTTGCCGACAAAAATCCGGCAAAATAAAAATGATCGGCGGGAAGACCGCCGGCAGAAAGCGCGGCAATGGCAGCAGAAGTGCCCGGAACAGGTATGACGCGAAATCCCGCAGAACGCACGGCATCAACAAGCAGGTATCCGGGATCGGAGATTGCAGGGGTTCCGGCATCAGAGACCAGCGCGATCTTTTCCCCTCTGGCGAGTCTTTGGATCAGTTGATCCGTCATCCGGCGTTCATTGTGCTGGTGCGTTGCAATCAGTTCTTTTGAAAGGCCGTATTGGGCAAGAAGGGTTCCTGTTATGCGGGTATCCTCACAGGCAACAGCATCGACCAGTGAGAGGATATGGAGTGCCCGAAGACTGATGTCCGCGGCATTTCCGATCGGTGTTGCCATCACATATAATGTGGATGCAGGGTAATCCTGCCGGATGACCCCTTGCATGAGTCGGGCCAGATTTTTTAACTTGTCATTTTCATCATTCATCAGTTGTCCATCCATAAGTCTGCTATGATTGTGCGCGAGTGCGGGGTTAAAAACAAGCCGCGCTGTCTGTGTTTGACTGGATAAATCCTTTTCAGGGAGAAACAGGAAGCATGCAGAATACAACGGCGCCAAAGACCCGGTTGCCATCCGGTCAGGCCGGAGAAAACAAGGCGCTGGATTATCTGATCAAACAGGGCCTGGTTCTGGTGGCGCGTAATTTCAGCAGCCGGATGGGCGAAATCGACTTGATAATGAAGGACCGTGACACCCTGGTGTTTATCGAAGTCAGAAAACGCAGTAAAGGAAATTTTGGTGGTGCGGTAGCAAGTATCACCCGTGCAAAACAGCAGCGCCTGGTAAAAACGGCGCAGCTTTTTTTGCAGAAAACAGTAAAGACACCCCCCAGCCGGTTTGATGTGGTTGCATTGGATGGCGACGACATTACCTGGCTGAAAAATGTGATTGATGAAATGTAATCCCTTTCGACAGACAGGGAAAAGATACGAAAACGATGAGAAATCAGCGCATACTCGGACACTTTAATGAAAGCGTCGACCTGAAGATGCAGGCCGCAGCCGTTTTGGCACCTCCCATTTCAGATGCGGTTGACATGATGTTTGCCGCCCTGTCCCAGGGAAACAAGATTTTAGCCTGTGGCAATGGAGGCTCTGCCGCAGATTGCCAGCATTTTGCGGCAGAGCTTGTTGGCCGTTTTGAGCGTGACCGCCTGCCCTTGCCGGCTATTGCACTGACAACCGATACCTCCATTCTTACGGCGGTTGGCAATGATTACGGATTTCAGGATGTTTTTACCAAGCAGGTACAGGCATTCGGGCAACCTGGAGACATCCTGCTGGCGATTTCCACTTCCGGTAATTCCACCAATGTCATTGCCGCTATCGAGGCCGCCAAGGATCGTGATATGGGCGTCATTGCCATGACTGGTAATGGCGGCGGCAGGATCGAAGAGCTGCTCTCGGAAGTTGATGTGCATATCTGTGTGCCGCATGCCCGGACAGCCCGTATTCAGGAAGTGCACCTTTTAGTGATTCATTGCATCTGCGATGGCATTGATGCGGCATTATTTGGAGGAGATATTGATGAGTAAGGAAAGCACAGCAGTAACCCGGTGGAAACGTTTGTTGGGCATTTGTCTCCTGTGTTCGACAGCAGCGCTGGTACTTCAGGCCTGTATGCCGACGGTTATTGTTGGTGGCGGAGTGGCTGGCACGATGGCCGCATCGGACAGGCGGACGTTCGGGACGCAAACCGAAGACCGCACGATTGGTTTCAAGGGTGAGTCAGTGGCGGATTCGATTGTCGGTAGCCAGGGGCATGTTAGTGTCACCAGCTTTAACCGGATGGTGTTGATCACCGGTGAAGTGCCCAATGAGGGAATGAAAACCCGGGTAGCCAGCGAGGTGAAACAGATTCCCAATGTCAGAAATATTATCAATGAGCTGGAGATTGCCGCCCCATCCAGTTTGAGTTCCCGTTCCAGTGATTCCCTGATTACGGCAAAAGTTGCCGCCAGTTTTCTCAATACGGATGGTCTGTATGCCAATTCACTCAAAACGGTAACCGAGCGTGGCAATGTCTATCTGATGGGACGTGTGACAGAGCGTGAGGGAAATCTGGCTGCCGAGGTGGCAAGAGGCGTTCCCGGCGTACAGCGTGTGATCAAGGTTTTTGAACATATCAGCGAAGAAGAGCTGGATCAGATGAAAGCACAGGATGTCTCGGCAGCAGAGGCTACCCGCTCGGATCAGGATGGCGAGGAATATCGCTGACCCCCCTTCTCACCTCATGTCGCAAACAGGGAACCTTGTGTTCCCTGTTTTCATTTATTTAAAGGGTAAAACCCCCGATTATAGCCGGATAGTACCGCTTCATGCGTTGATACAATCCTGCAAAATGTCATATTTCCGGCACAGGCAGGTTCATTCAAGTTTTTCTGGATCGGTGACGTAATTGATGTGACATGATCTGGACGAGATGGTGATGAATCCGCAACGTACGAAAATGATGGGATGGAAACGCTGCCTGGTAACAGGTTGTTTATGCCTGGTTATGGCGGCCTTGCTTCAGGCCTGCATGCCGCTCACGATCGCCCGCACTGGCGTGTCCGGTACCATGGCGGTAACGGACAGGCGCACTTTTGGCACCCAGATCGAAGACAAAACGATCAGCTTTAAGGGAGAATCTGTTGCTGACGCCATCGTCGGCGACTCGGGACATGTCAATGTCACCTGTTTTAACCGCCTGGTCCTGATTACCGGAGAAGTGCCGCATGAGGAAATGAAGGTACGGGTGGAACGCGAGGTGGCGCGTATCCCCAACGTTAAAGGTATTGTGAATGAACTGGTGCTTGCCGCCCCCTCCAGCCTGAGCGCCCGCTCCAGTGATTCGCTGATTACCGCACAGATAGCCGCGCGCTTCGTGAATGCCGAGGGCCTTTATTCCAATTCAAGAAAAACGGTAACCGAGCGGGGCACGGTTTATCTGATGGGACGTCTCACCCAACAGGAGGGAGATATTGCGGCGAAAGTTGCCAGTATTGTTCCGGGTGTCCAGCGCGTGGTCAAGGTTTTTGAATATATCAGTGAAGAAGAACTGCAAAGAACAAGGGGGAGTCATCCCGACACGAATGTCAGCATTTCGCGCAATCAGTATCAGGATGATGAAGAATATCGCTAGGCGCCGTTTGTCTCAAAACCAACACATGATTTATTACGGGATGGGACCGGTTTCGGTGATGATGCAATCCATGGGGATGTCATATTCGTCAATGGGGAAGCGGCTTTGAAGGCATGAGTAAGCGATCCCGATGGTATGCGGGCGGGGTTCTTGCTCCAGTGTCCGGTCAAAATAACCGCCGCCATAACCCAGTCTGAAGCGCTGGGCCGTGTATCCCAGGCACGGAATCAGCAATGCCTGGGGGAGGGGGACAAAATCCCTGATTCCCGGGGTGGAAATGCCATAGCTGTCCTTTACCAGCGGATCACCCGGCAGCCATTTCGCAAATTGCAGGGGAGCCGCTTTTTTGACGACAACCGGCAGTGACAGGATGATGCCTTTTCGGGACAGGGTGTCATAAAGTGCCATCAGGTCCGGTTCATTTTGGGTGGAAAAGTAAACGCCAAGCGTTGTCAGTGAGCGGGTTTTCAGGTGATGTTCAATGTGTTCGCCGATTTTTGTGTCCCACTGCGCCCGCTTATTGTCATCCAGAGAGAGCCTGACAGAGAGCAGGGAGCGGCGAAGCACTGGCTTGATATCTTCCGGATGGTCAGTGGCCTTCATATGAGGCGTCGTATCTGGTGGTACACTCATAGCTGGATACCAAATAGTTGAATAAAAGCGGGGTAAGTTGTGCGTAAGTATCTGAAAAATATTTCATTATTCCTGAGTGCGCTCCTGATGGCAGGCGTGGCGCACGCGTTACCGGATCTGTCCACTACATCGGCGCAGGATGACGTATTCCTTGAATTGCGTGATGCCGTGCGCAAGCAGGATGCTGCCAGGGTGGAACGGCTTGCTGCCAGTCTTTCGGATTATCCTGTTTCATCCTATGTGGAATATTATCGCCTGAAATCGCGTATTGAAACGGCCGGCGAGCCGGAAATCCTGGGATTTATTTCACAATACGAAAACACCGCCATTGCAGACCGGCTACGCAATGACTGGTTGCTTGTGCTTGGGAAAAGAGGCCAATGGGCCACGTTTGACCGGGAATATCCGCTTTTTCAACTCAAGGATGATTCGCAGTTGAGGTGCTATGCGCTCGTTTCAAGAGCCGTACAGGGCGAGGATGTTGCCAGCGAGGCCAGGATACTGCTCGATATGCCGCGTAAGAACGGTGATGCCTGTTATACCCTCATTTCCACGCTCAAGCAAAAGGGACAGTTCAATGCGGATGATCTCTGGTTTCAGGCCCGCACTGCAGCAGAAGGCAGCTCTGCCGGAACGATAAAGCGGCTGGCAGGGCTGGCAGGCGCGCTGCCGGCAGATGTCTCGCGTGCGCTGGATATGCCGGCAGCTGTTTTGTCCAGGGGGCCGGGAACAGGGCAGGCGGCTCATGAAGTGTTTATTCTGGCGCTCGGGCAACTGGCCAAAAAGGACCATCAGCAGGCCGCAGAGAGTCTGAAGGGGGCGGAGAGCCAGCTGACGCCATCCGAACGGAAGGCGGCATGGGCACAGATTGCGCTTCCGGCATCACTTTCCCTTGCGGCAGATGCGCTGAGCTACTGGAAAAACGCACAGGGCGCACCGCTTACCCGCCATGCACAGGAATGGCGGGTAAGGATGGCGCTTCGCTCGCATGACTGGAAAGCGGTCAGCCAATGGATTGATGACATGCCGGAAAAAGTCAGGGATGATGCCGCCTGGGTTTACTGGAAAGGTCGTGCGCTCCAGTCAGCAGGAGACAGCCAGGAAGCGCGCCGTTATTTCACCAGTATTGCGGATCAACATCATTTTTATGGTCAATTGGCACTGGAAGAACTGGGAAAAAAGATCACCGTGCCAGAAATGGCCAAGCGGGTAACAGAAGCGGAAATTGCGCCAATGGCAAACAATCCCGGATTTCAGCTTGCCCTGAAATTCTTTTCCCTGAATATGCGTTTTGAAGGTGCCCGGGAATGGAACTGGCAGTTGCGGGGAATGAATGACCGACAGTTGCTGGCGGCAGCAGAATTTGCCAAACGCAGCGGTGTGCTGGACCGGATGGTCAATACCTCAGACCGGACACGTGATGAAATCATTTTTACCCAGCGCTTTCCCATGCCGTTCAAGGAAAACATGAAAACGGCCACCCAGGATCTTGGGCTGGACATGTCCTGGGCATATGGCCTCATTCGCCAGGAATCCCGCTTTATCATGGATGCGCGATCTACTGCAGGGGCATCCGGCCTGATGCAGCTGATGCCGGCAACCGCCCGGCTGGTGGCAAAAAAAATCGGTCTTGCTGACTACAGTGCCTCACAGATCAACACCCTGGAAACCAATATCCTGCTGGGCACCAATTATCTGAGAATGATGATGGATCAGCTTGGCAATTCCGAAACCCTGGCAACTGCCGGATACAATGCCGGCCCGGGAAGACCCCGCGCCTGGCGATCGAGGCTGACACGTACCGTTGAGGGCGCAATTTTTGCAGAGACGATACCGTTTAATGAAACACGGGATTATGTCAAGAAAGTCATGTCCAATGCGGCGTATTATGCTGCCTTGACAGAGGGCCGTCCCCAATCACTGAAAAAGCGCATGGGCAAAGTATCGCCCCCTTGAAGCAAAAAAAGGGTTGCTCTGCAGAAAAAGGGGATTGGCGGTATCATAGAGATGAAAGCATTGTAAAAACAACGCCTTTCATGCTGGATGGTCCTTTTTTATTGAATCCGGCTGTAATGTCCATATCTGAAACTGGCTGAGCAAAGGGGACAGACATGAAAATCTACACTGTTGGCGGCGCTGTTCGCGACATGATACTCGGGTTGCCTGTACGGGACCGGGACTACATCGTGGTTGGCACAACAATTGATGTGATGCTGCTTCTCGGCTTTCAGCCGGTTGGAAAGGATTTTCCGGTTTTCCTGCACCCGCAGACCAAAGAGGAATATGCCCTGGCAAGAACGGAGCGCAAGACGGGGCCGGGGTACAAGGGGTTTGTCTTTCATGCCGAGCCGGATGTGACACTGGAAGAAGATCTCGCCCGGCGTGATCTCACCATGAATGCTATGGCGCTCTCCAAGGATGGCGAGCTGATCGACCCGTTCGGCGGCCAGGAGGATCTGAAAAACCGGGTTTTCCGGCATGTATCGCCTGCCTTTGCTGAAGACCCGGTACGGATATTGAGACTTGCCCGTTTTGCTGCGCGCTTTCCCGATTTCACCATCGCGCCTGAAACCATGGATCTGATGAAAAAGATGGTTGAATCAGGTGAAGTGGATGCCCTGGTGCCTGAGCGGATCTGGCAGGAGCTTTCACAGGGGCTCATGGAGAAACAGCCGTCGCGCATGTTCATGGTCATGCGGGAATGTGGCGCCCTGAAACGCATTCTTCCGGAGCTGAATGCGCTGTGGGGAGTACCGCAGCCGGAGCAGTGGCATCCGGAAATCGACACGGGTGTTCATACCATGCTCGCACTTGATTATTCGGCAAAACAGGGCTATCCGCTTCAGGTTCGTTTTGCTGTCCTCCTGCATGATCTTGGCAAGGGGACAACACCATCCCATCAGTGGCCGCACCACCGTGCGCATGAGGAAAGAGGGGTACCGCTTGCAGAAGCCGTCTGTCGCAGGCTGAGGGTTTCCAACATGTATCGGGATATTGCCATTATGACGACGCGCGAGCACGGCAATATCCGGCGCAGTCGTGAGTTGCGTTCCAGAACGCTTGTCATGTTGCTGGAACGCTGTGACGCATTCAGAAGGCCTGAACGCTTCATGAATGTAATTGATGCGACAGAATGCGATCTGCGCGGGCGGAAATCCGAAACCGTCAGCAAGGAAAATATTGAGTTCCCGCAACGGGAATTCTGGCAACGCGTTCTGGATGCGGCTCGCAGTGTGGATGCGGCTGCCATTGCGCAATCGATGGAGGGCGAGATGGATGAAATCCCGCGCATGCTTCATCGGGCAAGGGTCGACGCGGTGTCCGACATGGTTATCGCCACTTACATCACCCCTGGCGCAAGTGACGAAGCGCAAAAGGACGAAGCCCTGGCACAGCAGGAACCACAGCCATCGGTGTCAGCCACGCAGTCAAACTGACAGCCGCCCCTGCCGTTTTCGACTTTTTATGTCTTCAGACAGTATTTTTATCCCTGAGGGATGAGAGACAGCTATCTTTCGGTTAGAATCACGCCATGCGTAATTGATGGGTCAGCATGTCAGCACTCTATTATCCTTTTGCCCGAACCATACCCGAACCGGGTGTCCCGATGGATGTGGCTCCCGGTATCAAATGGCTGCGTATGCCACTGCCGTTTGCCCTGGATCATGTGAATCTGTGGATGGTCGCCGACAATGACGGATGGTGCCAGATAGATACCGGCCTGACCTGGGAGCCCATCAAGGAAATCTGGCGACAGCTTTTTCAGACACACAAGCTGACTCGCCAGATGGTGACACACTATCATCCGGATCATGTCGGGCTTGCCGGATGGCTGCACCAGGAAAAGGGTCTCGAACTCTGGATGACGCAGGGAGAGTATCTCACGGCCCAGGCGGTTGCCGAAGGGTCGGGCAGCTATGACGTCGATTCCATGGTCGAGCTGTTCCGTCATCACGGGCTGGACAGGCGGCGTCTGGATACCTTGAAACGCAGGGGGAATATCTACCGGGTCGGCGTACCCCTTCTTCCACCGGTTTTTCGACGTCTGTTTGACGACCAGGTTATCCGGATTGGATGGCATGACTGGCGTGTAATCGTCGGTTACGGGCATGCTGTTGAGCATGCCGGATTTTATTGTGAGGCGCTGAAAGTATTGATTGCAGGCGATATGCTGTTGCCCAGTATTTCGACAAACATCCCGGTCGTGGCGCCCAACCAGTATGACAATCCGCTGAAACTTTATCTGGACTCCCTGCAGCGCTACCGCAGCCTGCCGGAAGACACGCTGGTTTTGCCCTGCCATGGACGTCCCTTTGTGGGTGCCCATAAACGGGTCGATTTTCTGGAAGAACATCACCGTAATCGATGCAATATCATTCTTGAAGCCATCCGCGACCCCCGGACAGCCTGTGAACTGCTCCCTGTTCTGTTTGACTGGGGCGAACTCGATGCCCATCAACTGATGTTTGCCATGGGTGAATCCATCGCCCACCTGAATTATCTGGAAGCACAGAATCGCGTAAAACGGATTGAAGATCAGATGGCAGGAATTGTCCGTTTTCAGATTGCCTGAATCGACAGAACGGTGTTTGTCTCAATAGCTGAGTAACTGCAGCAACCAGGGCGTCAGTAAACCGGTCAATGTGCCATTCAGTATGAGTCCCAGGCTGGAATAAGCTCCCTGACGTGCATTTTTTTCCATCGCATGAGCCGTTCCAACCGCATGGGCTGCCGCACCCAGGGCCAGGCCTTGCGCAATCCGGCTTCGCACACGGATCAGCTTCAAAAATGGCAGGCCAACTATCGCGCCCAAAATGCCGGTCAAAATCACAATGACAGCCGTCAGCGCCGGAATACCGCCAAGCACACGTGACACTTCCATGGCAATGGGCGTGGTGGCTGATTTGGGCGAAAGCGAGACACACACCTCGGGTGATGCGCCCAGCACATAGGCAATAAAGACGGCGGAAAAAACACCAACAATACATGCAACCAGTTGGGAGGCAAAAATCGGCACAGCCTGCTTTTTGATCTGTTCCAGTTGCTGGTATAGCGGCACCCCCAGCGCAACGATGGCGGGTTTGAGCAGGAAAGCAATATAACGGCTGCCGTTTTCATACGTGTCATAGGAAATATTGCCGGCTTTCAGGATCAGGATAATGATGGCAATAGCCAGCAGGATCGGATTCAGCAGCACCCAGCCCAGCCGCCGCTGCAGCAATTGCGCACCCCAGAAAACGGCGATGGTCAGAGTGATAAATAGGACTTCGCTATGCAGGAAATGACTCATGAGCGCCGCCGAAAGAGTTGGTAGGTCCAGCCGGTTGCCGCCAGCACAATCAATGTGCTTAAGATGGTGGCAATGGTAATGGGGAGCAGCTCTGCTGCAATCAGATCAAAATACAGCATGAGCGCGACACCGGGCGGAACGAAAAAAAGACCGAAGTGCGCCAGCAAAAAGTCGGAAATACCCTTGACCCATTCCAGCCTGATCCAGCCAATAGTCAGGAGGAAGGCTAAAAGCAGCATACCGATCAGAGAAGAGGGAAACTTGGTTCCCGTCAGATCAACAACCAGTTCACCAAAAGCCAGGCAGAGAAAAATGATGACACATTGCCGGAGGATATGCATGGTATGTCTCTATGCAAAGGGATAACAAAGCATACTTTACAGGATAACGCGGCCGAGAAAAACAGGAAAATCGGGCTTGGGAAAGGGATCAGTGAAGGGATTGTCCATCCGGACCGGCCTGATCCGGACGATTGTCAAAAAAGAGACGCGCCAGTTCCTCCAGACATGTCTTGCTGCCTGCGGCATACCCCCTTTCATACCATTGCCGGGCTTTTTCCAGGTCTTTTTCAACGCCAATCCCCTGTTTGTACAGCCCAGCCATCCAGGAAAAGGCGAGCAGATAGCCCTTCTCGATCGCTTCCTCAAGAAGGGAAAGCCCTTTTTCGACATCCGTCATTCCATGTGTACCGGCAACCAGGTAATGCCCCAGTATCGCCATGGTTCGCTCATCACCCTGGTTTACGCACCGGAAAAGCCAGGCATGCCCGCGTTCAATATCGCGAGGCACATGTTTCCCTTCGAAATAGATATCAGCCAGATGATTTCCTGCATTGACATACCCGCGCTCAAAGGCCTCCTCAAGCATTTGAATCCCTTTTTCCGGATCAGCGCGGCAGCCTTCACCGGACATCAGCATCATGCCAACCGCTGCGCGTGCAGAAACCACACCGCCATCAGCGCCAGCGGAGAGGAGTTCAAATGCTTTTTGCGGGTCTTTTTTGACACCATAACCGGACTGGTAAAACCATCCCAGATTGGCGAATGCACGAGGTTCTCCTGCCGTCATGGCTTTTTCATACCACCACACGGCAGAAGCCAGATCCTGTTTGATCGCAATCCCCAGCGCATTGATTTTCCCCATGTGAAAAAGCGCTGTTGCGTTACCTGTTTCTGCCAGGACTCTTATCCTGTCTATGGCACGGAGGTATTGAGCGGGAGCATCCTCCTCGATATCTGCCATTTCCCTGATACGCGCATTCGCCTCGTCCCGATACCTCGCATCTACCGGCGCATGCACCATATAAAAGGCAAAGTCTTCCCTGGAGGAGCTATCGTGAATTTCCTCCCAGATAATCCGGTCGATTTCGCTGTCATTAATCGGGAGCATGGCAGTCAAATTTACGCCTTTTCATCGTCAGAGGAAGTATCCTGTCGCGCTTTTTTAATCAATAACCAGCGGGGCGCATTGAAGTGAACCAGGCGCCGATAAAGCACAATATATAAAACAATAAAAGCGCCAACGCACAGTTGCAACATCCATGCGTGTTGCCAGAAAAGCATGGCGGGGACCACCGAAACCGAACACAAAAACCAGAGATAGGGAGATGTCATCGCGTTTCGCGTGGTTTTTTCCCGGGCAACTTTGCTGCCAACCGCCCAGCGAACCATCCTTTTATAGACCAACTGATGCAGATGAGCGGCATCCGGAATATCCGCGGCTCCACCGCGGACAATCACCCGACGATAAATGGAAAAAACAGTTTCGAAAATGGGATAAATTATGACCAGCAAGGGAAACCATGGCGATACAGACGGGTTCCGGGTAACAAGCAACACAGAAAGTTCTGCCAGCATAAAGCCAATAAGGTATGCCCCACCATCACCCAGGAAAATAAGGCCTCTTGGATAATTCCAGACGAAAAACCCCAAAATGGCACCCATCATAATGAGTGCGGTTCGCCAGATAAATGTATCGCCAACCAGAAATCCGACATAGCCTAAAGCCGCAAACATCAGAACAGAAACCATGCTGGCAAGCCCGTTGTAGCCATCAATGATATTGATCGCATTTGCCACACCCCCGACAGCAACCACGGTGAACAGCAGGGAAACCGGCCAGAAAGCCATGACAAGATCAATGAAGGGAATATCCAGTCTGAATACACCGGCATCGAGCAGATAAAAAGCCAGGGCAGCAGCGATCATCGTCAATAAGAGCCGGATCAGAGAACGTACTTTTTTGGTGCAGTCTTCAATGATGCCGCCAAGAAATGCCGGTGAAGAAGCGAGAATTAGCAAAGCAAAAGCAGTGGCGTCCGAATTACCAGAAATAAACAGCCAGCCAATCATTACGACCATCGCAACCATGATGCCCAAGCCACCAATGCGAGGAACGGCACGAGAATGAAATTTTTGAACACCAGTCAAATCATGGTCAGCCGTATACTTGCCATGCAAATGCTGAAATCTGAGAATCAGCAGGGTAATAAGCAGAGAAATAAAAAAGGGCAGGGCAAGATACTGCATTAGTGAGTTTTGTCTCTACAAAAGGATGAGCTTTCATTCTACTTGAATCTAGGTTTAACATGTATAGGATTGTATTATCGGGGGGAAATCGCTCAATGTCTTACTTGCAAAACTGTCAAAGCGTCTCTTTTGCAATGATTTTGCTGTAAAGGTGGTTTTCAGGCAGTTCGGAACGCTCAAAAAAAGCAAAGTTCATCAGCGACTGGTAACAAGCATCGAACTAATCTAAGATTAAATTTGAGTCAGTTCCGCATTCATATAGCAATCAAGGCGGGACCTATGCTCTGGTACGTTATTCACACAAAACCACGACAGGAGCCGCTTTTTCCACGTTACCTGTTTATCCGGCTCAGAGCAGATCAATCCGGCCAGAGTTGGGCTCCCATCCGATCAACAAAAGGGGTTAATCGACTTGTTTCCTTTGCGAACGAACCCGCCAGAATTAGCGAGGAATTGGTTGAGGCGTTGCGTGAGCAAAACAGCATTATTGGGCGACAACCTGAAAAGCTGTTTTCTCCGGATGAGCGAGTGTTGATCACAAATGGTCCTTTTTCAGGTATTGAAGCACTCTTTTACTTACGCGATGGTGATAGCCGGGTTATGGTCCTTGTCGAATTGCTGAGCAAAGGCATCCCACTGTCGATTAATCCTTCGAAACTACGGAAAATTAATTAAACAATTTCCAGGATTTCTCCAGGAATCTGATGCATTTTGGCAAGGGAATTGTTATCATACTGCAGATATGTTAAAGTGCGTTCAAATTTTGAACGCACTTTTTGCTTATTCTGACGCCATTCTGTGCTTGCTGATCGTATACAGCATGGCGGTAGCATTCCCAAATGCCCTCTACGAGATCCAATACAATCAAACGAAAAACGCGATTGCAGGAAGATGTTCATTTCTGGGTTATGAAACGACTTCAGGAAACATCTGATATCAGTCAGCGCGAATTAGCAAGGGAACTGGGTGTCAGCTTGGGTAGTGTTAATTACTGTCTGCAGGCTCTTATGGAAAAAGGCTGGGTCAAAATGCAGAATTTCAGCAAAAGCAAGAATAAGCTTGGCTATGTTTATTTGCTTACACCGACAGGCTTGGCTGAGAAATCTGCTTTGACAAGACGTTTTCTGAAGCGTAAACAAGAAGAGCATGAGGCCTTGCGTGAAGAAATTGAGGCCTTGAAAAAAGATGCTGATCAGTAGGGCGCTATCGAAAATGACGAAGGCACATCCCCAATTTTCCTTACCACGGATCAATTCATTTCCAATCTATTCATGAAACAGCCATTGATTACACCTGTTGTCCTGTGTGGAGGTTCTGGAACGCGACTATGGCCATTATCCAGAAAGAGTTTTCCCAAACAGTTTGTGCCGCTTGTCGGAAACAAAAGTCTATTGCAGTTAACCATTGAGCGTCTGTCCGGTTTTGGGAATGAAACAATAACTGTTGCAGCAGAAGACTATCGATTTATGGTGAGCGATATCCTGCGGGCAGCCCGGGCAACTGGCCCGATTATTCTGGAGCCTGTGGCAAGAAATACTGCTGCTGCTATGGCGCTTGCATCACTTCATATTGAAAAAGCGGCTAATGCGGACCAATTATTGCTTTTTTGTCCATCAGATCATCATATTCCTGATGCCCAGGCTTTTTTTGAAACGATTCAAAAGGGTGTTCCCGCAGCAGAATCCGGCGCTATTGTTACATTTGGAGTTGTGCCAGGTTTTCCAAGCACAGCCTATGGCTATATTCAACAAGGCACAAAACGTTCCGATGGCAGCTATCAGGTGGAGCGTTTTATTGAAAAACCGGCCATTGATAAAGCAGAATCACTCATGCTTCAAGGTGGCGTACTTTGGAATGCCGGCATTTTCCTCGCTCGCGCAAGCACATTGATTGATGCCCTGCGGCAGCATGCTCCGGATATTTTAAAAACATGCCAGGAATCGCTATCTGCAGCAACGCATAAGTCCAATGCTGACGGGTACCTGCTTATTCGTCCCGACAATACCGTCTTTTCATCCTGCAGATCGCAAAGCATCGATTATGCGGTCATGGAGCCTTGCCGCGATGTAGCCGTTGTTCCTTTCAATGGGCAATGGAGTGATGTCGGCAGCTGGAATGCCGTAGCTGATCTTTCTTCACCTGATGAGGAGGGCAATCGCGTCGAAGGTCAGGGATTGGCTCATAATGCTACAAATACATTCATTCACGCGCCATACAGGCCGGTGGTTGCGCTCGGAACGCAGGATTTGCTTATTATTGATACCCTTGATGCTGTTCTGGTTGCGCATCGCAATAACGCGGAGCAGGTAAAAGATGTAGTCGTACAGCTCGAACAAGGCCAGTACGTCGAAGCAGTGATGCATCGTAAAGTGTCTCGCCCGTGGGGCTGGTACGACTCAGTTGATGCCGGCGAACGTTTTCAGGTCAAACGCATTGGCGTCAAACCTGGAGCCTCCCTTAGTCTGCAAAAACATCACCATCGAGCCGAGCACTGGATTGTTGTAAAGGGTACAGCTGAAGTTACCCGCGGAGATGATGTGTTTCTTCTGAGTGAAAATCAATCCACTTATATCCCGGTTGGCGAAATTCACCGTCTTAAAAATCCGGGTAAGGTTGAACTTGAAATGATAGAAGTTCAATCCGGGAGTTATCTGGGGGAAGATGATATTGTGCGGCTGGAAGATAATTATGGCCGCAATGATGAGTAATGATATGAATGACGCACCCAAAGTTTATGTCGCTGGCCATCGGGGTATGGTTGGTTCTGCCATTGTCCGGCAGTTATTGGCAAATAATCAGCCTGCTGATCGAATTATTACCCGCACCCATGCAGAACTGGACTTGACGGATCAGGCTGCAGTACGTGCTTTTTTTGAAGCAGAGCAACCGGATCAGGTTTATTTGGCAGCGGCAAGGGTGGGCGGTATATATGCAAACAATACCTTCCCTGCAGAATTTATCTATCAAAACCTGATGATAGAGGCCAATGTCATCGAGGCTGCCTTTCGAAATAAAGTAAAAAAATTGCTGTTTTTGGGGTCCAGTTGTATTTATCCAAAAGAAGCAATGCAGCCCATGGCGGAAAGTGCATTACTTACGGGGCAACTCGAGCAGACAAACGAGCCGTATGCCATTGCAAAAATAGCGGGAATCAAGCTTTGTGAAAGCTATAACCGCCAATATGGTGAAAGCCATGCTATTGATTACCGTAGTGTGATGCCGACAAATCTTTATGGCCAAGGTGATAACTATCATCCTGAAAACAGCCATGTCATACCCGCGCTCATCCGCCGCTTTCATGAAGCCAAAGTCAACAACCTGTCAAATGTGGTGATATGGGGAACGGGTGCCCCCCGCAGGGAATTTTTATATGTGGATGACATGGCGGCTGCCTGTATTCATGTAATGAATCTTGATAAAGACTTATATGATGCGCATACACAGCCCATGCTAAGCCACATCAATGTTGGCTATGGTGATGACATCGCTATCGGTGAGCTGGCAAGCACTATAGGCCATATAGTTGGTTATCAGGGCAAAATCGAATTTGATGCGAGCCAGCCGGACGGCACTTTCCGCAAACTGATCGACAGTACACGACTAATATCTCTTGGCTGGCAACCTAGAGTTGATCTTCAGGACGGGTTGGCAATCACCTACCAGGACTTTCTGAAAAACAACCAGACGCTTCGCACAGAATAAACAAACGGGATTAAATTATGACAGCAAAACCAAAAGTCGCTCTTATTACTGGCGTTACCGGGCAGGATGGCTCTTATCTGGCAGAATTTCTTTTGGAAAAAGGTTATATGGTTCATGGCATTAAACGTCGGGCTAGCCAGTTCAACACACAACGGATTGACCATATTTACCAGGATGCTCACGTGGAAAATGCCCGCTTCAGACTCCATCACGGCGATTTGAGCGATACAAGCAATCTGGTTCGCATCATTCAAGAAACTCAGCCGGATGAAATCTATAATCTTGCTGCACAAAGCCATGTGGCGGTCAGTTTTGAAAGTCCGGAATATACGGCTGACATCGATGCCATGGGCGCCCTGCGTATGCTGGAAGCTATCCGGATTCTCGGGCTTGAAAAGAAAACCCGTTTCTACCAGGCAAGTACAAGCGAACTTTATGGCCTGGTGCAGGAAATACCCCAAAAAGAAACTACTCCGTTTTACCCACGCAGTCCTTATGCTGTTGCCAAGCTTTATGCTTACTGGATTACGGTAAATTACCGAGAAGCCTACGGCATGTATGCATGCAACGGGATATTGTTTAATCATGAAAGCCCTCGCAGAGGCGAAACCTTTGTGACTCGAAAAATTACACGCGGGCTTGCCAACATCAACCAGGGATTGGAAGACTGCCTGTATATGGGTAATATCGATGCCTTGCGAGACTGGGGGCACGCCAAAGATTACGTGCGTATGCAATGGATGATGCTGCAACAGGAGCAGCCAGAAGATTTTGTCATTGCCACTGGAAAGCAATACAGCGTTCGCCAGTTTATCGAATGGACAGCGGAAGAACTGGGTATGTCATTACGCTGGGAGGGGAAGGGTGTTGATGAGGTCGGCTACTGGGAAGATCGTCCTATTGTGCGTATAGACTCTCGCTATTTCCGACCTACCGAAGTTGAAACACTCCTTGGCGATGCCAGCAAGGCAAAGGAAAAACTGGGCTGGCAGCCTGAAATTACGGTGCGGGAAATGTGCAAGGAAATGGTCATGCATGACCTGGAACAGGCCAAACAGCACGCATTGCTGAAGGCAAATGGCTATGAAGTTAATGTGAGTGTGGAGTAAAAGTGAAAATTACTGTTGTAGGTGCTGGTTACGTTGGTTTATCTAATGCCCTTCTTTTGGCTCAACATAATGATGTCGTTGTTCTGGATATTATGCAAAAGAAAGTTGAGATGTTGAATCGTAATAAATCTCCAATTGATGATGCCGAAATGCAGAAATATTTGCAAAAACGACTTCGTTTTCGAGCAACTTTAAATAAGCAACAGGCTTTCAAAAATGCAGACTTCATCATTATCGCGACACCAACAGACTATGATCCTGAAACTAATCATTTTGATACCAGATCTATTGAATCCGTAATTCAGGATGTTTTAGCCATAAACCCACATGCTACGATGATTATCAAATCTACAATACCTGTGGGCTACACAGAAAAAATAAAAGCTCGATTTCTCTGTGAAAACATTTTTTTCTCACCTGAGTTTTTGCGTGAAGGAAAAGCTCTTCATGACAATCTTTATCCTTCACGTATAATCGTTGGAGAAAAATCTAATCGAGCAGAAGTTTTTGTCAGTCTATTAACACAGGGCGCTCTGAAAACAGACATTCCCATTCTCTTCACTGACAATACTGAAGCTGAGGCAATCAAACTTTTTTCAAATGCTTATCTAGCAATGCGTGTGGCCTATTTCAATGAACTTGATACTTACGCTGCAACGCTTGGGCTGGATTCAAGGCAGATAATCAATGGGTTGTGTCTAGACCCACGTATAGGTAATTACTACAATAATCCATCGTTTGGTTATGGCGGGTACTGTTTTCCTAAAGATACTAAACAATTATTAGCCAGTTACCAAGACATACCGCAGAATCTTATCCGAGCCATTGTCGAGTCCAACAATACTCGAAAAGATTTTATTGCTCAGGAAATCCTCAAGCGTAATCCTAAAGTCGTGGGGATTTATAGACTGATAATGAAAGCGAATTCTGATAATTTCAGAGAATCAAGCATTCACGATATCATTGGTTATATCAAAGCAAAAGGTATTGAAATTATCGTATACGAGCCATTGCTTCATGAGGCCTTTTTTCTAGATGTTCGAGTTGTTGATGATTTGGAAGTCTTCAAACGTCAAGCAGATATTATTGTTTGCAATCGGATAACTGACGATATTCGTAATATATCTGATCGTGTCTACACACGCGATCTGTTTGAGCAAAACTAACAAAAAATAATTAATATGCTTCTCTCATATATTTATGCACGAATTTTCTCAAGGAAAATATTCTACAAATTTAATAGATTCATTAATTTTTCCTCTCTAAGGTGCCTTGGGGTACGTGGAAATCAAAGTGGCGAGGAGGAGTTTTTAAAGTCCCATTTAGCGACCTTAGAAAGTGGCGTTATTCTTGATGTTGGGGCAAACATTGGAAACTACGCCAAAAACATACGCGAACTTAACAATGCCAGTGTAATTTATTGCTTTGAGCCACATCCTCGTACTTTCGGAAAGCTGCAATCAGCAGTTGATGGTTTAGGAATAGTGGCTTTTAATGTGGCTATTGATAGTGCTCCTGGGATTCTTAGCTTATACGATTACCAAAATCATGATGGTTCTGAGCATGCATCCCTATTTAAAGAGGTAATAGAAGAATTTCATGCCGGACAAGCTGTTGAGCATTCTGTCAAAGCCATAACCTTAAATGAATTTGCAAAAGAAAATCAAATAAAAAGAGTATCATTATTAAAAGTTGATACTGAAGGAAATGAATTGGCCGTATTGAAAGGTTTTGATACCTACATCAATAATAATCTAGTTGATTTGATTCATTTTGAATTTAATGGAATGAATGTTATCAGCAGAACATTTTTCAAGGATTTTTGGGATTTTCTTCCAAATTATGATTTTTTTCGGATGGCAGAATATGGGCTCATACCAATAGAAAAATATGATCCACTTTTTTGTGAGATATTTGCATATCAAAATATCGTAGCCAAGTTAAAAGCTGAACTTATAAAAAAATAAAATATATAAATTTATACTAACATTGGAGTTGCTGTGAAGCGAATATTAGTAACTGGTGGCGCGGGTTTTTTAGGTTCTCATCTTTGTGATCGTTTGATCGAGAAGGGAGTGAGGGTTATATGTGCAGACAATCTGTTTACTGGCACAAAGCGTAATATTGAACACCTATTGAATCATCCTCATTTTGAATTTCTACAGCACGATATTACCTTGCCACTTTATATTGATGTTGATTCTATTTACAACTTAGCATGTCCTGCTAGCCCTGTTCACTACCAGCATGATCCTGTAAAAACAATAAAAACCAACCTTTATGGAGCAATCAATATGCTTGACATGGCCAAGCAATTTAAGGCACGTATCCTGCAAAGCAGCACAAGTGAAGTTTATGGTGATCCCACCGAGCATCCTCAGACGGAGAAATACTGGGGTAATGTCAATCCTATTGGCCCTCGTAGCTGTTATGACGAAGGAAAGCGATGTGCAGAGACGCTGTTTTTTGATTATTACAGACAATATCAGCTTGAGATCAAAGTTGCTCGTATTTTTAATACTTATGGCCCGCGGATGCTTCCTAATGATGGAAGAGTTGTGAGCAACTTTATTGTCCAAGCGTTGAAAGGAGAAAATATTACTATTTATGGTGATGGCCAGCAAACACGCAGCTTTTGCTACGTAGATGATCTGATTGATGGTCTGATCCAATTCATGGATAGTCCAGCAGATATCACTGGGCCAATTAACATTGGCAATCCGAACGAATTCACCATACTGGAACTTGCCGAGAAAATACTCAGTCTGGTTGGAGGAAAATCAACTCTGACGTTTCATTCCTTGCCAGTTGATGACCCTCAGCAACGTAAGCCTGATATTACTCTGGCTAAAACAAAATTAGTATGGGAGCCAAGGGTCAGGTTAGATGATGGCTTAGAAGAAACCATATCATACTTTAAAAAAATCCTTTTTTAAATCAGAAAAAAGCTTTAAGACTAACAGTATGAATATAGATAATAGGTATTGCCATACACTAAAAATCACTTATATATAAGCTGTGCGAAAAACGGTACAGGAATAATGAATAAATATACATGTGATTTCGTCATATCCTGTGCGGACAAGCTATTCTTTTTCAGTTTTTCAGAAAACTGATATATAAATTAAATCTGCTTATGTACAAGCATCACTTTTCTCCAAAATAAAAGACGTCTTCGATAATTTCCACAGTTCATAATGAAACATAAAGCAGTTGATACAGTTAGTTTGGTATGGGGCTTATTGCCAGTCAAGTCGAGAAGACAGGCAAAACTTCTAGTGGTAATGATGGCAGTTGCAACCATTCTGGAAACAATTGGCCTTGGAATGATCATTCCCTTTCTCGGCTCTCTTGTGGCATCCAACTCGAGCGAAATTGCCAGTGGTGGAATGCTCGGTAATTTGAATGTTTTCTTCGCGCAATTTTCCTTGGGAGAGATTACACTTGGATTGCTCGTATTATTTACTTTTAAAAATATCTATTTGGCAATTCAGACATATTTCCAGAGCAAATTCATTTTCACACTTGAGGCGCACCTTTCCATACGTTTATTACGTCTTTATCTTGAAAAACCTTATTCATTCTTCCTTAACCATAATTCTGCCCAGCTTATACGTAATATTATCGGAGAAGTCGGTAGTTTTTGTCACTATGCGGTCGCTCCACTTTGCATTCTTATTTCCGAGATTTTGATTGGTGTAGGTATTTTATGCGTACTGATAGCGGTCAATCCGCTCGGTGCTATTCTAATGGTCGGATTGCTAGGATTTATCGGATATTTGTTTCATGCACGGGTTCGGCGGCTAATTCTTAAATGGGGAGAAGAGCGTCAGTATCATGAAGGCATGAGACAGCAAAAGCTGCAGGAATGCTTTGGCGTTTTGAAAGAGATAAAAATTGCAGGGCTTCAAAAACAATTTTCCGCCGCCTATGCAAAGCATGCGCATGGTAGTTGCAATGCCGGAAAACGCAATCAAACCCTTCAGAGCGTACCTAGGCTTTTTCTTGAGGTGATGGCAGTGTTCGTACTTGTGCTTGTAGTCTTGTTTGCCGGTGCAACTGAAACTGCGTCAGTTATTCCGATTATCGGCCTATATGCGGCGGCCGCCTTCCGCTTAATGCCGAGTGCCAATCGTATTATGAACGGATTGCAGGCTATACGGTATTCGTATCCAAGCATTACTCTGTTATCAGAGCTCTTTGCGTCAGGGAATTCCTCTGATGTACAGGCTATCAGGCGCCCACTTCCTTTTAGGCAAAATATATGCCTAAGTAACGTAGATTTCTGCTATGCAGATAGCCAAAAACCTGTTCTACGGTCAGTAAATCTGCAAATCAATAAGGGTGAAATCATCTGTATAAGTGGGCCAAGCGGTGCGGGAAAATCCACTTTAATAGACATATTGTGTGGGTTATTGCCACCTAGTTCGGGTACTGTTCTGGTTGATGGCATAGGCATTGACGATAATGAGGAAAGCTGGCAAAAGTATATTTCCTACGTTCCTCAAACCATCTTTCTCGTGGATGGCACGATAAAGGAGAATATTACTTTAGGCGAAGAAGAGGCACTGATTGACAGTGAAAGACTCCGGGATGTGGTAAGAATATGTGGATTAGAGGAAATGGTAAACAGTCATCCTGAAAATCTCGACATTGATGTGGGCGAACGAGGAGCAAAAATTTCTGGTGGTCAAAAACAAAGGATAGGTTTGGCTAGAGCGATATATCGAGCAAAGGAGGTGTTGGTATTAGATGAGGCGACAAATGCTTTAGATGCCCATATAGAAAATGAAGTTATCTCAAATATAGGCCAGTTGAAAGATAAGATGACTGTTATCTGGATTACGCATGGAACAACGCCATTAAAATATGCGGACAAACTCATCACTGTCAAGAACAACACCACAAGCATGCAAGAGATCAAGAGGGAAAAGTAGCATGATTTCCATTGTCATGCCAATTTATAATGCAAAAGATACGCTTTCTGAGGCAATCGATTCTGCCTTGCAAAGTGGAGTTGCTAACCAGGAGATAATCTTGGTAGATGATGGTTCTACAGATGGCTCTTGGGATTTGATATCTCAATATCATGTTAACAATAATAGTATCAAGATTCATCGAAATAAGAGAAACAGGGGTGGCGGTGCCGCGCGTAATATTGGCATTAGTCAGGCGAAAAATGAACTGATATTTGTTCTGGATAGTGATGATATCCTCGTTCCCGGATCGTTGCCTAGAGCGATAGATTTGTTAGAGAAAACTCGGGCAGATGGAATCGCAAATGGGTTTGCCAGTTGTTTTGTTGATGACCTCACGAATCCAAGTTTGACTTATAGATTTAAATCAGGTTGGGGAAAGTTTGAAGATTTAATCTCTCCTTCGCCTAATCCATTTATTGGTAATTTATTATTTACAAAGACAGCTTATAATTTGGCTGGGGGTTATCCCGAACATCATGGATTCGATACACAAGGTTTTGGGTATCGATTGCTTGCCGCAAATTGTAAAATTTATACTCCTGATTTTCAGTTGTACCACCAGCGCTTGCCTTCAAGGCCTTCCTATTATATCCGCGAGGTAAAAGGTGGAAATTTACTCAGAAATTGGTTTTTAATTTTCATTGAGTTTTTGTACAAATTTCGTCCAGATATTCAAGATGTCATTTTAAATTACGATTATAGAAATCCGAAAAAAGTTGCGATTGGTAAAAGTTTATTTGTCGATCTTTCAACATTGGCAATGAAAGAGAATATATTTGATTCGTTAAGAAAAAACATTGGGATGGTGGAGTTTATTAATGATGTCGAGGGAGACCCTACGGGATATGACAGGTTAAATTTAATTATTTATCTTGCAACAAGAGGAAAGATAACAGAGGCAATCAAGATAGCAGAAAAAATTGATAATCAAGCTCTTTTTGATAAAATTAATTCATTAATAATACTTATAGCATTTGGCATTCATGGTTCTCTAATTCATCTTGAAGATTTGTTAACTGAGTTAGATTCAAAAAAAATAAAAAACGGCAAGAGACTGGAAATATTTATAGCTAGAGTTTCTAACAAAATAAAGCGTTTATTGAGGAGGGAGTATTGAGGTCCATCGTAATTAATGTTGAATACGGAGGATTGGGTGATCATTTATTTCATAGTCCGTTGCCACGCCTTTTAAAAGAAAGGAAACTGGCAGAAAGGGTTTTTATTTCATCAGAATCAGCGTATAGAAATGCTAAGTATTTTGACTTTATCTGGCGAAATAATCCATATCTTGATGGGGTTTCTGACGCTCCAGCGACGCCTATTGTTTATCCAAAGCCAAAAATTAATAAGATAATGAATAAAATTGCATCAATGTATGAAATGCACGGCATTGATGTGGAACTCGTTCCTGAGTTATATACTAAAATTGACTATAATGCTAAATATGCTGATATGGATTTTGTTGACTTGAACTACATATCTTTTGTCGGTGCATTTACTATACTTGATAAAATAAAAATATTAAAAAAGTATAAGAATTATTATGTTTTAAATCCGGATTACAGTATTTTGCCATTTTTAGGGGGGCGGGTTGTATACACAAGCAGTTTCAATGAATATGTTTCGCTAATATATTCTTGCCGAAATTTGGTTTGTTTAACCTCTGGTGGGGCAACATTAATGGCGGCATTTAAAAAACCTGTAACGGTTTTTTTTGGATATGGCCACCCAGAAACAAATAGACATTCAATGCACCAGAATATTATGATTGGAGGGGGTGGTTTTTTTAGGAAACAACTCTGCAGGGTTCTTTTTAAACGCAATCAATTGCGAATTCGATTCTCAAAGAACAAATAAATGAATGAGGCAAGCAAAACAAGGCGTGTTCGAGCACCAGATTTCGAGAAAAAATATCTGTCTGGACGGGTTATTGATATTGGAGCTGGAGCTGATCTAGTATGTCCGACTGCGGAGTCCTTTGACAAGGATGATGGGGATGCTAATTCGATTCTTGATTTTTTCTCTGAAAATACATTTGACTGTGTTCATAGCAGTCATTGTCTTGAACATATGGATGCACCAGAAAAAGCACTTCATGAATGGTGGAAGCTGGTTAAACCAGGTGGATATATGATAATAGTTGTTCCTGATGAATATTTATATGAACAGGGGTTTTGGCCAAGCATGTTTAATACTGATCACAAGTTCACATTTAGAATCGGTGGATCTTCACAGTCGCGATTTTCCATTGATATAAAACTTCTTTGCGAGGCTTTGATAAATTGCGAAATTATACAATGCAAGAGGCAAACAGATAATTACAACCATAATCTAATTTTTGATAAAAAAAATAGACCTCGTGAGATGAAAAATTTCATTATAAAGAAGATGATTTCTCTCTGTTACAAAAGCCCACTTTTTATCAATATTTTTGGAAAATGGCTTGTCAATCAAGGTTATCCTCTAGATCAAACCATGGGGCATGCATTGGCGCAAATCGAAATAATTATGAAAAAATCCATAAAGAAATTTCCAGAATAATAAGTATAAAGCCTCTGTATTTGGGCGAAAGTTAAGTAAGTGCCTATGCAGAATATCACATTATATGATTTAGTAATTTATGAGGCAATCAAGTGTATTCTCTCTTGAATTCAGTCAAAAGAAAAATAAGCAGGCTTTTGGGTTTGCGTTTATCAAGCGCTCCCTTTATTAGTGGTGATTCTTTCCGAGCTATTGCAGACCATGTATTTGAGGAGGATTTCTTTCGTTTCGACCCTAAGAATTTGGGAGGTATTGTTTTTTGTGAAACTCATTTGCTGGGGAAATTTATTGAAGAAGTCTTGCCGAGCTTTTCTTCTCCATTTATTCTCATTACTCACAATAGTGATCACGGTGTTGAAACAAATCTTCACCAACTTACTGAATCCCCATTTCTGATTCATTGGTATGCACAGAACTGTACACTGGCACATAAAAAGTTGACCACTATACCAATCGGGCTTGAAAATCGATGGTTTTATCATAATGGTGTGGTGGAGGATTTTTTCCGTTTACGTAAGTTTTTGCCGAATATTGCAAAAAAATCAAGAATTTTATGGGGTTTCAGTATTGAAACCAATCCGATTGAAAGATCGGAAGCCGCAAGGGTCTTGGTGGAGCATTCATTCGCTGATCCAATCGCTCTTCCTCCTGACAAGTACCGCGAGCATCTTGCTCAGTATATGTTCGTTGCGTCTCCAGCAGGTAATGGGATAGATTGTCACCGCACTTGGGAAGCTCTTTATCTTGATACTCTTCCTATTGTTGTCGGAAAAACATTTTATGATGCATTTCCAAATTTTCCCGGATTGATCTTGGACGATTGGAATCAACTTCTAAAACTTGATATGGCTGAATTAGAATGTATCTACCGTGATAAGTATCCGACAATCAAAGAATTCATGATGCTTTGGTTTCCCTATTGGGAACAAGAAATTCTTAATAAAACCCTATCTACGTCTCCCTAATATTTCAATATGATTACCCTTGACGAGAATGATATTGCAGAGTTTATAACTCGTAGAAACCATGAGTATTCCAAAAAACTCACAAGCTTTTACAATTATTCAAGGGTTGTTTCTCTCGCACATTTTGAACGCATGGTAAAAATCCATGGGTTTGACTCGGCGAGCGTGGCCATAGTATCTGGTAGTGACCGTGAGCCAGAGTTACACTTGATGACACCATCATGTGTAGATTATTTTTCTTTTGATGAAGATAAACGCTACGATCTTGATAAACCTTGGGATACGGAGATATTGCCCGATACTCCACATTACGATCTGGTAATGGCCAATCAGGTACTGGAACATATTTTTAACCCAAGGCAAGGTTTAATTAATCTGGCGGGACTTGCTCGCGATGGCGGTTATGTTTATCTCACAGTTCCAACTATCAATTGTATTCACGGAGAACCCTATTTCTATTCTGCCGGATATCATCCGCGCTTTCTTTGTCGCCTTGCCGAAGAAACGGGATTGAAGGTTATCGAAGAGGGTGCTTGGGGATCCCGTAAATATCTTTTGAATGCGGTGGTTGGTGACTGGCTTACCTTTACACAATTAAAGCGTGCCAGGCTATTACGTAATCGTTTTCGTTTTCGCGTACCCCAAGATTTCTGGTCAGATGGGCGATTTAATGAACCGGGAATTATCACTGATTGCTGGATTCTGCTTCAAAAGGTTTGAACAAAGAAACGCCTTTGTATTTGAGTGCTACCTATGAATAAAGCCATACCCCCTATTCTTATTGTTTATTTTAATCGGCCTCAGGTATTAAAAAAAACTTTGCTCGCTCTTGCGTCTGTACGTCCTCCTTTGCTTTTTGTTTCTGCAGATGCGCCGAGAAAAAATGTTCCGGGTGACATTGCCTTAGTTGCTGAGTGTCATAAAGTAATCGAATCTGTTATTACCTGGGATTGTACGGTGCATCATTTACATGCTGAAGAAAACCATGGGTGTGATGTATGGATGCCAAAATCCATAGACTGGTTTTTTTCGCACGTAGATTCTGGCGTTATTCTTGAGGATGATTGCATGGTTACGGAAGCATTCTGCAGATTTGCTGCTGAATTGCTCGAGAAATATCGAGATAAACCACGCATAATGAATATTTCTGCTGCCAATTTCCAAGAGAGGAAGTGGGGAAATGGAGATTATTACTACTCTCGTTATCCATCAATATGGGGTTGGGCAACTTGGTCTCGGGCATGGCAATATTTTGATAGGCAGCTAGACAGTGTTGATGCGTTTATTAGTTTACCGACCGGGCTTAACCAGTTAATTACAGATTCATTTGAACGTAGGTACTGGACTCGCTTTTACCGTAGGTTAAAATCAGGTCAATATCCTTACTGGGATGCAAAATGGGTATTGTCAGTATGGGCGAATAACGGTATATCCATCACCCCCAACCAAAATCTAGTTTCGAACATTGGTTTTGGTCCAGATGCCACTCATACAAAAACCAAACCAGCTGGTATAGAAATGATCCTTTCAGAGATTACTTTCCCGTTGTCTCACCCTGACGATGACTTGCAATTTTATGAAGAGGCAGATAGGCAGTTATTCAAAATACGATATAAACCCAGATTCATGGATCGAATTATTAGTTTGATAAACCGACTTTCAGGTACGATATGATTTTTTGAAATTGTGGCTGGCTGGGATGTGTTTCTTGAAAAAATCAGTGCAAAATATAGGTGATAACAGTGATCGTTGTGAGGCTTAAAGGAGGTTTGGGTAATCAACTGTTTCAATATGCGGTAGGATTTGCGCTCGCCAAGAAAAACAAAGATCAGTTCAAGATGGATCTTTCCGGATATCATGGTCAAGATAAACGGCGCCCTTATGTCAGAAGTCCGGATATTATGCAATTTTCAGTATCAGCTTCTGTTGCGTCTGAGGAGGAGGTGCAAAGATTTCGCAATCCTTTTGGTCTTGCTTCGCGGGTATTTCGTGTGGTTAGCCAGAAGGTTTTCAAAAAATATTATACTGACTGGCATTGGGAGATAATGAATCAGAAGGGAAACGTATATCTAGAAGGTTTTTTCCAATGTGAGAAATATTTTGTTGACTGTTTTGATGAGTTATCAAAGGAGTTTTTGCTTCAGGAAAATTTGAATGCGGATATAGAACCCATTGTAAATTTGATTAAATCAATGCATTCTCCAGTTTCTTTGCATATTAGACGTGGTGATTATGTTTCTGATCCAAGGATCAGTGCTTTGCATAATATCTGCGGCATTGATTATTATGAAACAGCATTGGCCTGTCTAAAGGATCAAATCGGATATTATGATCTTGTGGTATTTTCAGATGATATTGAGTGGGTTCGAAACAACTTGAATTTGAGTGAGAATACCTATTATGTGTCTGGTCAAAAAGGAGTCAGCGGCTCCGTAATCAATGCCTCTCAGGAGTTAACGCTGATGTCGATGTGCAAGCACCATATTATTGCGAACAGCACTTTTAGTTGGTGGGGGGCATATCTCAACCAGAGACAAGGAAAAATTGTTATGGCACCTGGCTTGTGGAATAGAAGTAAGGATTATTCTCACAAGAACATCATACCGCCAGGATGGCAACAAATTCCGATTTTAGGCTATTGATTCCCAGGGAAAAATGAAGGCCATACCCGTTTCCGTCATCATTCCCTGCTATTGTTGCTCAGATGTGTTGGAGCGAGCAGTTATATCAGTAATTAACCAAACGCTAAAGCCATTAGAAATCATTCTTGTTGAGGATTCTAGCCCTGATGCTCATGCAACCAGAAATTGTATTTTGCATCTGATAAAAAAATATTCCCAGCATGATAGCGTCTGCATTCGCTCTTTGTTTCTTGAATCCAATAAGGGTCCTGCTGGAGCGAGGAACGCTGGATGGAACATTGCCAAGGGAGATTATCTTGCTTTTCTGGATGCTGATGATGCCTGGACTCCTGAAAAAATTGAAATCCAGTATTCATGGATGATCCAGAATCCGTATTGTGATTTGTCTGGGCATCGATCTGTTCTTTTTTCCAGTTATTCCCCCGAACTTCCTGAAGAGAAAAGCGCGCTTTTTTTGAAGAAGCTTACACTTCAGAAGATGCTTTTCAGGAATTTGGTGCAGACTCGAACTGTTATGCTACGTTGTTCGTTAGAGCATCGTTTCAGTGAACAGATGCGTTTTTCGGAAGATTATGATTTATGGCTAAGAATAATATCGGATGGACATAACGCCGTTTTGATTTATAGAACCCTTGCATTTTCTTTTCGTCCTGATTTTTCACTAGGTGGGCAAAGCGGAAATCTATGGAAAATGGAATGTTCAGAACTGCAAATATATAGACAACTTTATGTGCGTAAAAAAATCAATGTAATAACATGGATCATTGCTAGTGCGTTTTCTCTTACCAAGTATATGAGAAGGTTGTTTATTAGGAGTTTTGCTTTATGGTAATTTTCTCAAAAAGAAACGATATTGGATTTTTTGTAGATACTTTGTTTGAGAGTGGTATAGGGTTTTTCCCAAATAACCATTTAATTGTTGTGATGAAATCATTAAACATACCGGTACAAGTCTTGCAAGTGAATAATGCATTTTAAGCCAAAGCTTCTCTACCTTCTCACGGAAGACAGTTTTTTCTGTTCTCATTTTATGGAGCGAGCTCTTGCTGCGCGAGCTGCTGGTTATGATGTAGTGGTCGCTGCACGTGAAAATACACAGGGCGAGAGAATCCGTGCTGCCGGATTGTGCTTTATCGCTATCCCATTTAATCGTAGCGGGATGAATCCCTTGAGGGAGCTTGGTGTATTGCTGAAAATATGGAAGCTTTATCGACAGGAGCGTCCCGCCATTGTTCATCAGGTTTCGGCCAAGCCCATTTTGTATGGATCATTGGCTGCGCGTTTGTCCGGTGTTCCTGCGGTTGTAAATGCGCCTGTAGGCATGGGATATATTTTTTCATCATCTGACTTCAGAGCGCGGATTTTGCGCCCATGGCTTCGTCTGGCGTACCGCTTTTTTACCAATCCCGAACCCAGCAAAGTCATTTTTGAAAATCCGGACGATTTGAGCAGCTTTGTTAACTGGAAGGCAGTGCGTCCTGCTGATACGGTTCTGATAAAAGGTGCCGGGGTCAATCTGGATCATTTTCAACCCATGGAAAAACCGGAAGCCATTCCTGTCGTTGTGTTGACTGCAAGAATGTTGCGTGACAAGGGGGTTGATGAGTTTGTTTCGGCAGCACATCGGTTATATGATGAAAGCGTCAAGGCAAGGTTTGTTTTGGTTGGTGCTCCGGACCCGGTAAATCCTACTTCAATTACAATCGAAATGCTCAATGCCTGGAACGGCAGAAAAAACGTGGAATGGTGGGGGTGGCGAGAAGATGTTGCTGCTGTGCTTCAAGATGCTCATATCGTTTGTTTGCCTTCATACAGGGAAGGGTTACCAAAGTCACTTATTGAAGCGGCGGCATGTGGATTACCCATTGTGACAACAGATACAACGGGTTGTCGTGAAGTCGTGGATGATGGTAAAAACGGTTTTTTGGTACCAGTTCGAGATGTGGCATCTCTTGCCAATGCGTTGAAAAAACTCATATTGGATTCTGGCATGCGCCAGCGAATGGGGGCTTATAGCCGAAAGAAAGCCGAAGCAGAGTTTTCATCCGGGCAAGTAATCCGTGAAACGCTGGCGGTGTATTCTCAACTGGTTGATAGATAGATCAGTTTTTCAATTTTTGCTACTTTGCTAGCGATATCACACAAACTTCCTCGTGTTTCCACATTCAGTCGCAACAAAGGTTCTGTATTGGAGCTTCTTACATTCATCCGCCAATCATCAAATTCCAGGCTGATGCCATCAGTACGGTCAATAGCGGGATTTAGTCCTGTGAAATGTTCTTTAATCAGATTCAGCGTATCCGTACTGTTTTGCACCCTGTAGTTGAGTTCACCACTACAGGGAAACATGGCTTCACGATCACCAACAAGCGTGGATAATGGTTTTTCGGAATTGCTCATCAGTTGTATTGTCAGCAGCCAGGGGATCATGCCACTATCGCAATAGGCGAAATCACGGAAATAATGGTGGGCACTCATTTCACCACCGTAAATAGCATTTTCCTGTCGCATGCGCTCCTTGATAAAGGCATGTCCAGTTTTGCTCTGTATGGGAGTGCCGCCATACTGATTGACAATATCGATCGTGTTCCAGGTCAGGCGCGGATCATGAATGATTTTTTCTCCAGGGTGTTTCTCGAGAAAGGCGGCAGCCAGCAATCCCACAATATAGTAGCCTTCGATAAATTTGCCTTTTTCATCGAATAAAAAGCATCGGTCAAAATCCCCATCCCAGGCGATGCCCATGTTCGCGTTATGCTGTATAACGGCGTTTGATGTGAAATGCCGGTTTTCAGGTATTAGCGGATTGGGGATGCCATTTGGAAATGTGTGGTCCGGTTGATGGTGAATTTTGATGAATTCCACCGGAACAGAAAGGGAGGAAAATTTCGCTTCTATTGCATCAATAACGTGCCCTGCGGCACCATTTCCTGCATTGACAACCAGCTTAAGAGGCCGGAGTTTAGATGGTGAAATATACGTGAATAAGTGCTGGATATAAGATTCCAGGATTTTTTTTCTGTGAATGGTTCCCTTTTTGGGAGCCGGAGTAAATTCATTTTTTTCTGCGAGCTTTTGTATTTCTTTCAACCCCGTATCGCCACTTATAGGCTTGGCATTCTCCCGTACCAGCTTCATGCCATTGTAATTAATCGGATTATGACTGGCGGTAATTTCAATACCACCATCTGCTTCAAAATGAAAAGTAGCGAAATAGACTTCTTCTGTTCCCGTAGTGCCAATATCGATTACATTACTGCCGGTATCCAACAAGCCTCGGATAACAGCCTCTTTCAGCATAGGGCTGCTCTCTCGTATGTCGCAACCCACAACAACGGTATTTGGCTTGAGATATTCGCCGTAAGCCCTGCCGATTCGATAAGCAATATCCTCATTTAATTCATGGCCGAGTTCTCCACGAATGTCATATGCCTTGAAGCAGGTTAGTTTCATAAGTTTGGGATGGTTGGAAAATGAAATGATGTCTGCCACACATTATATCTGCAACAAAGATTCATATACGCCTAGCGTTTTGTCAACCACATGTCCGATTGAAAATTCAGCAACGACTTTTTGTCTTCCTCGCTGTCCCATCTCAAACCGTAAATGCGGGTTGGACAGCAGGCGGTTCAATGCAACGGCAAGATTTTCCACTTCCTGAACAGGCACCAGTAATCCATTTTCTTCGTTGACAATAATCTCCCGGCACCCGGAAACATCGGTTGCTACGATGGGTTTTCCGCAAGCCGCAGCTTCAACCAGCACTTTTGGCAGCCCCTCGCGGTAAGAGGGCAGACAGACGATATGGGCTTGGGCAAAGACGATGGGCATGTCGTGTTTGGGGCCCCACCATTCAATAATTCCTGAATTATGCCAGTCCTGCAACCGGGTTTCTGGTATGGCTTCCGGATGAGTTGGATCGGTTCCGCCGACAAGGACAAAACGTGCTTTTGTTCCGCTTTCCTGCAGTTGTTTTGCTGCAGCGACAAATTCACCCACGCCCTTATCCCATCGCATACGTGATGCCAGGAGAACCAACGGGAGGGTGCCGATGATTTCCTGCATGGGATGGAATTGCTGCATGTTGACGCCGGTGCCGCGAATAAGCGCGATCTGGCGCTTGTTGATGAGTGCCATGTCCAAAAACATGTCACGGTCATCCTTGTTTTGGAAGGTGACGCGCAGATTGGGGTGTTTGAAGCCATAACCATACAGAAGACGGATATATTTCTGGCGCAGATTTTCTTTCTCGCTACCCGGCGCAAGGCGGATTTTCCGGGTGCCGGTGATAGTGGCAACGACTGCGGGCACCTTGTTCATGCGGGCAATGACGCTGCCGTAAAGGGTTGGCTTGAGCGTGATAAGGTGGAGTAAATCGGGTTTGACTTCCTTTATGATCCGGCGAAGGGAAAAGAAGGTTTTCAGTTCCGAGAAAAAACCGAATTTTTCCGGATTCATGGATAGGCGGTGAAAAACGATAGAGTAAGACTCGATCAATTGTTCTGCAGCGAAGTTCTGTGGCGCTGCCACATGAACCTCATAGCCCGAATTAAGTGCTGTAAGCGCGATAGGCAGGCGGTGTGACAGGAAAAGCTCGGCATTGTCGACGACGAAAAGCAGGATGCCTTTGTCGGCCTGACCAAAGAGGGAAAATTGTTTTGGTCGCTGCTTTTTCACCTTGCTTTCTCAGTTCAGGGGTTCTGAAGAGGTCGTCTGTACTTCATTACTGGCATCCAGCTTGGCTTTTGGCGGCAGTGATGGCGTCATGGAAAGAGGAATAACCTCTCGGGATGAGCGGCTGGTTTGAGGAATTGCGTACAGCGCTTTCGGCATAGGCGGCCCGGCTCTGGTCATACGCAGAACAGGCCATGGTGTTGTTGTTTTGCAGGAGATAGACACCGGCCTGTGTGTAGTAGAGAGTGGAGAGCAGATCATAACGGCCCTGGTTCTGATAGCGGCTGGCGGCTTCGTTGTATTGTGCAATGGCACGATCCATATATTCATTGGATTTTTCGTGACGATTGTCATAGGTGATGCTGTTGTCAAGAAAGCCTGCTTCCCGATAGGTCTCATCTCTTTGCGTTACCGCATTTGAACGCAACAGGGTACCAAAATCACGATAGGCGTTACCCAGTCCTTCCGGGTTATTTTCCGTTTCATAAATGCGCATGGCTTCCATGATGAGGCGCTCGGCAGGCAATGGTTGGCCTTGCACCATATAACGGTTTGCTTCTTCCAGCTTTACTGCCGGATCAGATGATTCAGGAAAGCTCACATAAACACAGGACGAAAGAAAGACGGAGAGGAACAAAACGAGGGAGGTGGCTGTCTTTTTCATTGGTACTTTTCTTTTGTCAAAGTATGGTGGAGAAACCTGTAAACGAGGGTACTGCCATGCTTTTTGTGTGCGAAGCGCAGGAATTTTGGGTAAACTTGAAGTGAATCCGGATTATGCACATGGCTCATTATAGTCGATTAAATCTGTGGATAAGTCCGTTTGTCATCTGGAGGTCTGTCATGATGTTTTTCTTTTGCAGTATCCCCGTACTACTGTTTTTCGGACTGATCGGTCTTTTCATTTATTGCAAAAAGACGGAGGAGGAATACAGGAAAAAGACCGGGCACGCTTATGCCCATCATCCTGATAAAGATTTGCCGCTTTATAACTGCGGCCATTGCGACCGGTATTCTGTCGGGACGTTTTACTGGTGAACAGCTGCTGTGTTGAAATGCGTCGCATCATTGCGGGATGCCAGACAGGAAGCGGTTTTCAGAGAATATCGGTTTTATCCAGGAAATTGGTTTCTGCGATGCGTTCTTCTGTCATTTTCAGCGCATCTTCTATTTGCCGCAGGCTGCTTAACAGTTGCTGAACCGCTTGCGGTGTAAAGACCGCCCGGATGACAATACGCGGGGAAGCCCGTCTATCGTTTTCGATAAACAGATTTCCGGTTTCCTGATCAAACATGACAGAAATAGGGGCATCAAAGTGTGCCCTGATGATCTTTTCGGTTAAATCGACTTCTTTCATTCATATCCCCTGAAAGACCTGCTGGTAAGGTGATCTGACTATTGCACCAGGACTGCGCGTCTGGTTAAAAGCCGGGTGAATGCAACAGGAATAATTGTTCTATCCAATTATTGCAAATAAAACTTGCTTTGTGGAAATTTTTTATGATGATGCGCAAATTTCCTTTTATTTTATTAACAGGATAAACTGCTGGTTTTTCAGCAAAATTGGCAGTATGAACACATCTTCTTCTGTTTCCGACCGGGATATTGCGCATGAAGTTGCCCGGCGGCGAACCTTTGGCATTATTTCTCACCCGGACGCCGGAAAAACGACATTGACCGAAAAGCTGCTGCTTTTCTCCGGTGCCATCCAACTGGCCGGCACGGTCAAGGCAAGGAAAAGTGCAAGGCATGCGACGTCAGACTGGATGGATATTGAAAAACAGCGGGGTATTTCTGTTGCCAGCTCTGTCATGCAGTTTGAATACCGCGATCATGTCATTAATCTGCTTGATACCCCGGGACACCAGGATTTTTCGGAAGATACTTACCGCGTACTGACGGCGGTTGATACCGCTTTGATGGTGATTGATGCGGCGCGTGGCGTGGAAGCGCAGACCATCAAGCTTTTGGATGTCTGCCGGATGCGCCATACGCCGATTATCACCTTCATGAACAAGCTGGACCGGGAAACGCGTGATCCGCTTGAGTTGCTTGATGAGGTGGAGTCGGTTCTGAAAATCCAGTGTGCGCCCATTACCTGGCCGATCGGCATGGGCAAGAATTTTCGCGGTGTCTATCATTTGCTGCGTGATGAAGTGATGCTTTTCGAGGCGGGCAGTGAAAGGGCTGACCAGGAGTTTGAGGTGATCTCGGGGATTGATAATCCACGCCTTGCCGAGCGGTTTCCGCAGGAAATGGAACAGTTGAAAATGGAGGTAGAGCTGGTTCATGGCGCTTCCAATTCTTTTGATGCCGAACAGTTTCTTGCGGGCACGCTGACACCGGTTTTTTTTGGTTCGGCGATCAATAATTTCGGGGTGCGGGAAATTCTGGATGCCCTTTTGGACTGGGCGCAGCCGCCAGGCGCACGGGATGCCACTATACGGACCGTGGCGCCGGCAGAAAAGCCGTTTTCCGGTTTTGTTTTCAAGATACAGGCCAATATGGACCCGGCGCATCGGGACCGGATTGCCTTTTTACGGGTTTGTTCCGGCCGCTTTGAAAAGGGAATGAAACTCAGGCATTTGCGTTTGCAGCGTGATGTGCGGATTTCGAGTGTGGTCACATTCATGGCGTCTTCGCGCGAGCAGGTGGAAGAGGCTTACGCGGGCGATATTATCGGCTTGCCCAATCACGGGAATATGCAGATTGGTGACAGTTTCTCTGAAGGTGAGCTGCTGCAGTTTACCGGGATACCGTATTTTGCGCCGGATCTTTTCCGGATGGTCCGGATCAAGAATCCGCTGAAACTCAAGCAATTGCATAAAGGGTTGCAGCAACTGGGTGAGGAAGGGGCGGTACAGGTTTTCAAACCGTTGCAGGGAAGCGACCTTATTTTAGGGGCCGTAGGCGTGCTGCAGTTTGATGTGGTCGCCAGCCGCCTGATGAATGAGTATGGGGTGGATGCTGTTTTTGAGGGAACATCCATCAGCAGCGCCCGCTGGGTAACGTCTGAAGACAAGCGCATGCTGGCCGAATTTGAAAAATCGCTGTCACATAACCTGTCGCATGATGCGGCGGGCAACCTGGCGTACCTGGCAACTTCTGCAGTGAATCTTCGTCTGACAGAAGAGCGCTGGCCGAAACTGGTGTTTCATACGACGCGTGAACATGCCGTGAAACTGGATGATGCGGTTTAATCCAGTTGCCGCATGATCATGCAGGGGTTGCCAACGGCAACCACGTTAGCGGGAATGTCATGGGTGACAACACTGCCGGAACCAATGGTTGTGCCGCGTCCGATGGTAACGCCGGGATTGATAATTGTGCCTCCTCCTATCCAGACATCATCTTCAATGGTGACGGGTTTGGCGTATTCCAGGCCGTTTCGTCTCTCAAGCGGGTCAATAGGGTGGGTAGCCGTATATATCTGTACCTTGGGCCCCAGCATGACATTGTTGCCAATTGTCACGGGTGCACAGTCAAGGATGATGCAGCTGAAATTGGTGTAAAAATTATCCCCGACCGTGATGTTATAGCCGTAGTCGCAATAAAACGGCGGAGTGATTTTCAGATTGGCGCCGGATGATTTGAACAGTAGCTCTAAAATGGTGGATTTTTTTTCGTTCGCTTCCGGGCTGGTTGCATTATATGCCTGTGTCAGTGTCAGCGCGCGTTGTCGGTCATTTTGCAATTCCGGATCGTTTGCGTTGTATTCGATTCCGGCGATCATTTTTTCTTTGTTTGTCGGTGTCATTGCTGTATTTATCGTTATCTCATTGTGTAAAAGGGCGCTAGGGATCGGTCCGGTTCCAGATGGCTGTCAGTGCTGAAACGGCGGCCATGCCTGCTGTTTCTGTACGCAGTATCCGGGTACCCAGTGAAACCGTGATGGCGCCATAGCGAACAGCCAATCCTTCTTCTTCACGTGAAAAGCCGCCCTCAGGACCTATTATAAGCGTGACATCCTGCGGCTGATTGTGAAAGGCCCAGTCTGCCAGGGAGTCTTTGGCATGCGGGCTGAGCATCAAAGTAGGCTGGGATTCATGGCTTTCCACCCATTTCTTGAAGGGGGTGATGTCGTCCAGTTCGGCAAAGCGGTTGCGGCCGCTTTGCTCTGAAGAGGCAATAATGATACTTTTCCAGCGGATGGCCCGTTTTTCCGCCCGCTCTTCTGTCAACCGGACAACGGAACGTTCTGATTCGACCGGGCAGATTCGCGCCACGCCCAGTTCGATGGCCTTTTCTATGACCAGATCCATCTTGGAGGCTTCAGGCATCGATTGCACGAGCGTGACACGATAGGGCAGTTCGTTTTCCCGGGGCTGGAAGGAGATGATGTCAACGGTGGTGCCGTGCTTGTGAATATCAACGATTTTTGCGCTATATTCTCCTCCCTCGCCATTAAAAAGAGTGATGTCGTCTCCGGGACGCAAGCGTAAAACCATCGTATGGCGGGCTGCGGATGCCGGCAGTTCCAGTTGGGTATTTATGGCAAGCGGGGCGTTGCAGTACAGGCGTGTCATGATGCGCTCCCTGTTGGCGGGTTGATCTTAATCTAAGAGTGAGTCTCTGATAGAATACAGGCAGGTATATGCTAGGCATAATACACGATTTGATGGGGGGTATTACATTGGTTTTTCCCCATCCAACCCTTTGACGGATTCAAGATAACCCTATGACGACGACTCTACCCGACAACATCATGGCAAATGCCATACGCGCACTGGCGATGGATGCAGTTCAGAAGGCCAATTCCGGACACCCCGGTATGCCGATGGGCATGGCAGAAATTGCGGTGGCGCTGTGGTCCCGCCATTACCGGCATAATCCGGCCAATCCGCACTGGTCAAATCGTGATCGTTTTGTTCTGTCAAACGGACATGGTTCCATGCTGCAGTATGCGCTTTTGCATCTGTCGGGTTATGACCTGACGATAGAGGATATCAAGAATTTCCGGCAGCTTCACTCCAAGACGCCGGGTCATCCTGAGGTGCATGTAACGCCCGGTGTTGAAACCACAACCGGGCCGCTTGGACAGGGGATTACCAATGCCGTAGGTATGGCGCTTGCTGAAAAGCTTCTGGCGGAAGAATTCAACAGGCCCGGATTTGATCTGGTTGATCATCATACTTATGTGTTTTTGGGTGATGGTTGCCTGATGGAAGGTATTTCGCATGAAGCCTGCTCACTGGCAGGTACCTGGAAATTGAATAAGCTGATTGCCCTGTATGACGATAACGGGATTTCGATTGACGGCGATGTCAAAGGCTGGCTGACAGATGATACGCCGAAACGTTTTGAAGCCTATGGCTGGAATGTGATTCCGAATGTGGATGGCCATGATGTGGCGGCTGTTGATGCGGCCATCGTCAAGGCAAAGGCATCAGACAAACCGACACTCATCTGTTGCAAGACCATTATCGGCAAAGGGTCACCCAACAAGGCAGGTACCCATGATGTGCATGGCGCCCCGCTGGGAGACAAGGAAATCGAGGCGACACGGATTGCGATTGACTGGACATATCCTCCTTTTGAAATCCCTGCGGAGGTATATAAAGCCTGGGATGCCCGGGAAGACGGGCAGAAATGGCAAAAGGAATGGGATGTGCTTCTGGCGGCATATACCAAGGAATATCCCGGGGAATCGGCTGAGTTTACCCGCAGAATGAGCGGCACATTGCCTGCCGGTTTTGATGAGGCGGTTAAACAGTACATCACCGATTGCGTCGCAAAAAAAGAAACGATTGCTACCCGTCGCGCCAGCCAGAATGCGATCGAGGCTTATTCTGCTATCCTGCCGGATTTTCTGGGCGGTTCTGCCGATCTGACCGGTTCAAATCTTACCAACTGGAAAGAAAGCGTCAAGCTGACAGCAGACAAGCCCGGCAATTACATCAGTTATGGTGTACGGGAGTTTGGCATGAGTGCCATTATGAACGGGATTGCCCTGCATGGCGGATTTGTCCCGTTTGGCGGCACCTTCCTCACTTTCTCGGATTACAGCCGCAATGCGCTCAGGATGGCGGCGCTGATGCAGATCCGCTCCATTTTTGTTTTTACACACGATTCCATTGGTGTGGGTGAGGATGGACCAACGCATGAACCGGTTGAGCATATTTCCAGCATGCGTCTGATCCCGAACCTCAATAACTGGCGCCCCTGCGACACGGTGGAGTCTGCTGTTGCGTGGAGTGAGGCGATCAAACGGGAAAATGGCCCGACGACACTGATTTTTTCACGTCAGAATCTCGCTTATCAGGAGAGGACTGAAGAACAGGTTGCCAATATTGCCCGAGGCGGATATGTATTGCGGGATGCCAAGGATGCGAAAGTGGTACTGATTGCGACAGGTTCTGAAGTTGAACTGACTGTCAATGCAGCGGATGAACTGGCGAAAAAAGGGGTTGCGGCTCGCGTGGTGTCGATGCCCTCGACCGATGTCTTCGATATCCAGGAACCGGCCTATCGTGAAAGTGTTTTGCCCAAAGGCCTGCCGCGCGTTGCGATAGAGGCCGGGATTACCGATTACTGGCGCAAGTATGTCGGTCTGGAAGGCGCTGTTGTGGGCATGGAAAGCTTTGGTGAATCAGCCCCTGCTTCCGTTCTTTTCAAGCATTTCGGGTTTACTGTGGAAAATGTCGTCGCCAAAGTGCAATCCGTTTTAGGTAAGACAGTTTTATAATAAGAGCCCTGCAGCGGTTTTCCGCCCCACGGAAAATCATGGACAGGTGGATAATCGATTTTGACTAATTCAGGAGTAAAACATCATGGCTATTCGGGTTGCGATTAACGGCTATGGCCGTATTGGCCGGAATGTTCTTCGTGCGCATTACGAAGACGGAAAATCACGCGATATGGAAATTGTCGCCGTCAATGACCTGGGCGATATGGAAATCAGCGCCCACCTGACCCGTTATGACACGGTGCATGGCAAATTTAACGGAAAGGTGGAGTACGAAAACGATTACCTGATCGTCAATGGTGACAGAATCCGCGCCATATCCAACCGCAATCCGGGCGAGATGCCGTGGAAAGAACTGGGTGTGGATGTCGTACTGGAATGTACCGGGCGTTTTACGACCAAAGAAGCGGCATCAGCCCATTTGCAGGCAGGGGCAAAAAAGGTATTGATTTCTGCTCCGGGCGGCAAGGATGTGGATGCAACGGTTGTTTATGGTGTCAACCAGGGCGTTCTGAAAGCGTCTGATACGATCGTATCGAATGCTTCCTGTACGACAAACTGCCTGGCGCCGGTCGCCAAGCCGCTACATGAAAAGCTTGGCATTATGAATGGTCTGATGACAACGATTCATGCCTATACGAACGATCAGGTGCTGACGGACGTGTACCACAGCGATCCGCGCCGTGCCCGGGCCGCGGCCATGAATATTATCCCGACCCGTACCGGTGCGGCGGTAGCAGTTGGCCTGGTTTTGCCTGAACTGGCAGGCAAGCTTGATGGTTATGCAATGCGTGTGCCAACCATCAATGTATCAGCAGTTGATCTGACTTTCATTGCTTCCCGCCCGACGACGGTTGAAGAAGTCAATGCCATCCTGAAAGAGGCTTCGGAGGGCGAAATGAAGGGGGTTCTGGCTTACAATACCGAGCCGCTGGTATCCGTTGATTTCAACCATACCACGGTATCCAGCACCTTTGATGCGACCCAGACCCGTGTGAGCGGTGGCACCTTGGTCAAGATCCTGGCCTGGTATGACAATGAGTGGGGTTTCAGTTGCCGGATGATGGATACGGCCATGGCAATGATGAGTGCCAAATAATTCATTTGCCTATTAACAGCATGATCAGGCGCGGGTCACTTTGGTGGCCCGCGTTTTTGCATGGTCAAAACGTTTTTTTCAGGTAGATCATATCAATGAGCGGCACACCCTCTTCGTAATTCGGGTCCGGATAATGGTCTGTAAAAAAAGCGGGGAATGGCGTGCGAATAGACAAATCCGCAACGTTTGTAAAACGTCAGTATTCTGGTTATGTTGCCGGTTCCCACCAGCATAGCTTTCGCATAAGAGGCATATCTTTCCAGGATATGGCGGATTAGGGCTTTGCCATAACCTTTCCCTTGGTATTGGGGCCATGTGGCAATATTTTTGATTTCATACACGCCACTTTCTTCTTCCGTGACGACACAGATGTTTTTCAGGTCATCATCAAAGAGGGCGTACATCTCCCCCCTTTCAGGATAGCGGTCTATCATGGATTCCTGCTCATCGCCTAAAAGCAGCAGCGCCAGATAGTGTTTTTTATCCGCGTTTATTTTTTCAATTCGTATGGAGAGTGATCGGTTTTTTTTGGTTATATTACCTTTTTATCATCTGAATGGAGTCTGCCATGATAAGCCAGGACGCAATTCTTTCTGCATTTCAGTTCCGTCATGCCTGCAAGGCATTTGATCCGGACAAAAAAATCAGTGATGCTGATTTCAACCTGATTCTGGAATCAGGCCGCCTTTCTCCCAGTTCTTTCGGGTTTGAGCCGTGGAAGTTTCTTGTGATCCAGAACGCAACCTTGCGTGAAAAGCTGCGTACGGTGAGCTGGGGAGCACAGACACAATTGCCGACTGCCAGTCATTATGTTGCGATCATGTGTTATCGCGATGGCATGCGTTTTGATTCCGGACATGTGACCCGTATGATGAAAGCTGTCCAGCATCTGCCGGATGAGGTCGCGGCAAACAAGCGCGAACGTTTCAGGCAGTTTCAGGAAGAAAATCGTTTGCTGGATACACCGCGCACCTTGTTTGACTGGGCCGGAAAGCAGGCATACATTGCGCTGGGCAACATGATGACAACGGCGGCGTTGATGGGAATTGATTCCTGCGCGATTGAGGGAGCCAATCTGGACGCGTCTGAATCAATCTTGAGTGAAGCCGGGCTGACGGAAAACGGGCAATTGGGGCTTTCGGTTATGGTCGCATTCGGTTATCGGGTCAATGAGCCCGGCGCCAAGACGCGTCAATCCATGGATGAGGTTGTGGTCTGGGTCAAATGAGTTTTTGGCTTATGCAGGATCACAAAAAAGCCCGGTAAAAACTGAACTGCACCTCCAATTCGTCAGACTTTGTCCAACTTTTGGGGGTCACTTCAAAGCCGGGCTTTTTCATTTGCTTAGACCCGGTTACAGGACATAACGGGAAAGATCCTCATTGACAGAGAGGGCTTCCAGTCTTTCATTCACGTAATCCGTATCGATAGTAATCGTGTCCGTGCCGGTTTCGCTTGCCGTGTATGAAATTTCCTCAAGCAGTTTTTCCATGACGGTATAAAGCCGTCTTGCGCCGATGTTTTCCGTGCGCTCATTTACCGAGAAGGAAATCTCAGCCAGGCGGCGGATGCCATCCGTGGCGAAAACAAGCTTGATGTTTTCGGTTGCCAACAGTGCTTCATACTGGGCTGTCAGGCAGGCATCGGTACTTGTCAGAATGCGCTCAAAGTCTTCAATGGAAAGGGATTCCAGTTCCACGCGGATTGGAAAGCGTCCCTGCAGTTCCGGGATCAGGTCTGACGGTTTGGACAGGTGAAATGCACCGGAAGCGATAAAGAGGATGTGGTCAGTCTTGACCATGCCGTATTTGGTATTGACGGTTGTGCCCTCCACCAGTGGCAGGAGATCACGCTGGACGCCGGCACGTGAAACGTCTGCACCGCCGATTTCGGAGCGCGAAGCGATCTTGTCGATTTCATCCAGAAAGACGATACCGTTTTGCTCAACATTGGTGATGGCTTTTTGCTTCAGTTCATCCTCGTTGACCATCTTGGCGGCTTCTTCATCTGTCAAGAGGCGCAGGGCTTCGCTGATCCTGACCTTGCGGGGTTTTTTCCGGCTTCCGCCCAGCCCGGAAAACATGGATTTGATCTGTTCGGTCATTTCTTCCATGCCGGGAGGCGCCATGATTTCCATATGCGGCATGGCATCAGCTACCTCGATTTCAATTTCGCGGTCATTCAACGCGCCCTCACGAAGCCGCTTGCGGAAAACCTGACGCGTATTATTGCCGGAACCGGCATCCTCATCACTGGCACTGGTATTGAAACCAAAGTCACGAGCGGGAGGTACCAGGATATTGAGTATCCGTTCTTCTGCCGCGTCTGCTGCCTTTTCGCGGACATTGCGTATTTCGGATTCCCGTGTCTGCTTGATGCTGATGTCAATCAGGTCGCGGATAATGGTTTCCACATCACGGCCAACATAGCCCACTTCGGTGAATTTGGTTGCTTCGATCTTGATAAAAGGGGCATCAGCCAGGCGGGCGAGGCGACGGGCAATTTCCGTTTTTCCCACACCTGTCGGGCCGATCATCAGGATGTTTTTGGGCGTGATTTCATGGCGCAGGGGTTCTTCCACCTGCTGGCGGCGCCAGCGGTTTCTCAGTGCAATGGCAACCGCACGCTTGGCTTTGGACTGGCCGACAACATGTTTATCGAGTTCGGTGACGATTTCTGGAGGTGTCAGGTTCATAGTGGTATGGCGATAAGAGTAATAAGATAGAGCCGTGCCGTTAATCAAGTGTTTCGATAATATGGCTCATATTGGTGTAAATGCAGAGTTCGCCTGCAATGGCCAGGCCTTTTTCCACGATTTCTGCCGGGGAGAGATCCGTATTGCGCTGAAGCGCCAGTGCTGCAGATTGCGCATAAATCCCCCCGGATCCTATGGCACCTACCCCTTCTTCCGGTTCCAGCACATCGCCATTGCCGGTAATGATAAAGGTGGCTTCCTTGTCAGCAACCAGGAGCATGGCTTCCAGACGCCGGAGGATGCGGTCGGTCCGCCAGTCTTTGGCGAGCTCAACCGCAGAGCGTAGCAGGTTGCCCTGATGTTTTTCCAGCTTGGCCTCGAAGCGCTCAAGCAAGGTGAAGGCGTCAGCTGTTCCACCGGCAAATCCGACCAGGACACGGTCGTGATAGAGCTTGCGGACTTTACGTGCGCCGCCTTTGATGACAACACTGCCCAGTGTGACCTGTCCGTCGCCGCCAAGCGCGACTTCGCTTCCCCTGCGGACTGACAGGATGGTTGTGCCGTGAAATTGTTCCATGTGTGTTTCTCCGGTGGGCCCGCTTGCCACCATGGCGCAGACCAGATAATCAACTATGACCAGATAGGGATGCTTTTGCAAATTACAAGGGGCGGAAAAACTCCGTGAGGATAGTGTAACGTGCTCCGCGGGTTCTGACTAATGCTGCGTGCACTGTTATAATGGCGCTCCTGTCTTTGGCCGTTTTTCGTGTGATGAGTTCCTCTGCTCTTTTCAATCTGAATACCCCGCAGCGTGATGCCGTACGTTATATGGAGGGCCCCTGCCTGGTGATTGCGGGAGCCGGTTCGGGCAAGACTCGGGTGATTACCCAGAAAATTGCGCATCTGATCGAAAGCGGTCTTTATGAAGCCCGGCATATTGCCGCGCTGACGTTTACCAACAAGGCGGCAGCAGAAATGCAGGAGCGTATTGCAAAGCTGCTCTCAAGCCCGTCACAGGCCGCAGAACTGACAATTTCCACCTTCCATTCGCTTGGTGTCAGGATATTGCGCCAGGAAGCAAAAGAGCTGGGCTTAAAGGAGCGGTTTTCCATCATGGATGCGGATGACTGTTTTTCCCTGATACAGGATATGGCTGTGACAACCGACAGACAGGTCATCCGCCGCATCCAGACGCGCATATCGCTATGGAAGAATGCGCTGGTTTTTCCTGAGAAGGCATTGGCTGAGGCGGTTGATGAGCATGAAGGGCAGGCGGCACGGATTTATGCGAGCTACATGGCAACCCTGTCGGCCTATCAGGCGGTGGATTTTGATGATCTCATTCGTCTGCCGGTGGAACTTTTCCGGCAAAACGATGCAGTACGTGACAGATGGCAACGGCGCATGCGGTATCTCCTGGTGGACGAATACCAGGATACCAATGTCTGCCAGTATGAACTGGTGAAGCTTCTGGTGACCGGACCAGGCAAGAAACCCATGTTTACCGCTGTTGGGGACGATGACCAGGCAATTTATGCCTGGCGGGGCGCAACTGCGGAAAACCTGAAGATATTGCGGGATGATTTTCCGGATCTGGAGCTGATACGGCTGGAACAGAATTACCGTTCCTCCATGCATATCCTGCAGGCAGCCAATGCGGTTATCAGCAATAACCCCAAGATTTTTGAGAAGACGCTCTGGTCCGAGATGGGCGCTGGTGAGCCTGTCCGGGTGAGCGCCATGGACAATGATGAAACGGAAGCAGAGCAGGTGGCGATTTCCCTGTCGGCACACCGTTTTGAGCGCAGGGCGAAGTTTTCGGATTATGCGATCCTGTATCGCGGAAACCATCAGGCGCGTTTGCTGGAAACCGCTTTGCGGCGGGAGCGGATTCCTTACACTATTTCAGGCGGGCAGAGTTTTTTCGCCCGTGCAGAGATCAAGGACATCGTCAGCTACCTTCGCCTGATTGCCAATAATGATGATGACCCGGCATTTATCCGGGCGGTTACCACACCCAAGCGCGGCGTCGGACAGGCCACACTGGAAGCGCTGGGCGCCTATGCCGGGCGCTGGCAGTGTTCGCTTTTCGAGGCGGTATTTAAAGGGGGAATTGAGGCAGTGCTGCCTTCCCGTCAGTTGCAGCCGCTGCGTGCTTTCTGTGATTTCATCAACCGGATTGAAGCGCGGGCGTCCCGCCAGGGCGCTGCCGGAAGCGGTGAAAATGCGGCAGCCGTTCTGGATGACATGATGGCGGAAATTGCCTATGAGCCTTACCTGTATGATACGTTTGATGAGCGCAATGCCCGTGGAAAATGGGAAAATGTGCTGGATTTCACAGGCTGGCTGAAGGAAAAGAGCCTGGGTGACAGGCAGGGTGGTATCCCGGAGAAGAATCTGCTTGAATTGACACAAATGGTTGCGCTGATGACTATGCTGGAAGGGCGCGATGAAGCCCCTGATGCGGTACGTCTTTCCACGCTGCATGCTGCCAAAGGGCTGGAGTTTCCGCATGTTTATCTGGTTGGTGTGGAAGAGGGCATCCTGCCGCACAAGGGCGATCCGGATACGCCGGCTGATGTATTGGCAAGACGGATTGAGGAAGAGCGCCGGCTGATGTATGTGGGAATTACCCGCGCCCAGCGCAGCCTTCAGATCACCTGGTGCAAGAAACGCCGCAGAGGCCGGGAAACAGAAATATGCGACATGTCCCGCTTCATTGCGGAAATGAAACTGGATGAAGGGAAGGCGTTGCCTGATGAGTCGGAAACCATGACGCCCCAGGCGCGGCTGGCCAATCTGAAATCCCTGTTGCAGAATCCCAAAGTGGCGTAATGGGTAAAATGCGTTGATACAATACCCAATACGTGGCTGTTGTGGCGGCCTGTTTTAACCTGGTAAAGAGAGTCGGATTATGGAAGAGCGTTTTATCGATCTGGAAATGCGGATCAGCCATCAGGAGGATATGATTGATGAGCTGAACAAGACCGTTTACCAGCAGCAGAACCGGATTGACCAGCTGGAAGCGGCTATTTCGGTCCTTGCACATCGTTTGACTGAAAGAGCCAATAACAATACGATATTTACCCATGAAAAACCCCCGCATTACTGATGCGTGATCTTTTTGAATACTGACAGGCGAAACCATGAAAATGTCTCTTCAGGAGCAGGAATTTCTTCATGCTAAATTGAATATGGAAACGGCACAGATGCCTTGGCGTGAGCTGCAGCGTTACTTTGCCTCGGGCCATATTCTTGCCATTTGTGATGGTCTGGATATGGTCAGTGTGGCCGTGATGATGGCCGCAGACGATATGGAAAATATATCAAGGCTTGTTGCGCAAAAGCAGATAGAAAAGGTAACCGACGAGCAGGCTCAGGCGTGGTTTGAGGAGGATGTGGAGCTGTGGACAGTAGTCATCAAGCCATGGATTTTAGTGCAGACCAGGAAAAACCCGGTGCCGGATGGCACGTTGCTCAACTGATGTCATGCCTTTTCTGATTTTTCCCGAGTTGATTCATGTCTATTCGTCTTATTGTCGGCCTGGGCAATCCCGGTCCTGAATATGAGCAGACCCGCCATAATGCTGGATTCTGGTTTATTGATAACCTGGCTCACCGGATGAATGCGCCGGTTTTGAAAAAAGAATCCCGCTTTCAGTCACTGGCGGCTCGTGTGCCGATTGCCGGTCAGGATATCTGGCTGGTGGCGCCCCAGACTTTCATGAATCTGTCCGGCCGGGCGGTTGGCGCGCTGGCGCGATTTTACCGGATACCGGTAGAGGAAATCCTGGTGGTGCATGATGAGCTGGATATTGCGCCAGGTGTTGCCCGCCTGAAAAAAGGCGGCTCTACCGGTGGGCATCGCGGACTCAATGATATTGTTTCTGCCATGGGTTCCCAGGACTTCTGGCGCTTGAGGCTCGGTATTGGTCATCCCCGAACAAGCAATCCGAAGATGGCGGTTATTGATTATGTTTTGCAGCGTCCGGGTAAGGAGGAACAGAATCTGATCAATGAATCAATTGAACGGGGTCTTGAAGTGATTCCGCTGGTTTGCGAAGGCAGATTCGATGTGGCGATGAAGGATTTGCATACGGCACGCTGATTTTTTCTGGACAATAAAAAACCCGCCAACCGGCGGGTTTTTTATTGCTGAAGCCGTGTGGCTTATTCGCCAGCTTTCGGTTCTTCTGATGATGTGGCGTCAGCATCGTCAGCAGGTGCAGCGCTTGGGACGCTGGCTGTTGCAATGGTCATGTCGGCGTCACTGCTGGTGGCAGAAACGCCTTTTGGCAGTTTCACGTCAGACAGGTGAATGGTCTGGCCAATATCCAGATTCGCCAGGTCAACTTCGATGAAGTTCGGCAGATCACCTGGCAAACAGGTGATGTCCAGCTCGGAAACCGCGCGATGGATGATACCATTGGATTGCTTGACGGCAACAGCCGTCTCTTCATTCAGGAAGTGCAGCGGTACCTTGACGTGAATCGGCTGGTCAGCACTGACGCGCTGGAAATCAATATGCATGACGATCTGTTTGTACGCATGCATCTGGTAATCACGCAGCAGCACTTTTTCGATTTTGCCTTCGATTTCCATATCCAGGATGGAAGAGTGAAAGGCTTCTCTTCTGAGAGCATGGTAAAGCGCGTTATGATCCAGCTTGATTGCCATCGGCTCACTGGTGCCTCCATAGATAATACCTGGGGTCATGCCGGCAGTACGCAGGCGGCGGCTCGCTCCGGTACCCTGTTCTGCCCTGGGAAATGCAACAACTTTCATGATTAACTCCAAAAAATTCAGGGCGTAATGCCCTTTCGTGAGTGAAATTCCCGCGACCAGGAATTTCGTTAAAAAGAGGCGGGAAAAACCCCCGCATCCAGAATGCTTTTATCAGATTTCGATGGTTTCTGCTTCCATAAAGAAAGACATGACCGAATCGCCTCTGCTGATACGGCGGATGGTTTCTGCCAGCAGTTCGGCGCAGGAAACCTGGCGGATCTTGCTGCATTGTTTTGCCGCATCGGATAACGGGATGGTATCAGTGACAATCAGCTCATCCAGTTTGGAATTGTTGATGCGTTCGACAGCCGGGCCGGACAGGACCGGGTGGGTGCAGTAGGCCACCACCATTTTGGCTCCCCTGTCTTTCAGGATATCGGCAGCAGTTGTCAGTGTGCCTGCGGTATCAACCATGTCATCCATGATGACGCAGTTTCTGCCCGCAACTTCACCGATAACGTTCATGACCTCGGATTCGTTGGCGCGCGGGCGGCGCTTGTCGATGATGGAAAGCTCACAGTCAAGCAGCTTTGCCAGCGCGCGTGCCCTGACTACACCACCGACGTCAGGCGATACGACGAGCAGGTCTTTGTATCTTTTCTTGATCAGGTCGCGTAAAAGAACGGGTGACGCATAAATATTGTCAACAGGAATGTCGAAAAAGCCCTGAATCTGGTCGGCATGGACATCCATGATAAGCACACGGTCCACCCCCCCGTTTTCCAGCATGTTGGCGACGACTTTTGCCGAGATGGCAACGCGGGTTGAACGCGGACGGCGATCCTGACGGGCATAACCAAAATACGGGATGACGGCGGTAATGCGTTTGGCAGAGGCACGTTTTAATGCATCAACCATCAGCATGATTTCCATCAGGTTGTCATTGGTGGGTGCACAGGTGGACTGCATGACAAAAACTTCCTTGCCGCGGACATTTTCCTTGATCTCAACGGTGACTTCACCATCAGAAAACCGGGAAACATGCGCTTTGCCCAGCGGGATACCGAGTTTGCTGGCTACTTTGGCGGCCAACGCCGGGTTGGCATTGCCGGTAAAAATCATCAGATTGGGATCGGACATGGAATTCCTGCGATAGTCTCGTTACAAAATCAAAAGCCGCATAAATGGATCAGTTCCGTATGCGGCTTGCCGTCAGCTTGTTTTCTGGTCGCCTGACGGCGGGCACCTTGATTGAAGTGGCAGGGGAAGAAGGATTCGAACCTTCGCATGCTGGGATCAAAACCCAGTGCCTTAACCAGCTTGGCGATTCCCCTGCTGACCTTTTGAACCCCGGACAAGCCGGATGCTCTGTCAATCATTTTCCACCGGATGCCTTTTTAATATCTCATCAAGCGGATGAATCTGTAATCCTCTCGCTTTCCAGCCTTTCCATTCCCCAGGTATTTTACTGACAACCCTGTCTGCTGCTGCTTCACTGTCAAAGCGGGCAAAAACACAGGCACCTGAGCCGGTCATTCTGGCATCTGCATATCTGTTTAACCACTCAATGGCTTCTGAAACCGGAGGATACAGTTTTTCAGCAACAGACTGCAAATTATTTTTTCCCAAAAAGCTATTTTCAGTCAAATAGCCGGGAAAGTCCAACATTTTGATCCTTTCCGTATTTCTTGTCAATTCCCTTGATGCAAATATTGCGGCTGTTGGTACTGAAATATTGGGATGAATCACAACAAACCAGCCATCGGGCGTATCGACAGGACGCAATATTTCCCCGATACCTTCTGCAAAGGCATTATGTCCGAAAATAAAAAAGGGAATATCCGCGCCGAGTTGAAGGCCCATCTGCATGAGTTCTTCTTTATTCAGTCCGCATTCCCACAGATGGTTGAGTGCCATCAGGGTGGTTGCTGCGTCAGATGAGCCACCGCCCAGCCCGCCACCGGCGGGCAGGCGTTTTTCGATGGCAATGTTCACGCCTGGTTTTTTGCGGGTTCGCTGGAAAATTTCGCGCTGAAGCAGAAGGGCGGCGCGAACAATGAGATCCTGTTTTTCCGGGATGCCTTCGATTGCGGTTACCCGGCAGATATTGCCATCTTCCCGAAACGTGAAATGCAGGGTATCGCCAAAATCAATGAGCTGGAAAACGGTTTGCAGCAGGTGATATCCGTCAGGCCGGCGACCGGTAATGTGTAAAAACAGGTTCAGCTTGGCCGGGGCAGGGCAGTGATGCAGTGTGCGTGCCATGTCAATCCTGTTTTCCGTTTTCTGTGAGCCATTCATCAATGATGAGGCGAATCCGGATTTCGCTGACCGCCGCATCTGCTGCGGGCGTGTGGGTCATATCAATACGGCGTGGAACCAGTTGGTTTTCCTGAAAGGAATTCCAACTGACATAGTGAATCCGCCATCCATCAGGTGTGGTGACTTCGGGATGGGCCGGATCAGCCTGAAACGCTTTTCCACTGGTATTGGTTGCGCATCCCTGCAGCCAGTGGCGCATGCCCGAAACGGGCAGCGGCCAGCCAAGCTGCTGGAAAACCAGGGTATCCGCATCGGTTGCGCTGACCGGGATTTTCCCGGAAGCGGTAAAGATGGCTTGTCCGAGGGAAATGTCAATGACTGCCAGGGTTTGTCCGAGCGGGGAAAAGATCTCAATGTGCGTGTTGCCGCGACGTTGGCGCCAGGAGAATTTACCATGCAGCGATTCGGTCTTGTCGTTGCGGGAAAGGGTGTAGTTCATGGAAACACGGCCTGAAATTTCCATTGCATCACTGCATTTTCGGGTGATTCTGGCCGGGAGTTCTGCTTCGTCTTCAATGGCTGGCCCGGTTTCACATCCGGCAAGCAGAATGAAAGAAAGGCACAAAACCAGCCGTGAAAGAACGGATAAGGATTTTTTTATCTGCACGAAAACGGCGTTTTCCATATACTGTCTGCTTTATTAATCAGGATCAGGTTGCTTCAACAGGGAACCGGGTCATACCATACGGTTTGACACAATGGCCTTGGCAGCAATGGTGAAGAAAATATCAGGTTTTGGCTGTTTATGAAACCGGCAAATAAAAAAGCGGCATCAAAAAGAAGCGCCCGGCAACCGGATTTTGATTTTTCCGGGGTGTTGATTGCATGGCAGAAACGTCATGGAAGGCATGCGCTCCCCTGGCAGCAGACACGGGATGCCTATCGAATATGGCTTTCGGAAATCATGCTGCAGCAGACGCAGGTAACCACTGTCATTCCGTATTACGCGCGTTTTCTTGCATATTTTCCTGATGTGGCCGCGCTGGCATCTGCCCCGGCTGAGGCCGTCATGGCCCAATGGAGCGGGCTGGGGTATTATTCCCGCGCACGTAATCTGCACCGCTGTGCGCAGATTGTTGTTGAAAAATATGGCGGGCATTTTCCTGTTGATCCGGCGTTACTCGAGGCATTGCCCGGTATCGGACGTTCAACGGCTGCCGCCATTTCGGTTTTTTCCAGTGGCACACGGGCTGCGATTCTGGATGGCAATGTCATCCGGGTGCTTTCCCGGGTTTTTGGCATTGAAGAATACGCGGGTGCGGCAAAGGTCAAAAACAGGTTGTGGCAATTGGCTGAGTCGTTATTGCCTGAGCAGAATCTGGAATCGTACACCCAGGGATTGATGGATCTGGGCGCCACGATTTGCGTGCGGGGAACGCCTTCCTGCGATTTGTGTCCCTTTTCTTCCTGTTGCTATGCTTTTTTGCAGGACAAAGTCAGGGAACTGCCTGTCAGGAAACCATCGAAAACATTGCCTGAACGGCATGTCTGTCTGCTGGTTGCAATACATAAGAACCGTGTTTTGCTGGAAAAGCGGCCGGCATCGGGTATCTGGGGAGGGCTTTTTTCATTGCCTGAACTGCCGGGCAGTGAGTCAGATATCCATCCGGCTATGCTGAACAAAGTCCTTGGGCCATTTGGTCATGTGGATTCCCTGCAATGGCTTGGGGGATTCATCCATACGTTTACCCATTTCAGGCTGCATATTGTCCCCATCCTGATGACACTTTCAAAGACAACCAGAAAAATGCCGGATGAGCGGTATGTCTGGTATGACATGGCTGGCCTGGATAATGCGCCATTGCCCGCACCAGTCAGAAAATTACTGGAGGGTGTCAAACTGATTGTATAAGCGATAAAAGGTGTCTTGTTTTCAGGAAAGATTGCGGTGCCGGACCAGAACGGTTTCCGATTGGCTGAAGTATCTGGCAAGCTCTTCAATCATATAGACTGAACGATGCTGACCCCCTGTGCATCCGAGGGCAACGGTCAGGTAACTGCGGTGATCCCGTTTGTAAGATGGCAGCCATTTTTCAACAAACTGACGGATATCCGTCAGGAGGTCACCGACTTCGGGTTGTGCTTCCAGAAACTGTCTGACCGGCTCATCTTTTCCGGTGAGCGGGCGCAGGCGCAGATCGTAATGCGGATTGGGCAGGCTGCGCACGTCAAACATCAGGTCGGCATCCTGCGGAATACCAAACTTGAAGCCGAAAGATTCCAGATGCAGTGTCAGGTCTGTACTGTGCTCCGCTTCGACAAATTCCTTGATCCAGCCCCGGAGCTTGTTCGTTGAGAGATGGGATGTGTCGACGACGTGAGCGATTGACTGGATCTCTGCCAGCATTTCTCTTTCAGCATGGATGGCTTCCATGAGGGTGCGCTGGTCTGAGGGGTCATGGCTGGATGGCGCGCGATGGGCGAGGGGATGGCTTCGCCGGGTTTCGGAAAAACGGTTGATGAGGGAGTGGGTATCTGCCGTGAGGAAAACCACCTGAAGATGGTGTCCGTCACTGCGAAGTTTTTCCACGGTGGCAGGAAGATCGGAAAGTGAGTGCGCACTTCGCGAATCGACCGCAACAGCCAGGCGCGATTTTTTTTCTTCAATGCAGGTTTCGACCAGGTTGGGCAGTAAAACGGGGGGCAGGTTATCAACGCAGAAATAACCGGCATCTTCCAGCACATTCAATGCAACGGATTTGCCGGAACCTGAGATACCGGTAATGAGGATGATATGCATGGGAAATCCCCCGGATGGTCCACTTAAGGAAAGGCTGATTAAAAGGCTTTGTGAACGAATTGCTCCGTTTGCCTTGCGCTTCATCTCCCAAACTCATTTAATCAGCGTTTCTTAAAAACAAAAACGACAATCGCCTTGCCAGCGCTTGCGCAGGCAGGCCCGATCAGTCTTTCGTCATGGCCTGGCGCTGACGTTCCATGAATTCCTCCATAGTGTTGAATCCGCGCAACTGCATGATGGTATTGCGAACGGCCGCTTCCAGCATAACCGCAATATTGCGGCCGGCAGCAACGGGAATGACCACTTTTCTGATGGGTATTCCCAGCACTTCCTGTGTGGGTGAGATCACCGGCAGGCGTTCGCCTGCCTCTTCGCCAAGCCGGCTGCGCATGAGGTGCACTATCAGTTTGAGCTGCATTTTACGGCGTACTGCCGTTTCCCCGAAAATCGCCCGGATATCCAGGAGGCCCAGTCCGCGAACCTCAAGCAGATTCTGTAATAACTGGGGGGCGCGTCCTTCAATCATGTTGGGCGCAATCCGCGCAAATTCCACGGCATCGTCCGCAACCAGGCCGTGGTTACGGGTAATCAGTTCCAGCCCCAGTTCGCTTTTACCCAGCCCGGATTCTCCGGTGATCAGTACCCCTACACCCAGCACATCCATGAAAACACCGTGCATGATGATGCGTAGCGCCAGTTTCTTTGACAGGTAGACACGGAGGTAGTCAATGATTTCCGCTGCCGTCAGGGGGGTGGTAAAAAGGGGAATATTATTTTCGTTACAGATGGAATGCAGGTCAGGCGGCACGTCAAGGCCGCGGGCAACAATCAGTGCGGGAGGATTGCAGTCAACGATTTCATGAACCAGGTATGCCCGTGATTCGGGTGAAAGGCGGTCGTAATAACTGATTTCCTGCCGGCCGAATACCTGTATGCGCATCGGGTGGATCAGGTTAAGGTGTCCAACCTGGTCTGCTGCAGAGGCGCTGCCTGGTGATACCATGCGGTCCCCGCCTTCCAGACCGGCAAACCACGTCAGCTTCAGAGGCTCTCTGTTTTCTGTATAAAGTCGCTGTATGGTCAGGGTCTTTGGCGTGGTCATATGAAAATGCAGTAAGAATGAATGATCAGGTTTTTTTCATGTGGGCCGGTAACCACGATATGAGCATGTCATGGACAGCCGCCGAGCTCTTCTCGTGGGTAAGCGCATCCCTGAAGTCTGCGTCTGAAAACATTTCAGCAATTTCTGACAGTATTTCAAGATGTTTTTGCGTCACGTTGTCAGGAATCAAGAGAACAACCATCAGGTCTACCGGCTTGCCATCCGGTGAATCAAACGCAAGCGGCTCGGCCAGCCTGACCAGCGCAGCGGTAGGGGATTTTAGCCCCTCAATGCGTCCGTGCGGTACGGCAACGCCGTGTCCCAGCCCGGTTGACGCGAGTTTTTCCCGTTCCAGCAGGTTTTCAGCAATCGTTGCGGCAGGAAGCGCGCACTGCTTTTCAAAGCGCTCTGCGACCTTGTCAAAGAGTTGCTGCTTGCCCGTTGCTTCAAGATCAAGCACAATGTTTTCAGGAGGAATGATCCTCGACAGGTTGGTAGTCATGTAAAACAGTAGCTCCGATATTGCCTCAAATTAAATGCTGCCTTGAATTCGATATGATAAGTTAACCTTCATTCATGCTGGCGTCAATTTAACATAATTCCGGGGGCGGATTACTGGCGGGCATTTCGGATAAAAATAGGCCGCTTGCCGGATGATGTGTTGCTGCGCAAGGGGTTGATGCTGATGCCGCCCCGCCGGGTGTACCGTGCGTAGACGGTCAGACTTTGCGGCCGGCAGGCTTTCAGGATATCCATAAAAATGCGCTCTACGCACTGCTCGTGAAATTCCTGCTGCTCCCGGTAGCTGATCAGGTATTTGAGCAGCCCCTCCTGGTTAATGGCGTGGCCGACATAATGAATCTGGATGCTGCCCCAGTCCGGCTGTCCGGTAACCGGGCAATTGGTTTTCAGGATGTGGGATACCAGCTTTTCTTCAACAGGCGGTTCTTCCGTATCAGTTGTCAACAATGACGGATCAAGGGCGTATTGGGTGGCTTCAATATCCAGACGGTCAAGCAGCAATCCTTCCAGTTCTTCCAGTTCAATGGACTTGAAGTCCGGCTGCTGTATCAGGGTCACGGCAACGGGGGAGCCAAAAGCATCCGACAGATCGACGCGCAACAGGGCGATTACCGCATCGGCGTCAGCCAACTGCATCTGGGCAAGGGAGTTCAGGTACAGCTTCATCGATTTGGACTCAACAATGTTGGGAGAGTCCGATGAAACTGTCAGGTTCATGATCGCAATCTGGGGTTTGCCCCGCATATTGAGCCAGGAAAGCTCGTAGGCGTTCCAGATGTCTAGCCCGTAAAACGGGATGGTGCCGGTGATGCCAAGTTCCTCACGCATGGGCTGGCGTGGAATCGGATAAAGAACGGCCGGATCATAGCTCGCTGACGCCTCTGCGCGTTTGCCGAGCGGTGAGCTTTCCGGGGTGTTCGGGGTGACAGGAGTGTCGTCAGAAGTTGTCATATGCCTGATTCAGTAACAGTGAGAAAGCTTTTTCCAGGAAGGATTATTGCCCGAGAAAGAGCTTGTAGACCGGGTTGTCTGTTTCATTCTGGAAAGGATAGCCGATACCGGTAAGAAATTCCCGGAAAGCTTTTCTTTCATTTTTGGGAACTTGCAGGCCGACAAGAATGCGTCCGTAATCGGCGCCGTGATTACGGTAATGGAAAAGGCTGATATTCCAGGTAGGCTGCATGCAGGATAGAAAACGCATCAGTGCGCCTGGCCTCTCCGGAAATTCAAAGCGGTAAAGCAGTTCATTTTCAGCAAGCGCGCTTTTTCCCCCTACCATATAGCGGATATGCAGTTTGGACAGTTCGTCGTTGGTCAGATCGATGGTGGAAAAGCCATGCCGGTCGAAATTTCCGGCAATACGGGAGGCCTCTTCCCGGTTCTGGACTTCCAGCCCGACGAAAATATGGGCCTGTTTTTCATCACTGATGCGATAGTTGAATTCCGTGATGTGGCGGGGACCGACCAGTTCGCAAAAACGTCGGAAACTGCCGAATGCTTCCGGTATGGTGACAGCAAAGACGGCTTCGCGGTTTTCACCGAAATCAGCCCGTTCCGCAACAAAGCGCAGGCGGTCGAAATTCATGTTGGCACCGCTGGCAATGGCGATCAGTGTTTCATTTTTTAGCGGCTTTCCCCCTTTTTTGCGTTGTTCGACATAGGCCTTGACACCAGCCACCGTCAGCGCGCCTGCCGGCTCAAGGATACTGCGGGTATCTAAAAACATGTCCTTGATGGCGGCACACACGTCATCGGTATCCACCTCAATGACCTCATCCACGTACTTTCTGGCGAGTCGGAAGGTTTCTCGTCCCACCTGTTTGACTGCCGTGCCGTCAGAAAAAAGGCCCACCTCTGACAACGTAACGCGGCGTCCGGCTTTCAGGCTTTTCGCCATGGCATTGGAATCCGATGTTTCCACCCCAATGATTCTGATATCAGGCCGGATTTGCTTGATATAAGCCGCAACACCGGAAATCAGGCCACCGCCGCCGATGGCAACAAAAACCGCGTGAATGGGCGCCGGGTGCTGGCGCAGGATTTCCATGCCGATGGTTCCCTGCCCGGCAATGACATAAGGATCGTCAAAAGGATGAATGAATGTCAGCCGGTGTTTTTTTTCCAGCGCCATGGCGTGTTCACAGGTATCTGAAAAGGAGTCGCCATAAAGCACCACGTCGACATTGTCCCCGCCATGTTCCTTTACCGCTTCAATCTTTACTGGCGGCGTTGTGGTGGGCATGACAATCATTGCGCGGCAGCCCAGGCGGTTTGCCGCGAGCGCGACGCCTTGCGCGTGGTTGCCGGCGGAAGCGCAGATCACACCGTTTTTCAGCTGTTTTGGCGAAAGGTGCGCCATTTTGTTGTACGCGCCACGCAGCTTGAAACTGAAAACACTTTGCATATCTTCGCGTTTGAAAAGAACCGCATTTCCCAGTCGCTGCGAGAGGTGGGACGCCGGTTCAAGCGGTGTTTCATGTGCCACGTCATAAACGCGGGCAGTCAGGATTTTTTTCAGATAGTCGGTCATAATGAGCCTGGATAAGGCGTATCGATTAGCGACACATTATAATCCACTCCGAAAGACTTTTTCCTGCTGTTTGGCGTTCAAACTGATGGTTGTTATCAACTTGAGCGTATCCTGAAACATTATTTGGTGTTTCCTGACAGGTCTGAGAATACATGATTGAATCTGCTGTCCATTGGTTGCTGAGTTATCTTGCCATTCCGGAAATCGGGCTGACATCGGTATTTATCGTCTGCTTTGTTTCCGCGACGCTTTTGCCCATGGGGTCCGAACCGGCGGTGTTTGCTGTCATTGCGGCGGACAACAGCCTTTTCTGGCAGGTCATGGCGGTGGCAACGATCGGCAATACGCTGGGCGGCGCACTCAATTACTGGATCGGGCTGGGAACGCGTGAAGCTTTCGCAAAAGAAAGAGAAACCCGCTGGTTTGGCTGGCTTTCCCGTTATGGTGCCAAGACGATGCTGTTGAGCTGGCTGCCTGGTATTGGCGACCCGATCTGTACGCTGGCCGGCTGGCTGAGGCTGCCTTTCTGGCCCAGTGTGTTTTACATGGCGGTGGGCAAATTTTTCCGGTATCTCATCATGACAACACTGTTATTATATATTCCCCAGGAATACTGGCGCAGCATCGCCGCTTTTCTGGGATGAGGGATAATTTTTCAATGGATGGACAAATGAAACCCGACTGTGTGTTGTGCCAGTCTTCGCCAGGCGAGCAGATCGCGGCTGAAAGCAAAAAATGGCGGATCATACACGTTGATGATTTCCTGTACCCCGGTTTTTTCCGGGTTATCTGGCATTCGCACGTGGCGGAGATGACAGAATTGTCCTTGCCGGATCGCCAGGAGCTGATGACGGTGGTTTTTGCGGTTGAGCGTGCGCTTCGTGACGTCATGCATCCTGACAAGGTGAATCTGGCGAGTCTGGGCAATATGGTGCCGCACCTGCACTGGCATGTTATCCCCCGTTTCAGGGACGATGCGCATTTCCCGGAATCTGTCTGGGGAACGAAACAGCGTGAACCGGCTCCCATTGTGCTGAAAAAGCGGCGCTCGCAGCAGCCGGAAGTGGCAGAGGCGATCAGCCGGATATTGGCACAGCAGGCAAAAGCCTTATAATGGCAGGTTTGTTATTCATTGCCTCCACATTTTCGCCATCAGACAAATATGACGAACAAGAAAACCCATTTCGGCTATCGCCAGATTGACGAGCAGGAAAAAGCGGAAAAAGTGGCTGGCGTGTTCAACCGGGTTGCCCGGCGCTATGATCTGATGAATGATCTGATGTCGGCAGGACTCCACCGGGCATGGAAGGCCTTTGCCGCCACACAGGCCGCTATCCGCAAAGGCTTTAAGGTGCTGGATATTGCCGGGGGAACGGGTGATCTGGCGCTGTCTTTTGCGCGGCAGGCAGGCGATACCGGGCAGGTATGGCTGACGGATATTAATGAATCCATGTTGCGCCTGGGACGTGACAAGTTGTTGAATCAGGGATATCTCGTGCCGGTTGTCACCTGCGATGCGGAACAGCTCCCTTTTCCTGACAATTATTTTGACAGGGTGTCGGTTTCGTTTGGCTTAAGGAACATGACCCGTAAGGAAGTGGCATTAAGCGAGATGAACCGGGTGCTAAAGCCAGGCGGGAAACTGTTGATCCTGGAATTTTCCCGGATCTGGAAACCGCTTCAAAGCCTGTATGACCGGTATTCTTTTTCCGTGCTGCCATGGCTTGGCCGGCAGGTTGCACAGGATGCGGACAGCTATCGCTACCTGGCCGAATCCATCCGGATGCATCCTGATCAGGAATCCCTGCTTCAGATGCTGCAGGAAGCCGGGTTCGTGGGAGTGAAATATTTTAATCTGACAGCAGGTGTTGCCGCGTTGCATACCGGGCTGAAACTGTAAAAAAACTAAGGAAATTATGAAGAAATTATTACTTGCATTTGTCCTGATCTCCAGCCTGTCTACCATGGTGGTAACGGATGCCTATGCCCGGCGTTTTGGTGGCGGCTCCTTTGGCCGCCAGTCGGCCAATGTCAGCCGGATGCAGCGGAGCCAGCCGGCAACCACGCCTTCGCAGCAAAGGCAGGCGGGAACAAACCAGCAGTCACAGCAGCAGGGAGCCAACACGGCAAAGCAGCCCGGCCGTTTTGGCGGGATGCTGGGTGGTGCGCTTCTCGGACTGGGGCTGGGGACACTGCTTGCCCATCTGGGAATCGGCGGTGATATGGCCGGCATGATCAGTATGATCCTGATGATCCTGATTATTTATTATGCCGTGAGAACGATTTTCCGCATGCGCTCGAGAAAACAGCAGCCCTCCTACCAGCAGCAGGCAGCCAATCCGGGCGGTTTTTATGATGTGAACAGTTCCGGCAGCACGCCTGAGATCGGTTCGGGTCTTTCCCACCCCGGTGCTTTTCAGTCGCTGGAAAACACGCCCGCACCGGGTGCGGCAATGGAGCCGCCGCTAACCTGGGATATTCCTGCGGATTTTGAGGTGAATTCCTTTATCCGGAATGCCAGGGCTTACTACATCCGTATGCAGGCAGCGTGGGACAAGGCGGATATTGATGATATCCATGAATTCACCACGCCGGAAATGTATGCTGAAATGAAACTGCAATTACAGGAACGGGGGCCGTCCCCGAATGTGACCGATGTCGTTTCTCTGGACGCTGAGCTTTTAGGCATCGAAACGATTGGTGACGAGTATTTTGCCAGTGTGAAATTCACTGGCACCGTGAGGGAAGACAAGGATGCCGATCTGACGGCGTTTACCGAGGTCTGGAATCTGACCCGTCCGCTTACCGGCAAGGAGGGGTGGGTGCTGGCAGGGGTACAGCTGCTGTCCTGATGGGATTGCTGTCATAAAACATGCCTGAAAAAACCGCCCGCATCAATCCAGCGGGCGGTTTGTTTTGAAAAAGAAGCGGTTTGCTGTAATGTGGTGCCTGAAAGCTGCTTTTGCAGCCGTTCGGCTGTACGATATTCGCGATGACGAACAGGGGGTTGCCGGATTATGCGGAAATTTTGGCGGCTGTTGACGATTTTTTTTGTCGCCGTACGATACGGACTTGATGATGTCATGCTGTCGAGCATGGGGCGTCCACGTTATTTCGTGCTGTTTCGTTATCTCTTTTTCTGGCGCAACCTGTCCATGCCGCGGGGCGCGAGGCTCCGCCTGGCGCTGGAAACGCTGGGGCCGATTTTCATCAAGCTGGGGCAGGCGCTTTCCACGCGTCCTGACCTGATGCCGGAAGATATTATTGCTGAACTGTCCCTGCTCCAGGACAGGGTTCCTCCTTTTGATTCAGACCTGGCTGTCAAGCAGATTACCGACTATCTTGGGGCGCCCCCGGAAGTGCTGTTTGCGCATTTTGACCGGACACCGGTCGCGTCTGCCTCGGTGGCGCAGGTGCATTTTGCCATTTTGCACAATGGAACCGAGGTCGCCGTCAAGGTATTGCGGCCAAACATGCAAAGGCGGGTTGGCCGTGATATTGATCTGATGCGCTCGATTGCCAACTGGAGTGAAAGGCTCTGGGAAGATGCCCGCCGGCTGCGGCTTCGTGATGTGATTGATGAATTCGACAAGTCGCTTCAGGATGAACTGGATCTGATGCGGGAAGCGGCAAACTGCAGCCAGTTCAAGCGCAATTTCGCTGATTCTCCCCTGCTGATTGTGCCGGAGATTTACTGGGAATACTGTTCAAGTGGTGTTATGGTCATGGAGCGGGTGCGGGGCATCCCGGTTTCCCAGACAGACCGTCTGGTGGCAGAGGGCCTTGACCTGAAAAAACTGGCCGAAAACGGGGTGGAAATTTTCCTGACCCAGGTTTTCCGTGATGGTTTTTTTCATGCGGACATGCATCCCGGCAATATCTTTATTTCCGCGGAAATGCCGACCTATGGCCGTTATGTGGTGATTGATTTTGGTATTGTCGGTACACTGAATAATTTTGACAAGGCGTATCTGGCAGAAAATATCCTGGCTTTTTTCCATCATGATTACCGACGGGTGGCCGAAGCGCATATTGAATCAGGGTGGGCACCGAGAAATACCCGGGTCGAAGAGCTGGAGGCAGCGGTACGCACCTGTTGCGAGCCGATTTTTGACAAGCCGCTCAAGGATTTTTCACTGGGGCAGTTGCTGATGCGTCTTTTCCAGACCTCTCGCCGCTTCAATATTGAAATTCAGCCACAGCTGGTCATGCTTCAGAAAACCATGCTGAATATTGAAGGGCTGGGCCGACAGCTCGATCCGGATCTCGATTTGTGGAAAACCGCCAAACCGATTCTGGAAGAATGGATGAAAGAGCAGATCGGATTCAAGGGCATGGTCAAACAGTTCAGGCAGGAAGCGGTGCGATATGGTCATATATTCCCGCAACTGCCGCGCCTGTTTCAGCAGGCCCTGATAAAGATCGCAGAACCCGATGCAGAAAAAGACGCGCTCTTAAAGCAGCTGGTGGCGGAACAGAAACGGACAAGGCGGCTGTTGAACGGCATCATTTATTTTGGATGCGGCCTGATGGCAGGGCTGTTGTGTCTTCGCTTTTTTGGTGGCTGGCGCGTATTGTTCTTCTGATTCTTCCTTTCTTCGGGCCGTAGCAAAAATCGTCTCCCTGCCGGCTTTCCGGTTTCATGCCTAACTCTTTAAAAAACAAGAGAAAAAATTCTCTTTGTGCCGGGCAAAAAAAATCACAAAAAACGGGTGGCTTGCCCTTATAATTGCGAATCTTTTTTTCCCTGGAAATTAAATTGCCTTTTTCGGTTGCATGGACACGCTCATCTGGTTTGTTATTCTGTACTGGGTCATTTCTGTCGGCATCGGGATGTATGCCGCACGTTATGTCAGGAACTCCAAGGATTTCGCCGTTGCCGGCCGGTCGTTGCCCATGTCTGTTGTTACTGCAATGGTTTTTGCGACCTGGTTTGGTTCTGAAGCGGTTCTGGGTATTCCGGCCACTTTTGTCGAGGAAGGTCTTCGGGGTGTCATAGCTGATCCTTTCGGTTCCGCCTGCTGTCTGGTGCTGGTCGGCATTCTTTTTGCACGGCGCCTGTACAGGATGAACCTCATGACCATCAGTGATTATTACCGTAACCGCTTTGGCCGTGTGGTTGAAGTGCTGGTGACCTTATGCATTGTGGTGTCATACCTTGGATGGGTGGCTGCCCAGATCAAGGCGCTGGGCCTGGTATTCAATGTGGTGTCCGGGGGCTATATTTCCATGAACATCGGTATGATTTTAGGGGCTGCCAGTGTACTGATTTATACCCTGATGGGCGGGATGTGGTCTGTTGCGATCACCGATTTTCTCCAGATGATCATTATCGTGGTTGGTATTGTCTATATCTGCTGGGAAGTATCCGGCATGGTAGGCGGTGCCCATGTGGTAATCCAGCATGCAGCCGAAGCGGGCAAGCTCAATATTTTCCCCAAGGCGGAGTTGCGGGATATTCTGTGGTTTTTTGCTGCCTGGTTTACGCTGATGTTCGGTTCCATGCCGCAACAGGATGTCTTTCAGCGGATTGCCTCATCGCGGAATGAAAAAATTGCCCGAAACGCCTCCATCGTGGGCGGCTGTCTGTATGTTCTTTTTGCCATGTTGCCCATGTTCCTGTGTTATTCGGCAACCCTGATTGATCCGGCCATGACCGCGGATCTGATGGAAAAGGATTCCCAGTTGATTCTCCCCACCATGATCATGACGCACATGCCGGTCTTTGCCCAGATCATGTTTTTCGGCGCGCTGCTGTCTGCCATCAAGAGCTGTGCCAGCGCGACCCTGCTCGCGCCATCGGTCACTTTTTCTGAAAATGTGCTGAAGGGATTCATGCCCGGCATGAGTGACAAACAGTCCCTTTTCATGATGCGGATGGTTGTGCTGGTTTTTGCCGCAATTGTAACGGGCTTTGCCATGAGCACGGATTCCAGTATTTTCCAGATGGTTGAAAATGCTTATAAGGTCACACTGGTGGCAGCGTTTGTTCCCCTGATTTTCGGTTTTTACTGGAAACGGGCAAACAGCCGCGGGGCGCTTGTGTCCATGATTCTGGGATTGGCAACGTGGATCGCAATGGAACTGATTGATCCGGAGGGACTGATTCCGCCGCAATTACTGGGCCTGGCAATGTCGCTGGCCGGCATGATTGCCGGATCGCTCCTGTATAAACCGGTTGCTGAAGATATATCAGACTCCGGGCCGGTATCCGTATAAATATGAAAAGAAACGATTTATAATAAAAAGTTTCCGGATTTATTGGAGTAATGATATGCCTATTTATGCTTATCGCTGTGAAGCATGCGGTCATGCAAAGGATGTGCTGCAAAAACTTTCTGACGCCCCGCTCAAGGAATGTCCTTCCTGCGGCAAGGACAGTTTCAAAAAACAGCTGACAGCCGCCAGTGTCAATACCGGCGCAGCAGGAACATCTGCCGGCTTTGCCTCTCCGTGCTCGGGATGCCCCATCGGACATAACGGTCCTTGCGGTTGAACATGCTTTTTTCTGACAGCGCAGAGAAATGACGCGCTGCTGTGTTGGCGGCAACGGCTTTTGCCCTGTGCTTTTTTTCCGGTTCTGTCGCCTGGGCAGAACCGTTTTTATCACTGAATCAATAACCGATTAATTTTTAGGCAAAACAACATGTCGATGCGAACAAACTATTGCGGCCTTACAACAGAAGCACTTATGGGACAGACCGTCAGTCTTTGTGGCTGGGTACACAGAAGGCGGGATCATGGCGGGATTATTTTCATCGATCTGCGTGACCGCGAGGGGTTGGTTCAGGTCGTGTGTGATCCGGATCGTCCTGGCGTTTTTGCCGTTGCAGAATCCATTCGTAACGAGTACTGCATCCGTGTGACCGGTACGGTGCGTGAGCGGCCGGAAGGCACCATTAATCCGAATCTGACATCGGGAAAAGTGGAAGTGTTCTGTGAAGCGCTGGAAATTCTGAATGCCTCGGTGACGCCGCCTTTTATGCTGGACGATGAGCATCTTTCCGAGACAACCCGCCTGACACATCGCGTGCTGGATTTGCGTCGTGCACCCATGCAGCACAACCTGCGCCTCAGGTACAAGGTCACGATGGAGGTTCGCAAGTTCCTCGATGAAAACGGCTTTATTGATATTGAAACCCCGATGCTGACCCGCTCCACCCCGGAAGGTGCGCGGGATTACCTGGTTCCTTCCCGGGTAAATGCCGGTGAATTTTATGCGTTGCCCCAATCTCCCCAGCTTTTCAAGCAGCTTCTGATGGTCTCCGGTTTTGACCGTTACTACCAGATCACCAAGTGTTTCCGTGATGAGGATCTGCGTGCAGACCGTCAGCCGGAATTCACGCAGATCGACTGCGAAACATCTTTCATGAATGAACAGGAAATCCGCGATCTGTTTGAAAACATGCTGCGCGTGGTTTTCAAAAATGCCATTGATACCGAATTGCCATCGCCTTTCCCGGTGATGCCACATAGGGAAGTCATGGCGCGTTATGGCTCGGACAAGCCGGATTTGCGTGTCAGGCTGGAACTGACCGAGCTTACGGATGTGATGAAAAACGTGGAGTTCAAGGTATTCAGTTCTGCGGCCAATATGGCCAATGGCCGGGTGGTTGCGCTTCTGGTGCCGGGTGGCGCCAAAGAGGGCTCGGGCATGCCGCGTTCAGAAATTGATGCCTATACCCAGTTTGTTGCGATTTATGGCGCCAAGGGGTTGGCCTACATCCGTGTCAATGATAAGGAAAAAGGCAGTAGCGGCCTGCAGTCACCTATCGTGAAAAATCTGAGTGATGAGGCGCTGACACAAATCCTGGAGCGTACCGGTGCGCAAAATGGCGACCTGATTTTCTTTGGCGCTGACAAGGCCCGTGTCGTTAACGATGCGATGGGTGCATTGCGTGTCAAAATCGGTCACTCTGAATTCGGGCAGAAGAATGGCCTGCTTGAAGAAGGCTGGAAACCGCTGTGGGTGGTTGATTTCCCGATGTTTGAGCATGACGAGGAAGCCAATCGCTGGGCCGCCGTTCACCATCCGTTTACTTCGCCAAAAGACGGGCATGAAGACTACCTGGAAACCGACCCGGGCCGTTGCCTGGCAAAGGCATACGATATGGTGTTGAATGGCTGGGAACTCGGTGGCGGTTCTGTCCGTATTCACAAACAGGATATCCAGACCAAGGTTTTCCGTGCCCTGAAAATTGATGACGAAGAAGCGCGTGAAAAATTCAGCTTCCTTCTGGATGCGTTGCAGTATGGCGCGCCACCGCATGGCGGGCTGGCTTTCGGGCTTGACCGGATTGTGACGCTCATGACAGGTTCCGAGTCCATCCGTGATGTGATCGCATTCCCGAAAACCCAACGGGCACAGGATCTGCTGACACAGGCACCATCACCGGTGAATGAGCGCCAGCTTCAGGAATTGCATATTCGCCTGCGCAAGACGGAGCAGCCCAAAACGGCCTGAACGGGAAAGTGACTGTCGGACGGATTGTCTTGAAAACATACAAAATACCCGAATCTGTCCTCGTTGTGATTTACACCAGCGAGCGGGATGTCCTCCTGATTGAGCGGGCGGATAATCCCGGATTCTGGCAGTCGGTAACCGGTTCACGGGCAACACAGGAAGAAACACTTGTTGAAACAGCAATCAGGGAAGTCGGGGAGGAGACTGGTATTCGGGTTATTCCTGCGCTTTCTGGTAGTGCTTTGCCGGACAATGTGATTCTGCAGGAAAATCTCCATGACTGGCACATGACCAATCGTTATGAGATTTATCCTGCCTGGCGTCATCGCTTTGCGCCAGGTGTCACGATGAATACGGAGCATGTTTTCGGGTTGTGTGTGCCAAAGGATATTCCTGTTCGGCTTGAGCCGCGCGAGCATCTGCAGTATGCCTGGCTTGACTGGCTTGACGCGGCTGACAGATGCTTTTCCGCTTCTAATGCCGAGGCTATCCTACAGCTGTCGCAAAGGGGATAATCACAACAGCATTAAAAAAGCCGGACATTATGATATGTCCGGCTTTTCTTTTTTAATGGATTTTGCTTATTTGACTTTTGCCTTGGCACGCAACGTCTGGGTATAAGCCTCCCATTTCTGCTCCTGGATGCGCTGGGTAATGCCGGGCCTGGCTTCTTCCAGCGTCGGGAAAGTCAGTTCCCGGGTATCTTCGACCATGATGATGTGGTAGCCGAAGTTGGTTTGTACCGGCTCCTGGGAAAACTCGCCTTTTTTCAGCTTGACGAGTGCCTGCGCAAAGGGATCGACGTACACATTGGGGGCGCTCCATCCCAGATCGCCACCCCTTGCCGCTGTAGGGGTATCGGTGGATTTTTCCTTGGCGATTTCCTTAAACTTGCCGCCGCTTTTCAGCTGCTCAATGATGGTTTTTGCTTCGTCTTCCGAAGCGACCAGGATATGGCTGACCTGATATTCCGTATTACCGGCCTGGGCCTTCAACTGGTCATAGGTTTTTTTGACGTCGGCATCACTGACCGGATTTTTGCTGACAAAGTCACTCATCAGGGCGCGAACCAGAATATTTCTGCGGGTGACTTCCATCTGGGTTTTTACTGCGGGTATGGCCCCCATTTTTTTCTTTTCGGCTTCCTGCACCAGGATTTCACGCATGATCAGGTTTTCTTTTATGCCTGCACGCAGTTCCGGGGTGTCCTGCTGTCCCTGCTGGACCACTTCACTGACAATGGCATTCACATGTGACGCCGGGATGGGTTTTCCGTTGACGACAGCGGCATTTTGTGCAAATGCCGGTAAACTGAGCGCTGCGATTAGTAAAAGCAGGATTCTGGTTGTTTTTTTCATGAGTTGCGTCCTGTTAAATAAGATCAGACCGTCGCGTTTTGTCCGGTCACCTGTGGGTTGTTCAATACAGTCAGACGGACAAAATGTGCCGTCATTTTTCCTGAAATATTGCTTACGGCACAGTAGCATATTCTATATTCAAAAGCGAATGATGGAACAGGTGCTGGGATTTTTTCTCAACTATCGATAAGCTTTATCAAAAGAAAACGAAAGGTGCCGGATGCAATGAAAACAGATAACCGGAAAATGAAACGGGCATGGTGCGCATTGTTGGTCATGATGCTGGCATGTCTTGTCAGCATGCCATCTGATGCGGCTGATCCGGACAAGGTCTTGCGCTATGTTTTCCCGGCGCCGGAAACCGGATTTGATCCTGCCGTTGCCCATGACCTTTATTCTTCACAGGTTATCCGGTCCATTTGCGAGCCGCTTTATACCTATGACTATCTGGCAAGACCCGCCAGGCTGGTTCCGCTGACGGCAGATGGCATGCCGGAGATCAGTGATGGCGGAAAAATCTATACAGTACGCGTGAAAAAAGGGATTTTTTTCGCCAGTGATGCGGCATTCAACGGAAAGCCCCGCGAACTGGCAGCGGCTGATTTTGCCTATGCCATCAAGCGCCTGGCTGACCCCACGGTCCGGTCAGCCTGGGGCTGGCTCGTTGAGGACAAGGTTGCCGGATTGTCGGCGTGGGCAAAAATGACCGGCCGTTCGGGCCGCCCGGATTACAGCCGGCCGGTAAAAGGGCTTGAAATTGTTGATCGTTATACCCTGCGCATACGCTTAAACAAGCCGGACTACAACTTCACCCACATCCTGGCGCATTACCCCACCTGTGCCATGGCGCGGGAGGTCGTGGAAAAGTACGGGGATGCCAGTACCCACGTCATGGCCAACCCCGTAGGTACCGGTGCCTATACCCTGGATCAATGGAAACGGGGGTCCCGTATTGTTCTGGTGGCCAATCCGGACTTCCGGGGTTTTATCTGGGATTTTGCGGCAGGAAGTGATCCGGAAAATTTTCGTATTGTGGAAAAGATGAGGGGAAAATCCATGCCGCAGATCGGCCGGGTGGAAATCAGTGTGATTCCGGAAGATCAGTCGCGCTGGCTGGCTTTTCAAAGCGCCGAAGTGGATATGTTCAATCTGGATGGTCCGCTGGCACCCAAAGCGCTGGCTGAGGGACGTCTGCGACCGGAACTTGTGGCCAAAGGCATTCAGTTGTCACGCACGATTGATGCCGAACTGAGTCATTATTATTTCAACATGCAAAACCCGGTACTGGGGGGGATGGAAAAGGAAAAAATTGCATTGCGCCGCGCAATAGCCATGGCGCACAATGTGGATGAGGAGATCCGGGTGGTCTGGAACGGGGAAGCCATTCCGCTTGAATACCCCATACCGCCAGGGGTAGTGGGGCATGACCCGGACTATAAAAGCAGCGTCAGATATGAACCGGCGGTAGCCAATGCCCTGTTGGACCGTTTTGGCTATACGCGGGGGAAAGACGGCTGGCGTATACAGCCGGACGGCTCCCCCCTGGAAATTGTTTTATCGGCAAGGGCGGACTCTACCGGGCAGCAGCAGAGTGAGATGTGGAAAAAGACATTTGATTCGCTGGGCATCCGGATGAAAAGCGACAAGCGGCTTTTTCCTGATCTGCTCAAAGCGGAAAAACAGTGCCAGTTGATGATGCGGACCAGCCCGTGGATTGCGGATTATCCGGATGGGGATAATTTCATGCAGCTTTTTTACGGCCCGCATGTTGGCCAGAGCAACAATGGCTGCATGAAAATTCCCGAGTTTGACGCCCTGTACGAACAATCGGTTACGCTGCCCGATGGTGAGGAACGCAATCTCCTTTATCATAAAATGGCCCGTATCCTGGAAGTGTATGCGCCGACCCGGATCGGGTATGCCCGCTATCGCAATATGCTGCTTCAGCCTTATATCATCGGTTACAAAAAACATCCGGTCATGCACAGTGAATGGATTTATATTGATATGGATAAAAAGGAGAAACAGGCCCGGAAGTAACAAAGTCTTGGCGTGACTTAAACGCAACCGGGGCGTTTCCCTTTAAAATCGGTTGTTTGATATGCAACCCGAGAATTGGACCACATGATGAAAATAACATTTCCCGCTTCTTTCACGGCGCGTTTTTCTTTTATTGTTCTCCTGCTTTTGCCGGGACTTCTCCTGCCGCCGGCTCTGGCGGAAACACGGGCTACCGTTCCTGTGATGGGGGCAGAAGAGATCAACTCCTTTTGTACACAGGGCCTGGAAGACTGGAAACAGCGTGTGAGCCAGTTGGAGGAAATCAGGGCGTATACCCCACAGGGTTCCGTGCAGTTTGTTGAGGAATGGAATCGCCTGCTGATCGCCCTGGATGATGTGCATGGTCCGATTTATCTCTTAAGCCAGGTTTCACCCGATGAAACGGTCCGCAGCAGTGCGGAAGCCTGTGATACGCAGATACGGGCGTTTAATACCGATCTGTATCTGAACCAGAAGCTGTATGCCAATGTGCGGGTTTCGCGTTCGACGGACAATGTGGAAAGGAAACTGCGCAAGGACACGCTGAGTGATTTTGAGGATGCCGGGATCACCCTGATGCCCAAAAAACGCGAACGGATGCGCGAGATACGGGTCCGGCTGGATGCCATCCAGCAGGAGTTTTCCCGCAATATCCGTGACAATAAAACCCGCGTGGTTTTTACGCCAGAGCAGATGCGGGGTTTGCCGGAAGACTACCTGACAAAGCTGAAAACAGACGGGAGCGGAAACTATCTGCTCGATTTTTCCTACCCGGTCTATGTACCGTTCATGCGTTATGCCGATGACAGCGAGGCGCGCCGCCAGTACCAGTTTGAATTCCTGAACAGGGGAACGCCAAAAAACCTGGAGTTGCTGCAGGAAGCCATCATGCTGCGCCAGGAGATGGCGGAGCTGGCAGGTTTTCGCAGCTATGCCGACTACAAGCTGCGCCGTCGGATGGCAAAAAAACCGGGGCTTGTGGATACCTTCCTCGATCAGGTGCAGGAAGCCACCCGTGTGGCAGAAAGCAACGAGCTTGAAGATTTGCGTCAGTACAAGGCACGCTCACTGGGCATCTCCGCTTCTGAGGCAGCTATTGAGCGCTGGGATGTGACTTACTGGCAGGAAAAGATAAGAAAAGAGCGCTTTGATGTTGACCAGAATGATCTGCGCCGTTATTTCCCGACAGATGCTTCGGTGAAATGGGCGCTTGGCATATCGGAAACGTTGTACGGCATTACCTTCAGGAAGGCCAACGTGCCGCTCTGGCATGAGGATGTGGCGTATTTTGATGTGTATGACAAAGCGTCCAAAGAGCGGCTCGGCGGTATTTACCTGGACCTTTTTCCGCGTGAAGGAAAATACGGCCATGCAGCGGCCTTCCCCGTGAGAGGGGGCAGCACGCTGGAAGGGCGCAAACCCATTTCAGTTCTCGTGACCAACTTCAACCGGACCGGGCTCGACGGGAATGAACTGGAAACCCTGCTGCATGAATTCGGCCATGTGCTGCATGGGGTGCTTTCAAAAACCCGTTATGTTGAACAGTCCGGTACCAGCGTGGAGCGTGATTTTGTCGAAGCACCTTCGCAGATGTTTGAAGCCTGGGCCCATGAGAAACAGCCGCTGGCGCTCCTGCCGGATTATTGTTCACCTTCATGCCCGGTAGTGGATGATGATCTGTTAAAACGGATCAACCAGGCAAGAAAGTACGGCAAGGGAACTTTTTATGCCCGTCAGTTACTGTATGCCCGATATGACATGGCGCTTTATAACGAACATAAAAAAAATGTCATGACGCTGTGGGAGGCCATGGAAGGAAAGACGCCGCTGGGTTATACGAAGGGTACCCAGTTCCCGGGGCAGTTTAACCATACCATCAGCGGTTATGCCGCAGGGTATTATGGCTACCTGTGGTCCGAGGTGCTGGCGCTCGACATGTTGTCCCGGTTTGGCGACAACCTGATGAATCCGCAGATGGGCATGCGTTACAGAAAAGCGATTCTGGAGCGGGGGGGGAAGCTTATGCGGATGAACTGGTTCGTGCATTTTTGGGGCGTGCGCCTGACAGCAAGGCGTTTTACCAGGAAATCACCGGCAATGCGAGTGACAAAAGGTAACAGGATAACGGCTGACAGAAGAGCATACCCATGGCTGCTTACCTGATTCGCCGCTTGTGGCAAATGATCCCGACCATGCTCGGGGTGCTGCTTCTCGTCTTTATCCTCTTTAACTGGGTGGGAGGTGATCCTGCCTATATTCTTGCCGGCAAGATTTCCAATCCGGAGCAGATCGCCAATATCCGAAAACAGCTGGGAATTGATGAGCCTTATTATGTCCAGCTCTGGATATTCATCAAGCAGGTTCTCACCTTTGATTTCGGCAACAGCTGGAGCACGGGCGAGCCGGTTTCGCAGATTATCGTCACGCGCATGGGACCGTCGCTGACATTGCTTTTACCGCTGACGATACTGGAAACCACGATTGCCATTGGCCTGGCGCTGGCAGTTGCCTATGTCCGCGGGTCACTGACAGACCGCATGATCATGATGGTCTGCACGGTGGGCATGTCAATCAGTATTCTCGTCTACATCATTGTGTTTCAGTACTGGTTTGCCTACAAGCTCGGGCTTTTTCCCGTGCAGGGATGGGGCGACAGCCTGTCGCAGAATCTTTTTTACTATGCGCTTTTGCCCATCATCATCCTGCTGGCGGTGAGCCTGGCTCCCAACCTGCGGCTTTTCCGCACCTTCGTGTTAGATGAGATCGGGCAGGATTATGTCCGCACTGCACGGGCAAAGGGGCTGGGGGAGGGCCGCATCATGTGGGTGCATGTGCTTCGCAATGCAGCGATTCCGATTATTACCTATGTCATGTCCAATCTGCCCGCGCTCCTGATAGGTGCTTTTCTGGTCGAGCGTTTTTTCTCTATTCCGGGGATCGGGCGTGAAGTGATTCTGGCTGTGGAAAGAAGTGATTTCCCGGTCATCAAGGCGATTACGGTGCTGGTGGCTGCGGCTACCATGCTTTTCAATCTGCTGGCCGATCTGCTTTACCAGATGGTCGATTCCCGTGTGCGGTTGAGGTAAGCCATGACACGGACCGGCATCCCCATCTCTCCCGGCCTGTGGGCTATGGTCTTCAAGCGCCTGCGCTCGGATGTGGTTTCGATGGTGTCACTCGTTGTTGTCGGTTTTTTTATGGTGATGCTTGTCCTGTCGGCAATGGGGGTTATTGCATCGGACTGGGATGCGGAAGTTGGGGTTAATTATGCGCCTCCTACTTTTGTGGGTGCCGGTTCCGGTGTACAGATCCAGCCCGAACCCGTTCGGCCTGATGCCCGCCCTGAAAATCCGGTCGATCCCCTGCGCGATGTCATTCGCAAGCTGCGTGCCGAGATGGCTGAGCAGCCGCAAATGGCTGTGAAAAATGATTATGGCATTGCTGATCCGCTTGAAAAAGAGTTGGCAGAAATCCGTGCCGGGCTGAAAGATGCTGGTGCGGCACATGAGGATGGGCGAAAGGAAACTCTTCCCTTTGGCGCAGACAAGTGGGGCCATGACATTATCAAGAAAACGGTTAAAGGGGCAGAAACCTCCATTGTGGTTGGACTGGTTGCTGCCCTGCTTGCCACAGTGATCGGCACGGTGCTGGGCGCTTTTTCCGGTTATTTTGGCGGGAAAGTGGATGATTTTTTCAACTGGTTTTACAGCATCTTCACTTCCATTCCTTATTTGCTGCTTATTCTGGCGGTGGCCGCCGTGTTGCAGAAAAAAGGGGTGTTTACCATCATCCTGATTCTGGGGCTGACCGGCTGGACCGGTGTTTTCAGACTGGTGCGGGCGGAATACATCCGTCATAAGGAGCGGGAGTATGTCCTGGCGGCGGGTACTATCGGGGCATCGCACTGGCGGCGCATATTTTCGCATATTTTCCCGAATGTCAGTCATATTCCGCTGGTCCAGATGTCGATACTGGTGGTGGGTTTTATCAAATCGGAAGTGATCCTGAGCTTTCTGGGATTTGGGGTGCCGGTTGGTGTGGTTTCCTGGGGAAGCATGTTAAATGAGGCGCAAAATGAACTGATTTTAGGAAAATGGTGGCAACTGACGGCCGCCACGGTGGCGATGGCGCTTCTGGTCACGGCATTTTCACTCTTTACCGACGGGTTGCGTGATGCGCTGGACCCCCGTCTCAAGGAGGGCTGATGGAGGCAGACATGACACCGCTTCTTCAGGTCAGAAATCTCCAGGTCCGTTTCAGGGTCGACCGGCAGACAACGTTTGAGGCGGTAAAGCATATTTCATTTGATATCCCGCGCAACCAGACTGTTGCGCTCGTCGGGGAATCCGGCAGCGGCAAGTCGGTCAGCAGCCTGGCCATCATGGGGCTGTTGCCGCCGGAAATCACATTGATTAATGCGGATGCGGACATCATTTTTGATGACAGGGAACTGCAGAAGCTATCGATAAATGAACGCCGCAGGTTGTGCGGCAGTGATATTTCGATGATTTTCCAGGAACCCATGTCGTCACTGAATCCGGTTTTCACTGTCGGATTCCAGATTGCCGAGGTGCTTCGCATTCACAGGGGGATGGATGCAAAGGCTGCCAGGAAAAGAGCCATTGAACTGCTCGAGGAAGTCGGCATTCCCGATCCGGCCACGCGAGTGGATTCATATCCCCACCAGATGTCCGGCGGTCAGCAGCAGCGGGTGATGATCGCCATGGCGATTGCCTGTGAGCCGAAACTGCTCATTGCCGATGAGCCGACAACGGCACTGGATATGACCATCCAGAAACAGATCATTGACCTGATCCAGACCTTGCAGAAAACCCACCAGATGTCCGTGCTCTTTATTACGCATGACCTGCAACTGGTGTCGGAAATTGCCGACCAGGTGATTGTGATGCGGGATGGCGAGATTCAGGAGGCGGGGAGTGCCGAACAGGTTTTCCTGCATCCTGCCAATCCGTATACCATGGCGCTGCTGGAATGCCGTCCGCCGCTGGATTCCCGACCCTGGCGTTTGCCGGTGATTGAGGATATCCTGCATCCGGAAAGGGTTAGCGACGAGATGGCCCGGCAGCGTGTGCGGGGGTATGCGGAAAATGAGCCCGCGCTTTTGGAGGTCAGGCATCTGAAAAAGAGCTTTTTCAGCCGGGAGGGGCTTTTTGGCAAAAGGGAGTTCCAGGCGGTAAAAGATGTCTCTTTTTCCCTGCCCAAAGGGAAAACGCTGGGTGTGGTTGGCGAGTCCGGATCGGGAAAAACAACGGTGGGCCTGACGCTTTTGCGTCTGCACGAGCCGACAGGCGGACAGGCGTTTTTTGACGGCAAGGAGTTGTTTGCCATGTCCGAAAAGGAATTTCTTGCCTATAAAAGGCGTATCCAGATCGTGTTCCAGAATCCGTTTGCCTCCTTAAATCCGCGTTTCACGGTCGGGCAGATCCTGATGGAACCCATGCAGATTCATGGCGTTGGATCGGATGACAGGGAAAGAATGGCGCTGGCATTTCAATGGCTTGACCGGGTCGGTTTGCCGGAGTCCGCGTTTTACCGGTATCCGCATGAATTTTCGGGCGGGCAGCGCCAGCGCATTGCGATTGCACGCTGCCTGACACTGCAGCCGGAGGTGCTGGTGTGCGATGAATCGGTTTCCGCGCTGGATGTTTCGGTTCAGGCGCAGGTATTGAATCTGCTCCAGGGGCTGCAGGATGAGTTTGGCATCAGCTATCTTTTTATTTCACACGATCTTTCGGTCGTGAAATACATGGCGGACCAGGTCATGGTCATGCAGCATGGGGAAGTCGTGGAAATGGCGGATTCAGATGAAATATACCGGCATCCGAAGCATCCTTATACCCGGACACTGCTGGAGGCGATCCCCCGCGGGCTTCATTTTTCCCATGACGGGTGAGATTAATTCAGGAAACGGTAAAACATGGCACTGGCAGCAACCATTTTCAAGGCGGATGTCGATCTTTCCGATATTGACCGTCATTATTACCAGCATCACACGCTGACCCTGGCGCGTCATCCTTCCGAAACTTCCGAACGGATGATGGTGCGGTTGCTGGCTTTTTTGCAGCATGCCGATGAACAGCTGAAATTCACCAAAGGTCTTTCTGAAACAAGTGAACCGGATTTATGGCTGAAAGACCTGACAGGGCGCACCAGGGTCTGGATAGAGGTTGGCATGCCGGATGCGCGCCGCCTCACCCAGGCATCAGGACGGGCTGACCAGGTGGTTGTCTATGCTTATGGCCGCCAGGCACAGCTATGGTGGAAACAGACAGAAAAGGCGGTGGCAAGGCTGGCTAATCTGTCGGTTTATCTGTTGCCGACAGGATTTACTCAGGTGTTGGCGGAAATGGTTGAGCGCTCCATGCGGGTGGTCTGCTCTATCCAGGACGGTCAACTGTACCTGGCCAGTGGTGAGAAGACGGTTGATGTGGATATCCTGTCCTGTCGGGTCCGGCAGACGGCATCATGAAAAGCAAAGCCGCTGCCTCCGAAGATGGCAGCGGCTTTTTTTCTTTGAAAAGGTTCGTCAGGCCAGCAGGCGGCGCAGCCAGGCGCTGATGTCATTGAGTTCTTCCATCGATAGGGTATGCGTGATCGAGTACTCGTGCCACTCGACGTTGTAGTTGAGTTTCTGGAGCAGATCACGCGCGCTTTCAGCACGGCTGAAAGGAACGACTTCGTCGTGTGTTCCATGTCCCAGGAAGATCGGGGTGTCCTGGTTGGCAGGATTACGAGCCTCCGGGAATTGTTTGATTAACGGGATATAGCCGGACAGGCCGATGACTCCGCCCATTTTTTCCGGGCTGCACAAGGCGGTATGCAGCGCCATGGCACATCCCTGGGAAAACCCGGCCAGGATGATTTTCTCGGAAGGAACGCCACGTTCTTTTTCCTGGTTGATGAGTTGCGTGATCAGGCGCTGTGCTTCTTCAACGCCTTCGGCATCTTCCTTGTCAGAAGCGTCAAATCCGCCATAGATATCAAACCATGCACGCATTTCAAATCCCATGTTGACAGAAACCGCCCGTTCAGGGGCATGCGGGAAAATGAAACGGATGGGGGGACAGCCTGCAAGGTCAAAGTACTGGACCAGCGGGACAAAGCTGGAGCCATGGTCGCCCAGACCATGCATCCAGATAATGGAAATTTTGGGATCGCTGCCAGTATCAACCTCGTTGTAATCTAGTTTCAGTCTACTCATCGTTTTTCTCTTCGGTTATCGGTTTTTCAAATCCTTTTCACGGGAAAAGGGGAGTGTCGGCTCAGGTATTTTTTTGCCCGCCCGCATCAGGCCGCCAGGTTTTTGATACCGCCTCATGGGTTTCCATACGGGGTCCTCCAATAAGGTCAATGCAATAGGGTATGGCGGTAAAGATGCCCGGGGCGCGCAGTGTGCCATCCGGATCCCTTACCCCTTCCAGCGTTTGCCGTATGGCTTCAGGCCTGCCCGGCAGATTCAGGATCAGCGCGGCATGATCCGGATCTTCGCGAATGACTGCCACCTGCCTTGATAATACCGCAGTTGGCACAAAATGCAGACTGATCTGGCGCATTTGTTCGGCGAAGCCGGGCATTTCCTTTGTGCCGACAGCCAGTGTGGCTTGAGGCGTGACATCACGGCGGCCCGGCCCGGTTCCGCCTGTGGTCAGAATTAGTGAGCAGCGGTCTTCCTCGACCAGTTCTAGCAGTGTTTTTTCAATCTGCTCTTTTTCATCCGGGATGAGGCGTGTCTCAAACCAGTAAGGGGTACTGATGGCAGAAGAAAGCCACTCTGTCAGTGCGGGAATGCCTTTGTCGACATAGGTGCCGTCATAGGCACGGTCTGAAATCGACACCAGGCCGATTATGATGCTGCCGGATTTACTCATCTTCATGGTCCTCCATTGGCTCCGTGTTGCTGGTGCTGCCAGCCTGCAGTTGTTTGAGAATCTGGAAAATCTCCCGGTAAGCCTTGGGTGGCTTGCCTTCGGCGTGCTCCTTTCTTGCATTGCGTATGAGATTACGCAAATGTTGCGCATCGGTTTCGGGATGCTCGGCCATAAGCGCCGTCAGGGCAGTATCTTCTGCCAGCAGCTTTTCCCGTTGTCTTTCCATGGCATGCATGGCTGCGGTTTCGGCTTTGGACTGTCCCCGCCAGCTCTCAATAGCCTTGCTGATGGCGGCGATATCCGCCTCGTTTAGGCCGCGCATGATTTTTCCGATGAACTGGAGCTGCCGTCTTCTGCCCTCATGACTTTTTATTTTGCGGCATTCGTCGATCGCTGTTTTGAGATTTTCGGGAAGATCGATGCGTTTGACCCGGTCGACCGGTGCATCCACCAGTTGCTGTCCCAGCTTTTGTAGCGCTGTCATGTCACGCTTTTTCTGGGATTTGGACGGTCTGGTGTATTCTTCTTCGAATTCAGCTGACTGAAAGCCGGTCGAACCACGATTTGAGTTAGGCATAAGGTGTTCTGCGAAAGCGCACAAAATCATTTTGAATTGGCTGTTATCATAACAGCCTTGACCTGTCATGAAAAAGAGAATGATCATGAATGATTCCGTTTTCGTCCATACCCGGGACCAGTTGAAACAGATTGCAGAAGATGTGCTGCGTTATGCCAGAGAAAAAGGAGCTTCCTCCGCTGCTGTTGGTGTGAGTGACGGCAATGGTCTGTCTGTCAGTGTGCGCAAGGGGGATATCGAAACCATTGAGCGAAACCAGGATAAAGCGGTAGGTGTGACGGTTTATATCGGTAGACGCAGCGGTAACGCGACTTCCGCGGATTTTTCGGAAAGTGCGTTGCGGGCTACCGTAGAGGCAGCGTATAACATCGCCTCTTTTACGGCAGAAGATGAAAGCGCAGGTTTGCCGGATGAAGACATGATCGAGAAAAATCCGCCTGACCTGAAGTTGTATTATCCCTGGGGGATTACAACAGATGAAGCGGTAGAGATTGCTCAGCGTTGTGAAGCGGCAGCGTTTGATGTGGATAAACAGATTACCAATAGTGAAGGTGCGACGGTAACGGTCCAGCATTCCCATTTCATTACGGCCGATTCGCAGGGGTTCATGGGTGGATATCCTTACACCCGTCACGCGATTTCTGTTGCGCCCATTGCCGGGGAAGGTGCCGGGATGGAGCGGGATTACTGGTACACCACGTCGCGCAATCCGGACAAGCTGGATTCACCCGAATCCGTTGGGCGGTATGCGGCCGAGCGGACGCTGGCCCGACTGAATGCCCGCCAGATCGAGACGCAGCGCTGCCCGGTACTTTTTGAGGCGCCGCTTGCGATCGGGTTGATGAGCGCGTTTGTCAATGCGGTTTCAGGCGGTGCGCTGTATCGCAAGTCCAGCTTTCTGGTGGATTCACTGGGCAGGCAGGTTTTCCCGGAACATATCAGTCTTTTTGAGGATCCGCATATTATTGGCGCCACCGGCTCATCACCTTTTGATGATGAGGGTGTGAGAACAACAGCACGGTATGTTGTCAGCAACGGTATTGTCCAGGGTTATTTTCTTTCATCCTACTCGGCACGGCGTCTTGGCATGAAAACAACAGGCAATGCCGGCGGTGCGCATAATCTCTTTTTCACGTCATCACAGACAGGGAAAACGGATGATTTTGCCGCCATGCTGAAAAAGCTTGACAGGGGCCTGGTGGTGACCGACCTGATGGGGCAGGGCGTCAATTATGTCACGGGTGATTATTCGCGTGGTGCATCCGGCTTCTGGGTGGAAAACGGTGTTATTCAGTACCCGGTGCAGGAAATTACCATTGCCGGCAACCTGAAAGACATGTTTGCCCAGATCGTGGCAATTGGTGCTGATGTGATTAACCGCGGGGGGCGTGAGTCCGGTTCCATCCTGATTGAAAACATGATGGTAGCGGGGAACTAGGGTTTTTCCGCTGTTTCATCCGGATAGTATGCTGCCGTCGGGACACGTTTTGACTCAATGACCCATTGCCCGTTCACGAGGGTGCGGGCGGTGACTTCAATCATGTCACCGGAAGCGGTCATCGCTTCCTCGAATTCATAAACCTTGAGCAGGCCTTTGCCCGGCACGACTTCATATTCTGTGGCGAGATGCCAGCAGCAGCCCGACTTGCTGAACGTGACAAGCCGTTTTCGCTGGTGGTCGACATGAAACATCCCGAGATTGTCATGGGCCAGTGCGGTCAGTTCTTCGCTGGGCATGAATTTTTTCCGGGTGATGTTGTAGACGTACACATCGTAGGATGGCCCGCCGTATCCTGACTCGTTGCCGTTCCGGATGGCGATATCCTCATGGCCGTCAAAATTGAAATCGTCAAAAATCAGGACACTCTGTTCGCCATAAAGCTCAACGACACTGACCGACGGCTGACCATCGGCGGATGGAAAGAAAAAAAGATCATCGGAGTGAAAAGTCTGGAACAGTTTTCCGGTTTTTTTGCTGAACAGTTTGATTTCACCCGGTCCACCGCATTCATCTTTTTTGCAGATGACTGAAATTTCAGCCAGGTAATTTTCAGATACCCCTGGCAGCGTAAAGCGCGTTTGGGCAACCGCAGAACTGAAGAGAAAGGCAAAGAGAAGAAAACCACACAGGCGTTTCACGGACTGCTCCATCAGAGAGGATATTCAGAAGCGACAGGACGCAGAGCATGCTGATTGAGCGCCAGTTGCCAGTCATCACGATCAGTATGGGCGGGTGTGTGCCAGGGCGCAAGCGGCCAGTTGATCGCCCGGCGGATACCGTGCAGCGCATTCACCACCCATGTTTCGCAGCCATCCAGTTCCTGCCATTTCCTGAAGCGCCAGGCAAAAGGGATATGGCGCTTGATGGCGACTTCCCTGAGAAGGGTGGCGGTGATGGAGGGGAGGACGCGTTTTGATGGTAGTGTCTGACAAAGCGTGCCGTTTTCCCACCAGAGGATACTGCTGAAAAGCCCTTCAAGCAGATACTGCCCGGGTGTGCAGAGAATCCCTTCATCTGCCCCCATTGCCATGATTTGCTGTCTTTGTTTGTCCAGGAGTGAAATATCCGGTCCTTTGTGCCGGGGATGGCGCCGGCGGTCTCTTGTTTCGCCATGGGCAAGGCGTGCTTCACTTTGCAACTGAGGAGCAGGGCGAATGCGAATCTGGAGCAGGGGCGCCTTTTTCGGGCCAGCCATTTCAACACGGGGAAACCACAGGCCCCCTACGGGGATCTGTTGCATGGCGAGTTGCCAGAAACGGGCCAGTTCGCTGGTTTTCAGATCGGCAAAGAACAGGCAACTGTTAACAAAGCGTGCCGCATGCCGTTCCGGGGCGCGAGCCATGCCGTTATCCACCAGGAAGGAGTCTGCAACCAGCAGGCGATTTTCCGTGTCGGTTACCCGATGCAACTCCCCTTTGCGGGTATAACGGTAAGTGAGCGGAGTATTGTCCATATGATATGTTTTGTCAGCAGTCGCTGAAATCAGCATCAAAAAGGGTTAAAAACGCACGTGCCTTGACACGGGTTTCCTCGAATTCTTCCTCCGGGTCGGAAAGGGCTGTAATGGCACCCCCCACACCGAATGACAGCTTCCCGTCAGACATGACCAGTGTCCTGATGATAATGCTTAAGTCAACCGCGCCGCAAAGTGAAAAGTAGCCAAGCGCACCGGAATAAATTCCCCTTGGACCGGCCTCCAGACGGTCAATGATCTCCAGGGTCCGCTTTTTGGGCGCGCCGGTCATGGAGCCGCCGGGGAACGCCGCACGGACACACTGGCTGGCGGAAATGCCATCCTGTATCCGGGCGGAAATGGTGCTGACCATCTGGTGCACGGTCTGGTATGATTCGATATCAAAAAGGCGGGATACGGTTACAGATCCTGGCCGGGCAATCCGCCCCAGGTCATTTCTGACCAGATCGACAATCATCAGGTTTTCCGCTTTTTCTTTTTCGCTTGCTGCCAGATCATTCATGAGTTGCCTGTCGATGGCCGGATTTTCAGCACGGGGACGTGTTCCCTTGATGGGTTTGGATTCGATGACCCGGTCACGTGAGATGGAAAGGAAACGCTCGGGTGAACAGCTCAGCACGGCAATATCACCCAGCTGCAGGTAGGCTCCGTAGGGCACCGGATTGATTTGACGCAGCATGCGCCATGCTGTCCACGGATCAGCGCGACAGGATGCTTCGGCCATATTGGTCAGACAGATTTCATAGCTTTCTCCCTGTCTCAGTGCTTTTTGGCATTGTGCTATCAGATCAAGGTAGTCTGCTTTTTCATGACGCAGCTTCAGGGGCGTTTCCAGCGCCAGTTTGCGCGGCAGCGGGGCAGGCGCTGTCCAGGGCGTGTCCGTGGACATCAGTTTGCTGCGGGTTTGCTCCAGCCATGCCCGGGCATTTTCCCCGGAGGCGTTGTCGGATAGTGCCACCAGCCATATCCGGTTTTCTTCATGGTCAATTACTGCCGCCCGGTCACAGAAAAGCAGGCAGGCGTCAGGAAACGGGGAAACCGGGCCCTGGACTTTTTCGGTAAGGGATTTCATTTCATAACCGATATAGCCAACCCAGCCCAGTGCAAATTCAAAAGGGGTATCGGGCGTGCTGATATCGTATGCGTCAAGATCCTTTTCCAGCCAGTTGAAAAAATCGTCTTCGATCAGCTCATGTTTTTCTGTGGTCGTTACCGAGATGCATTGTTTTTGGACATCTGCGCTGGCGATGCGTCCAAGGGGGCCACCGGCATCGCATAAAATGGAGAAGCGGCCCGAGCCATATCCCCTGCGGCTGCTGTCAAGCCATACGGCATAGGCGCTTTGTCTGAAAATGGTATTGAAAAGCGTTTCGGCGTCAATGGTGGCTGGCAGTTGTTCATGCAGTACCGTGTAGTGTTTTTTTTGTTTTTCCTTTGGGAGAGTGAGTGTGTTTGCATGGGGAGAGGAGAAAAGATTCTCCGGCATGGGTGACGAAATATGCCCCTTTTTCTCTTTTTGCCTTGTGCGGGTTATTTCTGCGAAATTCGTAAAAAGGGTTTTCCCGTGTTCGGTGCAGATGGATTCGGGATGGAACTGGACGCCAAAGAGCGGTTTGCTTCGATGAGCAACCGCCATGACGAGCCCGTCTTCCGACCTGGCAAGCGGTTCCAGTGTTTCCGGCAGGTCATAGACTGCCAGCGAGTGGTAGCGAACGGCTGAAAACGGGGAGGGGATATTCCGGAAAAGGTCTTTCTGCTGATGGGTAATGGGGGAGATTCGCCCGTGCCGTGGCTCGGGGGCCAGATCAATTGTTGCCCCGTGAATCGCGCATATCCCCTGGTGCCCCAGACATATGCCCAGTACCGGAATGGCGGCGGACTCGATAATATCGCGGCAAAGGCCAAAGTCCGCTGCTTTTTCCGGTCGTCCCGGGCCAGGGGAAATCACGATATTGTCAAAGTAGCGAAGATAATCGTTTTGCCAGTTTTTTTCATCATTGCGGATCACGACTGGCGGCGTGCCATTGACGCAAGTGATGAGGTGGTGCAGGTTGTGCGTGAAAGAATCGTAATTATCAATAAGCAGTGTTTTTAACGGTTTCACGATACTACCAGTCTCATTATTCCGGTGAGGCGGTTTCCTGCGGGCTGTCCGGCTGAGAAGATTTGCGGCGGTTTGAACCGGAAATCATGTCAAAACGGAACAGGCGGCACTCAATGGCGCCATTGAAAAACGGGGTTTTTCTCGATTCTTTCAGGCGCAGCATTTTCGGCACATCCAGATCGGCGGTAAAAAGAAATACCTTCCAGCCGGGAAAGCGCTGTTTGAGAGTTGATCCCAGTGCACTGTAAAAAAGGGTTGCCATGTCATCAGCTTCTTTTGTCCGGTCTCCCCGTACGCCGATACGTTCTCCGTAGGGAGGATTGGTCAGGATAATGCCGGGGGTATCGCTTGGCGGCTGGACTTCCTGGGCCTCAATCTGTTTTAAGGGGATATCAACAGGCACGTTGGCTGTTGCCATATTGTGCCGGGCCATGGCAATCATGTCACCGGAAATATCACTGCCGAATAGGGTCGGTTCTGCCGGTAGTGGGCGTGGCTTTACCGCCTGTTTCATGGTTTCCCATTTTTTGGCATCAAAACCGGTGAACTTTTCAAAGGCAAAGCGCCGGTTTATCCCGGGAGGGATGCCGGCAAGTATCTGTGCGGCTTCTGCCAGGATGGTACCGGAACCACACATCGGGTCAAAGAGCACCATGCCCGGTTTCCAGCCGGCAGCACGTAAAAGCCCTGCAGCCAGATTTTCCCGCAGCGGCGCGTCGCCTTTCTTTGTCCGCCAGCCGCGTTTGAAAAGCGATTCCCCTGAGGTATCGAGATACAGCGTGACATGACTGGGATTGAGAAATGCCACAATATGGACATCCGGCGTTTTGGTGTCAATGGACGGGCGTTTCCCGAAACGGTTGCGGAAATGGTCAACGACCGCATCCTTTATTTTGAGCGTGGTAAAACTGATGCTTTTCAGCGGGGATTTGACAGCCGTTACGTCAATCCGGATCGTGCAGTCAACGTCAAACCAGTTTTCCCATTGCTGGGCGAGTGCCAGATTGTAGATGTCATCCTCATTGCGATAGGCCCCTTGCGCGATGCGAAGCAAAACGCGTGAGGCAATCCGGGAATGCAGGTTGATGAGCCAGCCATCTTCCAGCGTGCCTGAGCAATGAACGCCGCCCTGGGCCTGGGCATGAATGTTAAGAGACGTGCTTTTTTCAGCGATTTCAGCAAGCTCTTCTGCCAGAGGCGCTTCAAGCCCACGAGGGCAGGTGCAAAAATAAGAATAAGACATGGAGGACCTTTTTTCCGTGAAACCGGGATTTCACCCTGAAATCCCGGTAGGTAAGATTTACTTTCTGATTTCGCCGTGGCCTAAAACGACATATTTCTGTGAGGTGAGCCCATCAAGACCGACCGGGCCGCGGGCGTGCAGCTTGTCATTGGATATACCGATTTCGGCACCCAGGCCGTATTCAAAACCATCCGCAAAACGGGTGGAGGCATTGACCATGACAGATGCGGAATCCACTTCCCGCAAAAAGCGCTGGGCATGGCTGTAGTTCTCCGTGATGATGGCATCCGTATGCTGTGAAGACCAGGTATTGATATGGTCTATTGCCTGATCCAGTCCGTCGACAACCCGGATGGCAAGAACAGGCGCCAGGTATTCCGTCTGCCAGTCTTCTTCTGTTGCGGCGTTCAGCCAGGGATAGCCGGCCAGAATTTTCATGGCGGTTTCATCGCAGCGCAATTCCACTTTTTCCGCTTCGTACAGCGTTGCCAGCGCCGGCAGGATTTCCGGGGCGACATGGCGTGAAACAAGGAGTGTTTCCATGGTATTGCAGGTGCCGTATCGCTGGCATTTTGCATTGAATGAAACGGCGAGTGCTTTTTCCCTGTCGGCGCTGTCATCAATGTAAACATGGCAGATGCCGTCCAGATGCTTGATCATGGGGACACGGGAATCGCGCATCAGGCGTTCAATCAGGCCTTTTCCGCCGCGCGGGACAATGACATCCACGTAGTCGGGCATGGTGATGAGTTCACCCACGGCTGCACGGTCCGTTGTTTTTACAACCTGTACCGCGGTTTCAGGCAATCCGGCACTGGCAAGTCCTTCCTGTACCAATGCGGCTAAAGCCTGGTTGCAGTGGATGGCTTCGGAGCCGCCGCGCAGGATGGTGGCATTGCCGCTCTTGATGCACAGCCCCGCCGCATCCACAGTCACGTTGGGACGCGCCTCGTAAATGATGCCGATGACGCCAAGCGGCACACGCATCTGGCCGACCTGGATACCGCTTGGCCGGTATTTGAGATTGGTGACTTCACCCACCGGATCAGGCAGTGCCGCAATCTGCTCAAGCCCTTCTGCCATGGTGGCAATGCCAGATGGTGTTAACGTCAACCGGTCCAGCAGGGCGGCTTCCAGCCCGTTTGCACGGGCGGCGGCAAGGTCCTTTTCGTTGGCTTGCAGCAGGTTTTCCGCGTCACGGCGGATAGCAGCCGCTATGGCGGCAAGGGCCTGGTTTTTGACAGCGGTATTGGCTTTTGCCATGACACGGGATGCCTTGCGTGCTTCCTGGCCAATACGGCTCATGTATTCCTTGATATTCATATTCCGGGTTGGCTTGTTTGCCTGATAAAGCAATTAAAGGGGAATTGTACGCGTTTTAGGCGGATTTTGCGCCACTTCGCGTAACAGCAAGGCCAAGCTGGAGCAGGACATCCCAGGCATCATCCAACAGGGTGTCTACCCGCAGTCCCTTGACGATCTTGTCTACCTGGGCGGCCTGTTGCAGTGCCTGTAAGAGCGTGTCGGTATTCAGACGGCGCAAGGCGGCGGTAATCAGTTTTTCGCGAGGGCCCCATATTCTCAGGCTTTTCATCAGGCTGCCGGCAGCCTGCCCCTGGGCAATACCGGTCTGGAGCCTTAACAGGGTGCGGATTTCTTCTGTTATGGTCCACAGCACCAGCGGAAGCGGTTCGCCTTCTCCCTTGAGGCCTTCCATCATGCGGACAAAGCGGGAGGTGTTGCCGGTCAGCATGGCTTCATTGAGCTTGAACACGTCATAACGTGCCACATTGAGAACGGCTTCCTTGATCTGCTCAAAATCCAGTTTGCCTTCCGGGTACAACAGCCCGAGCTTGCGTATTTCCTGGTGCGCGGCCAGCAGGTTGCCCTCCACCCGGTTGACCAGAAAATCAATGCTTGCTGTATCGGCATGCTGGTTTTGTGATTTCAGGCGGGAAGCAATCCAGCCGCCCAGCTGGGCGCGCTCCACTATGGGGATGTCGATGTGCACAGCGGCTTTTTGCAAGGCGCTTACCCAGGCGGATTTCCGGGTGGACCAGTCCAGTTTTGGCAGGGTAATCAGGGTGACATTATCCGGGTGCAGTTCGGCCGCATACTGCTGCAGTGACTGGCTGCCTTCTTTTCCCGGACGGCCCGTCGGAATGCGCAGTTCAATCAGCTTTTTGTCACCAAAAAGCGACATGGCACTGTTTGCCGCCTGAAGTTCACCCCATTTGAAACCGCGCTCAACCGTAAGGATCTCCCGTTCCGTACATCCCTGCTTTCTGGCGGTTTCCCGGATTTTATCTGCGGCTTCCAGCAGCAACAGGTGCTCGTCACTGGCGATCACATAAAGGGGGGCCAGTGTTTTTTCAAGGTGGGCGTCAAGTGCTTCCGGGCGTAATTGCATATTTCCTGATCAAAATAAGGTCATGTTACAGGTCAGGCTCGGTATCGTCTGTGAGGTCGGGAACCTCAATGTTGGCCAGGCGCCGGATAAGCTGGAGCATCACGTCATTTTCCATATCTTCGTACAGCATTTCTTCTTCTTTATCCTTGGCATAAGCCTGTGATTCGCTGTAGGTCAGGGTACGCCTCAGGCGGATTTCCACCGGATCGAGCAGGATATGGTTTTCCTTGTCCTTTACCTGAAAGCGGAAAGTATAGAAAAGCGCATACTCACGCACACGGCCTGCCGTACTCAGGGAGAGGGTTTCCCTATCTCTGCTTCGCTCCAGGATTTCCAGCGAGGCATCAGCCAGTTTCCGGTCCTTGATGACTTTGGTGCCGGTGCTTTCGATCTGGCGTTTTAGTGTGGCGCCGAAATATTCAGTATTCGGCACATTAATATACAGTGTTTCAAATGGCAGCCTGAAATCGCCGCCCGTTCCGCGCAGGGCAAAGCCGCAGGCAGAAAGCATAAGCGTGGCGATCAATGCAATCAGTGCCGAGCAAGAAAGTGAATGGCGTTTCATTTTCCGGTTTGTTCCCATAAAAAGGTTATACAACAATATTGACCAATCTGCCAGGAACGACAATTACCTTTTTCGGGGAGCCGGTGATGAATTTTGCCACGCTTTCGCTGGCCAGTGCTGTTGCCTCAATGGTTGCCTTGTCTGCATCCTTGGCAATACGCATATTGCCGCGCAGCTTGCCGTTGACCTGGATGACCATGTCAATTTCATCCTGTTCCAGTGCTGCCGTATCGACCTGCGGCCATGGCGCATCGAGAATTTCTCCCCGGGTTTTCACGTATCCCAGATCCTGCCACAGGATGCAGGTGATATGGGGCACGATCGGGTACAGTACCCGCAGGAAAATGGAAAAACATTCCCGGACAACGGCATGGGATGCGCCGGAATCATCCAGTTTCGCACCCTCAAGGGTATTTAACATGATCATGCTGGCGGAAACAACGGTGTTGTATTGTATGCGCGCATAATCATGATTGGCCTGCTGCAGGACCTGGTGAATCCGGAAACGGATATTTTTGTGTGTGTCCGGCAAATCAGCCGGTATCTCGTCTGAGCCGCCAGCAATCGCCTGGGCATTGGCATAGGCATAAGTCCAGACGCGGCGCAGGAAGCGCTGGGCACCTTCCACACCGGTGCCGGACCATTCCAGTGTCTGCTCGGGCGGTGAGGCAAACATGGTGAAAAGACGAGCCGTGTCTGCGCCATACTGTTCAATCTGTGCCTGCGGATCAATACCGTTGTTTTTGGATTTTGACATTTTTTCGGTGCCGCCGATCATCACGGGGGCATTGTCGCTTTTCAGTTTTGCGGAAAGCGGACGGCCTTTGTCATCGAGAAGCAGTTCCACGTCTTCCGGGTTGAACCAGATTCTGCGGCCGGATGCCTCTTCCCTGTAGTAGGTTTCATTGAGCACCATGCCCTGTGTCAGCAGCTTGACAAAGGGTTCATCAAATGTGACGAGGCCAAAGTCACGCATGACCTTGGTCCAGAAACGGGCATACAGCAAATGCATGACCGCATGTTCAATGCCGCCGATATACTGGTCCATGGGCATCCAGTGGTCGACCCTTTCATCGAGCATGGCCGTCTTGTTGTCCGGGCAGCAGTAACGCATGAAGTACCAGCAGGAATCGACAAAGGTATCCATGGTGTCGGTTTCACGGCGGGCATCCTTGCTGCAAACCGGGCAGGATACCTTCAGGAAGGATTCATCGCGGTTTAACGGGTTGCCCGATCCATCAGGCACCAGCCCTTCCGGCAGGATGACCGGCAGATCTTTTTCAGGGACAGGGACGGCACCACAATCCGGGCAATGGATGATCGGGATGGGCGTTCCCCAGTACCGTTGACGTGAAATGCCCCAGTCACGCAGACGCCAGGTCACGGTTTTTTCACCAAGCCCCATTTCAGCGAGGGTGTTTGCAATCGCATCCACGGCTTCCTGATGATGCAGTCCATCATACCGCCCGGAATTGATGCAGACGCCATTGTCCTTGTCGGCATACCAGTCATGCCAGGTGAGCTCGGAAAAGACCTTGCCTTCAACCGCAATGACCTGGCGGATGGGCAGGCTGTATTTATGGGCGAATTCAAAGTCGCGTTCATCATGCGCCGGAACCGCCATGACAGCGCCGTCACCGTAGCTCATCAGCACATAATTGCCCACCCAGACTTCAACCAGTTGACCGGTAAGCGGGTGTTTGACAAAAAGGCCGGTGGGCATCCCTTTCTTTTCCATGGTGGCGAGATCAGCCTCAATGACGCTGCCGCGTTTGCATTCCTCGATGAATTCAGCCAGTTCGGCATTGTTTTTTGCTGCAAAAGTGGCCAGTTCATGTTCGGGCGCCACCGTGCAGAAGGTGACGCCTTTGATGGTGTCTGCCCGTGTGGTAAATACCCACAGTTTGCCGTCACCAATCAGCGTGCCATTTTCGTCAGTGATTTCATGCGGAAAGGCAAAACGCACGCCAATGGACTTGCCGATCCAGTTGGCCTGCATAATCCTGACGCGCTCAGGCCATCCAGGCAGCTTGTTTTCGACATAGTCCAGCAGCTCTTCCGCATAGTCGGTAATGCGGGCGTAGTACATCGGGATTTCGCGTTTTTCAATCAGTGCGCCGGAGCGCCAGCCACGTCCGTCAACTACCTGCTCATTGGCGAGAACAGTCTGGTCAGCGGGGTCCCAGTTCACTGTACCGGTTCGCTGGTAGATAATGCCTTTTTCCAGCATCTTGAGAAATATCCACTGGTTCCACTTGTAGTAATCCGGATCACAGGCGGTGATTTCGCGTGACCAGTCGATACCGAAGCCCATGGATTCCAGCTGTTCTTTCATGTAGGCGATATTGGCGTAGGTCCATTGCGCGGGCGGCACCCCGTTTTCCATGGCGGCATTTTCCGCCGGCATGCCGAAAGCATCCCAGCCCATGGGCTGCAGGACGTTATAGCCATTCATGCGCAGGTAGCGGTACATGACGTCATTGATTGTGTAATTGCGCACATGCCCCATGTGAAGGCGCCCTGAAGGGTACGGCAGCATGGAACAGGCATAGAATTTCCCTTTGGGGTAGCGGGGATCGTTTTCGATGGCCTTGTAGGCGTCCGTTGCCTTCCAGTGAGCCTGGGCGGCTTTTTCGATATCGGATGGACTGTATTTGTCTTGCATGGATAAAAAGAGAAAAATTGGTTTAAAACACCACATCACGATGATGTGCCCTGGCAGTTGAAACCGCCTGTGTCATACTCGAGCCGGCCTGAATCTTTTTCAAGTTAAAACGGCAGCCTTTGTGAGTGGCTGCCGCATTCGGGTGAAAAGACAGGCCGGATCGTTACTTGTCTTTTAGGCCTAGCACATCCTGCATGTCATAAAGGCCGTTTGCCTTGTCAGCCAGAAAACGGGTTGCCCTCAGGCTTCCCAGCGCATAAGAAACGCGGCTGGCCGATTTATGGGTGATCTCGACGCGCTCGCCAATACCGGCAAAAAGCACCGTGTGGTCACCAATGATATCCCCGCCCCTGACAGTGGCAAAACCGATGGAGGAAGGATCGCGTTCTCCGGTGATGCCTTCCCGGGTAAAGGTGCCGCACGCCTTTAAGTCACGGCCCAGCGCATCTGCAATAACTTCACCCATCTTGAGGGCAGTGCCGGAAGGCGCATCAATTTTATGACGGTGGTGTGCCTCGATAATTTCAATATCATACCCTTGGGAAAAATGCTTTGCGGCCAGTTCCAGGAGTTTCATGGTGACATTGACCCCTACACTCATATTGGGCGCAAACAGAATGGCAATCTTTTTGGCGGCTTCTGCAATTCTCGCTTTGCCGGCATCATCAAACCCGGTTGTGCCGATAACCATTTTAATGCCGTGTTTTTCACAATATGCCAAGTGATCCAGTGTGCCTTCCGGACGGGTAAAATCAATCAGGTATTCGGCATCTTTCAGGCTTTTTGCAAGATCCGATTCAATCGGCACACCGGTTTGCCTGCCAAGGAAAAGGCCGGCGTCATTGCCGATACTGGCAGAACCTGCCACATCAAGTGCGCCAACCAGGCGAGTATCTTCGGCATCCAGAACCGTTTCAATCAGCATGCGCCCCATACGGCCGCTGGCGCCTGCAATGGCAATTTTCATTGGATTCATGTCTTTCTGTTATTGTGGCTGCATCAGTTCATGAAGCTGCATGGTTGAATTAGGTGCTGCCCTGAAATCATCTTCCGGCTCATCCGAGACAGCTTGCGTGGTTGTTGCCGCTTTTCTCGGCGTTTCCTGTCTCACCGGTTCCGGCGTGTGCGTGCGTACCGGTTCGACTTTTGTTGCTGCCGGTACCGTCGTTTCCGTTGACACCGCTTCTCTTTCATGGGAACGGGTTTCTGCTGGCGCGGGCCGGTAAGTTTCTCTTTCCACCGGTGTCGTTTCCACGGGTTCTATACGGGATGGCGCGGTTTCAGGCGTGCTTGTCACCGCTGGGGCAGAACGGTAGGTTTCGCCCGGGGTGGTGATGACGGTTTCTGTTGTTGATGGCGCCGTTTCTTGCGTATCGGTCACGGCAGGAACCGGACGATCCGTTTCCGGTGAGGTGGATGAATGTTCCACGGCTTCCGTTGTGGCTTCGGACGTATCGGTTACAGAAGGTGTCTCATCTGATACAGGCGTGTCTGTTTGCCTGGACTCTTGGGGTTTGTCTGTATCAGCAGCGGCTTTCTTCTCGCTGTCTTTCACTTTCTTTTTCGGCGCCGGTCCGGCAATGGTTTCAAGATACTGGGTTTCTTCCGGCAGCGGGTCATTGACAATGCGTGCGACGCGATTGTCCTCAAAATAAATGATGACGCGGTTATTGGTTATCTGGCCATTGGGTTTTTGCAGCCGGAAAAGATAGTCCCAGCGGGCAGAGTGAAAAAGGTCTGTCAGAAGCGGTGTCCCCAGTGCAAAACGAACCTGCTCTTTTGTCATGCCCGGCTGGATACGTGCCAGCATTTCCTGTGAGACGAAGTTGCCCTGCTGGATATTGATACGGTAAGGCGTGATGATGTTCAGGAGTTTCTGCACACCGGTTGCTTCGGCTGAATTCAGCGCCGGATTACGGGAAAGCTCATCTGAAGCAGTCTGCCTGGATTCATCGGATGAAACAGGCACTGCATTATTGACAGTTTTTTGAACAGGCTCTCCAAGGAAGGTTTTTTTTGTCGTGACACCACAGCCGGCAAGTAAAATGACCATCATAATGAGGGTCGGCCAGTGCCATTTTGAAGACAATGTTGTGTGCATTGTGCGATTTATTCCTTGTTGCAATTCATTGAGCTGGACAAACAAACACTATATGATAAAGCAGATGGGAAAAATAGGAAGAATTTTATGCTTTTAAGTGAATTTCATGATGAGTAAAAATCCTGTAGACAACAATAATCCGGCTGAACTCAAGGCAAGCGGACTCAAGGCCACCCAGCCCCGACTGAAGATTCTGGAAATTTTTCAGCAGAATCCGGTACGACACCTGAGTGCTGAAGATGTCTATCGTCTTCTCATTACTGACAACCTGGAAATCGGCCTGGCTACGGTCTATCGGGTGTTGGCTCAGTTTGAGCAGGCCGGGTTGTTAACCCGTAATTTCTTTGAAACCGGCAAGGCAGTGTATGAACTCAATGAGGGAACCCATCATGATCATATCGTTTGCTTAAACTGTGGCCGGGTGGAGGAGTTTCATGATGACCAGATAGAAAAGCGCCAGCATGCGGTTGCGAGAAAATATGGTTTTGAAATGGTGGATCACACGCTGGCACTCTATGGCTACTGTATTCCGGACTGCAAAAGGTCGAAAGAGCCGGCATGACAGGAAACCGTCTTTATGGTGTGGGCGCTTTTTTGGCCAATTGCATTGGCCTGTGCACATCATGGGAGATTCTGACCCGCCCACATCGTAGCCATCTGAAATCCCGGTGGAACCTTGCCGGATAGTTAAACAACGCCCACGCCATCAGCCTGGCGTGGTGCATCATTATTCTGACGGCAGTTGGGACAGCACTCGGCCTGTATTCATTTTTCCTGCACTGATACCGGTCAGAGTTCCGGTTTTGGCAGCATGGTTTTAACCAGATCCCGCCAACTGACAATGCCTACGGGCTGGAATTCGTCATTAACGACGGGGATACAGGAAATACGGTGGGTATTAAAGAGTGCAGCGGCGTCGCTGATGGAATTGTCCGGCTTGAGCGTGATGGGTTTGCGGGTCATGATCTGGTGAACCCGTTTGTTCAGGGTAGCCAGATCCCGGTAGGTCACTACCATGGTACCCAGGTTGGGGCTGATGGCTTTCAGGAGGTCGCGGTCAGAGACAACACCAAAGAGCTTGCCGCCATCGATTACTAGCAGATGATGGAATTTTGAATTGTCAAAAATCTCTTTTACCAAAGACAGCTTGTCGTCCATTTCAACCGTGACGACAGATCTTGTCATGATGTCCCTGATTTTCATTTCACCTCGCTCACAAGAGTTAATTTGCCTGGTCAGTTGCAGGCCGTCAACTGTTTCCTATTGGATAGATTTATACCATGAACGCATTCGTTTTATATCAAAAATACCGAATATATGACGGGTTTTGTCCAGGTTTTGCAAAAAACTGTCGTTTTTTCGTCTTCAGGCAGGATTCGCCGGGAAAGACAGGTATTTTTCTGCGAGCCTGACCCAGTAGCTCATTCCAAGCGGAAGGATGTTGTCATTGAAATCAAAGCTTGGATTGTGCAGGCGGCACGGGCCGTCACCATGATTGGTTTCCCGATGTTCGCCGGAACCATTGCCAATGAATACATAACAGCCTGGTCGGGCCTCGAGCATGAAGGAAAAATCTTCCGCTGTCATGGTAGGCACGGCGTTCGTGATGACATGATCTTTACCGACCAGTGAGGTCATCACGTCAATGGCAAATGCGGTTTCTGCGGCATGATTGACCAGCGGCGGGTAGTTTCGCTGGAAGTCGAATTCAATCCGGCAGTTGAATGCGGCGGCGGTATGTTCGGCAATTTCACGCATTCGCCGCTCAATCAGATCAAGTACCTCGGTTGTAAAGGTGCGGACGGTACCCGCCAGCATGGCTTGATCCGGTATGACGTTAAATGCACTGCCGGCATGAATCTGGGTGATGGAAAGCGCGGCGGTATCTACGGGCGCTTTATTGCGGCTGATGATGGTTTGCCAGCTTTGTGCAATCTGCACGGCGGTCATGATGGGATCAATGGTGTGGTTGGGTTGTGCCCCATGTCCGCCTCGCCCGTGAATTGTGAGGGTGAATGTATTACTGGAAGCCATCATGGGACCGGTTTTGACGGCGAAATCGCCTGCGGCATAGTCAGGCCAGTTGTGCATGCCAAAAACCGCATCGACCGGACAGGTTTCAAACAGTTTTTCATTCATCATGCGAAGGGCACCGCCATAACTTTCTTCAGCCGGTTGGAAAATGGCGTAAACGGTGCCGTCAAAATGGCGGGTTTTTGCCAGATGAATGATGGCTCCCAGCAGCATGGCCGTATGGCCGTCGTGGCCGCAGGCATGCATTTTCCCGGGGTGGCGTGAAGCGTGTTCAAATTCGTTGAGTTCCGGCATTGGCAGGGCGTCAATATCAGCACGCAGGCCAATCGAGCGGTTGCTTTTGCCGTTTTCAATCTTGCCGATAATGCCGGTTCCCCCTATGCCGCGTATAACCGTGATGCCGTTTTCTTCCAGCTTGGCGGCAATCAGTTCAGCGGTCCGGGTTTCTTCATAGGCGACCTCCGGGTGGGCATGGATATCACGCCGGATGGCTTGTATCTCTGCAAGAAATGCGGGGGGGAAATCAATTAGTTGTGTCATAACAGATCAGTTCTTCTCGGCCGGATTGTCAGGTTGTGCCTGTGAACGCCGTTTTCCTGGTGAAACGGGGTAGGCATATCTTTCCGCCAGCGCGTGATACAAAGGTACCGGGCTGATAAAGCGCGATACACCGCTGGCCAGAAGGGACGTTATCATCAGTGACAGCAGCATGTGATTGCTTCCTGTCATTTCCATGGTAATGATAAAGGAAGTCAGCGGTGAGCGTGTGACACCGGACAAATAAGCGGCCATAACCAGGATGATAATGGCGCCGTGGGGGGCAATGGCCGGCAGCAGGGCGGATATATTGTCACCAAGGCCGGCGCCGACAGACAGCGTTGGCGCGAAAAGCCCGCCAGGTATCCCGCTCAGTGTCGAAAGCAATGTGGCAAAGAATTTGCAGATGCCGTAGTACCAGGTGAAAAGACTGTTGTTGGCTTCAAGTGTCATTCGTGTCGGCTGATAGCTGGTTCCGAATGTCATGCCATTGGTGGCAAAGCCGAGCAGGGCAACGATAAGGCCGCATGTGGCGGCAAACAGGTAGGGGTGGGCCTGGATAAAGGCTCTCAACCGTCCGGGCAGAAAGAAGGAAAATTTCTGTGTGAGAAGGCTGAAAAGGCCGCCTGCCGCGCCTCCCAGGATGGCACAGACAGGAATGGCATAAACATGCTGGGATAGGTCCAGCACAACATTGGTTGACCCGAAATAGATGTAATTGCCCTGGACAGCCAGTGAAATCAGGCCGGCAATAATCACGGTCAATAGCGTGGAACTGTGTGCGTTGAACGGATATTTTTTATTGAGTTCCTCAATGGCGAACATGATACCGGCAAGGGGAGTATTGAAGGCTGCGGCAATGCCGGCGGCACCGCCTGCCAATACCAGTGCGCGCCGGTGCGCTGCTGTCTTGAATGGCCCATATCCATAAAAGGCGTGGCTGATGGACGCACCGATCTGGACCGTCGGGCCCTCGCGCCCGATGGAAGCTCCCATGACCAGGCCACCCAGCAGCATGGCAACTTTGCCGATCAGATTGCGAATGGAAAGCAGGTTGCTTTTTTTCTGGTCATCCGGATCATCAATCACCGCAATGGTCTGGGGAATGCCGCTGCCCTGTGTTCCCTGAAAAAAGCGATTCGTCAGCCAGGCAAAAAGTGCAAAGGCTGCCGGAATGAGGGGTAAAAGCCACCAGTGCAGTTTTTCCTGCAGCCAGAGATTGACTTCATTGGCATAGTCACTGGCAATGGCCACACATACCCCGGTAAGGCCGATCAGGACGGAAGCGAAAAACCAGATGAGAATGTGGTACCAGGCATCGCGTGTACGGTCAACGATACGATTGGTGGTGTGGTCCGGCGTTTCGGGTGAAGTATCTTCTCGATGTTCTTCTGATGAGGGTGAAGACATGTGCGGACAGAGTTCAGTAGGATTTTTCCCATTATAGGGGATCAGCACAAAATGGCGAAACAAAGCGGTCAGGGAACGGGAGAAAACATGAAAAAAACCCGCAATGGATCGCATTGCGGGTTTTGAAAGTGAAGCAGTTAATGCCAGGGAATGGCTTACATCATACCATCCATGCCCATGCCACCCATACCGCCCATGCCACCTGGCATGCTGACGGCTGTCTTGTCTTCCGGAATGTCAGCAACCATGCAATCGGTAGTCAGCATCAGGGAAGCGATGGAAGCGGCATTCTGGAGCGCGGAACGCGTAACCTTGGCCGGGTCGAGAACGCCCATTTCAACCAGGTCGCCGTACGTATCGTTAGCGGCGTTGTAGCCAAAGTTGCCTTTGCCTTCCATGACCTTGTTGACCACAACGGAGGCTTCTTCACCGGCATTGGCCACGATCATGCGCAATGGCTCTTCCAGTGCTCGCATGACGATCTGGATACCGGCATCCTGGTCTGCATTGTCACCCTTGACCTTGACCGCTTCACGGGCACGCAGCAGGGCAACGCCACCGCCTGGGACAATGCCTTCTTCAACCGCCGCACGGGTGGAGTGCAGAGCATCTTCAACACGTGCTTTTTTCTCTTTCATCTCAACTTCGGTTGCCGCACCAACGCGGATAACTGCAACACCGCCTGCCAGCTTGGCAATGCGCTCCTGCAGTTTTTCACGATCATAGTCAGAGGCCGCATCATCCATCAGCACACGAACCTGCTTGACGCGTGTCTGGATGGCGGCACCATCACCGTTGCCATCAATGATGGTGGTGTTTTCCTTGTTGATTTCAATGCGTTTGGCCTGGCCGAGCATTTCCAGCGTGGCATCTTCCAGGTTCAGGCCGGTTTCTTCGGTGATAACCTGCCCACCCGTCAGGATGGCGATATCTTCCAGCATGGCTTTGCGGCGGTCGCCGAAACCAGGGGCCTTGACCGAACAGGTTTTCAGTACGCCGCGGATATTGTTGACAACCAGGGTGGCCAGTGCCTCACCTTCAACGTCTTCTGCTACAATCAGCAGCGGGCGGCTGGCTTTGGCAACCTGCTCAAGTACCGGCAGCAGATCACGGATATTGGTGACTTTCTTGTCCGTCATCAGGATGTACGGGTTATCCAGAACGGCGATCTGTTTTTCCGGGTTGTTGATGAAGTAAGGGGAAAGATAGCCACGGTCAAACTGCATACCTTCGACGATTTCGAGTTCGTCGATGAGGGATTTGCCATCTTCAATGGTAATCACACCTTCCTTGCCGACCTTGTCCATGGCTTCTGCGATGCGCTCACCAATGGAATTATCACTGTTTGCGGAAATGGAGCCAACCTGGGCGATTTCCTTGCTGGTGGTGGTTGGCTTGGCGATTTTTGCCAGTTCGGCAACAACGGCTTCAACCGCCTTGTCGATACCACGTTTCAGATCCATCGGGTTCATGCCGGCGGCAACATATTTCATGCCTTCACGGACGATGGCCTGAGCCAGAACGGTTGCTGTTGTGGTGCCGTCACCGGCGTTGTCACTGGTTTTGGACGCGACTTCTTTTACCATCTGTGCGCCCATGTTCATGATTTTGTCCTGCAGTTCAATTTCCTTGGCAACAGAAACGCCGTCCTTGGTCACGACCGGGGCTCCCCAATTGCGCTCTAAAACGACATTGCGGCCTTTCGGGCCAAGGGTGACTTTTACCGCATTGGCGAGGATATTGACGCCTTCCACCATCTTGGCACGGGCGGTATCGCCAAAAATAACATCTTTTGCTGGCATGTGAATTTCTCCGTTGATTTAAATAGTATGTGTTCTTTTTTTGACAGGTGTTCCCGGGATTATTTGCCGACAATCGCCATGATGTCGGACTCATGCATAACCAGCAGTTCTTCACCGTCCACCTTGACGGTCTGGCCGGCATATCTGCCGAAAAGAACGCGGTCGCCAACCTTGACATCCATTGGCAGCACTTTGCCTTCAGGCGTGATCTTGCCGTTTCCAACAGCAAGCACTTCGCCCTGGTCCGGTTTTTCTGCGGCGGTTTCGGGAATCACGATACCGGATGCGGTGGTTTTTTCCAGGTCCATGCGTTTGACGATAATACGGTCATGTAAGGGACGAAGTTTCATAACACTAATTCCTCTTCATACTTAAAAAATGGTTAACAGGTTTTGCAGTGCCGGAATAAATGCCCTGAAAAGCCGGTTTGGCCGGGCATTTCGGCGTTTTGCAATTGCAACGCCCGGAAGGGTTATTAGCACTCCCGGTCGACGAGTGCTAAGTATATGGGTGGATATTTCGGATTTCAAGAGATGTGGCGAAAAAAAACGATTTCTTTTTATCGAATCGCATAAAAAATGGCATGTGACCCGAACGAAATAATGGCCTCAAACGCGGTAAAGGCCCTTGTACTTTATTAAAACATGTGGCTTCAGGGCGGTTACCGCCCATTGGGCAGCGCCAGATTCATTGTCAGTATTGATGCTGAAGTTGAACCGGACGGCCCGGCCTGAGTGTCGCTATGGCCGCTTCCGGATATCTTCGGGCCGGATGGCCGTTTCGCACCCGGATTGCCGCTCGGAGTGACAGCCATTGCAGGTGCCGCAGGCGGATTCGTTTGCCACCATCTTTCCTTTTTCAACCAGTTTTTCCGCAGTATCTATCCAGCCCATTTGCCTGGCGATCTGTATAAAGATGCGATTAAGGGACAGGCGAAGTGTACGTGGTGCCATATGCTTCCAGACAATCCAGACCGCGGCTGCAATAATGAGCGAAACCAGAAACACCTGCATGGTTATCCTCCTGTCAAAAACAGCGTGATGCGATAGGTGGCAAAGGAAGCCAGATAGGCAAGCGCAAACAGGTAAAACGTCATGAGGCCGGCATATTTCCATGAATTGGTTTCCCGGCGAGTGACAATAATCATGGGAATGCACTGTGGGGCAAAAACATACCAGGCCAGTAAAGAGAGCGCCGTTGGCAAGCCCCAGGTGGCGGCGATGACGGAAGAGAGCGCAACGGAAAGTTCGTCACCGGTTGCAGACAGGGCATAGACGGTGCCCAGTGCGGCAACAGATGCCTCGCGTGCGGCCATGCCCGGAATCAGCGCAATGGAAAGCTGCCAGTTAAAGCCGATGGGCTCAAAGATATATTGCAGAAAATGCCCCAGTTGGCCGGCAAAACTGTACCGGATGGCAGGCTCTGTGGCATGGTCGGGCGCACCGGGAAAGCTGGAAAGAAACCAGAGTAAAACCATCAACGCAAGAATGATGGTGCCGGCACGGGTGATGAATAGCTTTGCCCGTTCCCATAAACCCAAAAGCAGATTGGTCAGATTGGGCCAATGATAGGCCGGCAATTCCATCATAAGGGGCTGATACTGGTTTTTTCCGATAAAGAGCTTGATGATCAGTGCAATAATCATGGCCGAGAGTATGCCGCTCATATACAGCCCGAATAGAACCAGCCCCTGCAGGTTGAAAAAACCGATACGGGTATTGGGAATGAAAGCGCCAATGACCAAAAGGTAAACCGGAAGCCGGGCAGAGCAGGTCATGAGCGGCGCGATCATGATGGTGGCCAGCCGGTTGCGTGGATCCTGTATGGTGCGTGTGGCCATGATGCCCGGGATGGCGCAGGCGAAACACGATAAAAGCGGTATGAATGCGCGTCCCGAAAGACCGACAGAGCGCATGATGCGGTCAAGCAGAAAAGCCGCCCGGGGAAGGTATCCTGATTCTTCGAGAAACAGGATGAACAGAAAAAGGATCAATATCTGGGGCAGAAAGACGATGACGCTGCCAACACCGGCCAGGATACCGTCTATCAGCAGGCTTTTTAAAATGCCATCCGGAAGAAGGTTGCCGAAAATTTCGCCGGCATATTCCACCCCGCTTTCAATCCATTCCATGGGGAGTTCTGACCAGCTGTAAACTGCCTGGAACATGCCGAACAGAATTACTGCCAAAATGAGGTAACCGAGTACCGGATGAAGCACAATAGCATCAATCCGGTCTCCCAGTGTATCAGCAGCTGAAGGTGTCCGGATAACATTGTTTAATATCTGGCTGATTCTTTCACGGGAGGATGTGGCTTCAGCCCGGGATGCGGAAGGAGCCTTTTTCCCTGGCAGATACCGGGCTTCCTCTTCTATCCGGGCGATGAGTTCATACAGCCCTTCTGAGCGGATGGCCACGGTTTCCACGACAGGCATGTCAAGTTCGCTGGAGAGGCGATTGATATCAATATCCAGGCCGCGCTTTCTGGCGATATCCATCATGTTCAGCACAAGAATGGCCGGATAACCCAGCGATTTGACTTCAAGTACCAGTTGAAGATTGCGCCGCAGATTGTTGGCGTCTGTTACCAGCACGACCATATCAATGCTGGCGTCATCCTGGCGGGACCCTTCAAGCACTTCACGGGTGATGGCTTCGTCCGGTGACAGTGTACTCAAGCTGTAGGTGCCGGGAAGATCAATCACCTTGAAAGGCGTGCCTGACGTGACAAGATAACCTTCCTTGCGCTCCACCGTCACGCCGGCATAATTGGCCACTTTCTGGCTGGCGCCTGTCAGACGATTGAAAAGCGCTGATTTCCCGCTGTTAGGATTACCAACCAGCGCAATGGATATGGTGCGCAATTTATCAGTCGTGGAATCGTGGGCAGGTTCAGGTGTTTGAGAGGGTATCCTGGCTGACATAAATCATGGATGCCTCAAGACGCCTCAAAGCAAAAGTGGAACCACCGATACGCACGGCCATTGGATCGCGGCCGGGAAAGGATTCTGCAATGATGGCGATTTTCTCGCCCTGGGAAAAACCAAGTTCCATCAGACGGGCACGAATATATTCCGGCCGCTCGATATCAGCATCAGCCAATCCCATGATGGTGGCAGAGTCACCTTTTTTCAGTTGGGCCAGATTACAGATCTTCTGTAACTGTGCATCAGGTTTGAGGGTCATGTTTCAGTTTCCTGCTTTTTGGCTGTCTGGTCCCGGTCTTTGTGCCGACACAATACGACCAGTCAATATTGATTAATGTAAATGGTAATGATTCTTAATAAAAAAAGCAATGAAAATGAAAACGATTTTTGTTTAGATGGTGTCGTCACGAGACTGACGCCCACAAAAAGATGCATCTGATATGAATGGCAGCAAGGAATGATGCCGCATTCTTCGCGTATCTGGTGGCAATGCCGCGCCACCGCTTCAAATGAAGAAACGCGTTCTCTATCAAGTGCCTGGCCTTATAAAGCTCCTTGTCATAATCGCGCTGCTTTTTGCGGTTTTTCCTTGGGGGAATGACTGATATCATCCCCTGTCTCTCGGCCTGGACAAGAATCGCATCGGCGTCATATCCTTTGTCAGCCAATAGCTTCCCGGCAGCAAAGCCATCAATCAGGGCAACTGCCTGAGTGCAATCTGCTGTTGTACCTTGTGTAACAAGAGCCCTGACCGGCATACCATGCGCATCCACGGCCAAATGCAGTTTTGTGTTGAGCCCCCTTTTGTACGACTCATGTCCTGATTACCTCCTCTGGCTCCTGCTGCATGCGGATGGACTTTGCAATGGCTTGCGTCAATCATCAGCCATTCAAAATCAGGTTCATCAATCAATATTTCAAGCAGTCGTTCCCACACACCATTATCGCGCCAGCGGATAAAGCGCCGATGGGTGTTGCTCCAGCCGCCAAAGTCGGGCGGCAAATCTCGCCAGGGTGCGCCGGTGCGCATGATCCAAAAGACGGCATCGATAAAACGCCGGTTGTCGTGGGCGATACCGCCCCAACTTCCTTCGCGCCCAGGCAAGTGCGGCTCAAGCTTTTTCCAAACAGCGTCAGAAATGTCGTGTCGTCTATGTGCGGGTGTTGGCATATGCTCCTCGCTTGTGAGTAAAGACAAGCGAAGCATGCCATAAAATTAAATTTTAGACAATCTCGTGACTACACTATATAAAAATGTTTCCGTTTGTAAAGTATTTTCTGCCAACCGTTACAGCAGGCTTTTTATGGCTGAAGCAGTTAAAATACGATCTTTGCGAAAAAGTGGTTTGATAAAGGATCGGGCCTGGGTACACTTTCCTGGTAAGTTAGTCATATACAAGGATGGTTTTCAGCTAAATCATGGACTGGGCGGAATTTTTCAACAATCCGGCAAGTGAGTGGATCAGCATTGCAATCAGCCTGCTGATCATGATCGCTTATGAAATCTACCTGGTTTTTGTGGGCAGTGCGGCACCCTACCGGATTGCACAGAGAACCCATGCGCGGATGCGAGCGACCTGGGTGCGCAAGATCATGGCGCGCCCAGGCACCGAAGTGGTGATCGTCCAGACATTGCGCAATTCACTGATGGCCGCCAGTTTCATGGCATCCACCTCAATGCTGGCCTTGATCGGCATGCTGACATTAAGCGGGCTGGGGGATAATACAGGGCACTGGAACTTTGCTTCTTTGACCGAGTTGGCAACGCGGCTGCTTGATATGAAGCTGATTTTGCTTGCGCTGGTTTTTTTTGCCTCGTTTTTTTTCAATACCATGGCCGTGCGGTTTTATACACATGCCGGCTATATGATTTCAATCGGTGTCGGTACTGATGATCCCTGGCGCAGATCAGTTGCCATTGCCTATTTGAACCGTGCCGGATTCCAGTACAGTATCGGGGTCAGGGCGTTTTTCTTCTCTTTCCCGATCATGGTCAGCCTGTTCAATACCTGGCTGATGATGCCAACAACCGTTTTTCTGGTATTCCTGCTTTACCAGTTTGACCGGATTCCTTTTGTCAGCCCTGATGCCAGGGTGGATGTGAATCCCAAAGGATATCGGGGGACAGATCCGGAACAGGATTCAACAGAAGGTCTTGACGCATGAAAATAAAAAAACGGGGGGCGGCTTTTTGGGAGACGTGTATGTTGCTTGTTCTGGTATTGTCTTTATTGCTGGTGTTACCTGCCAGCAGCTATGCGCAGGAAACCGGAGTGCTGCCAGAACCGCTTCTTCTTGAACTCAAAAAAGCCAGAATCCCGCTTGATGCGGTTGGCGTGTATATCCAGCCACTTTCCCGATCCGGCAAGCCCAAGATCCTGGCTATCGGACTGAACGAAAAGACCCCTTATCTGCCGGCTTCCACCATGAAGGTGGTCACGACCTATTCGGCGCTGGAAATTCTCGGACCGGCCTATCGCTGGAAAACAGCCGTTTACGCAAAAGGATCGCAAAACGGGGATGTCTTAAATGGCAATCTGATTTTCAGGGGAAGTGGGGACCCGAAATTCAACCTGGAGAGTTTCTGGGTTTTTCTGCGCCAGATCCGGGCAAAGGGTATTCGCGAAATCCAGGGAGACCTGATATTGGATCGCAGTGCATTTGAGACCCGGTATTTTGATCCGGCCGCATTTGACAATGACCCCTTCCGCCCTTATAACGCAGGGCCTGACGCACTGCTGTTAAATCACAAGGTGCTGGATGTCACATTCAAGCCGAACGGCTTGGATGGCACCGTCAGCGTGGTGACTTTCCCGGAAATGGAAGGGGTGACCATCACTCCTCCTGTCCTGACGGATGTGGGGGGCTGTAATGGCTGGCAAAAGGGCATCAACCTTCAGTTTTCCGAAAAGGAAGCCACGTTTGAGGGGCAGTATCCGTTATCCTGTGGCGATCAGAACTGGTTTGTTTATCCGGCTTCCATGAGCGATTCTGCTTTTTTTCGATCGGTTTTTGTCAGTCTGTGGAAAGAGCTGGGCGGTACATTTAACGGACAGGTCAAAGAAGGAGATGTTCCGGATGATGCGCAGCTTCTGGCTGAGTGGCAGTCGCCCCCGTTGAGTGAAGTGGTACGCGATGTCAATAAATACAGCAATAATGTGATGGCGCGTCATGTGCTGATGACTGTGGGTACAAAATCGTCCGATGGCCCCGCAAGTCCGGAGAAAGGCGCTTTTGCGGTTCGTTCGTTTCTTGCGTCCAAAGGGATTTCAATTAACGGCCTGACTATTGAAAACGGTTCCGGCCTTTCACGCGTTGAGCGTATTTCACCGCAGACAATGGGGCATATTCTGGCTAGTGCCTATCAGTCGCCGGTCATGCCGGAATTCATGGCATCACTGCCTATTGCAGGAATGGATGGCACCTTATGGCGGAGCATGCGGCAAACCAGCGTGGCAGGCAAGGCGCATCTGAAAACTGGGGCTATCCAGGATGTCAGGGCCATTGCAGGCTATGTGCTCGCGGCTTCCGGAGAACGGTATGCTGTGGTGTTTATTGTGAATCACCCTAACGCGGGATCGGCTATCAAGGCCAGGGATACCCTGATGGTCTGGGTGCATGATAATGGCTGATTAATAATGGTGCAGGCAGGATCGCAAATCAGCCGAAATAAGCTTTTCCGAAATAATAGATTGCGACGATCAGCAAAAAAACGGCCAGTGCCTGCAGCGCCCGGGTAACAAAACCCGCTTTGGGTTTTTCTTGGTTGGACATGTTTTTCCTTCATATATATAAGAGAGGGGCAGTCTTTTGAATGGTGCTGCCCTGTTTTTCATCTCATCTGTCAGCGCCAGATGAGATTTTTGTTATTATGATACCCCGTCCACCGCATCTTATGCAGGGGCAATTGATATTTCCCGTCTTATATCTAAATAGCAGAGTCACGGCAGGCATTCTGCGGCTTTCATATATATAGACGGGCAGGGTAGCCGGTCCATGAAAGGCTGAACTTTCCGGAAGATGTCCGGTGTTTTTCCGGGAAACGGATTTATTTTGCAAATAAATGCACGAATTGTATTTTGCCCGTTGACATGGCGATAAATATTGCTGCATAATTTGGGGTTCCTTGCGGAGGGGTGGCCGAGTGGTTAAAGGCAGCAGACTGTAAATCTGCCCTCTTACGAGTACGCTGGTTCGAATCCAGCCCCCTCCACCACAAGAATGCACAGCAGGTTGTGACTGTAGTGGAAGATCAGGCGGGTGTAGCTCAATGGTAGAGCCGAAGCCTTCCAAGCTTAAGATGAGGGTTCGATTCCCTTCGCCCGCTCCAGTTTGGCCGTGCGGATACTGGCAAGGCTGACAGTGCCCTTGTAGCTCAGTGGTAGAGCACTCCCTTGGTAAGGGAGAGGCCACGTGTTCAATCCACGTCAAGGGCACCATTTGAATTTTTTTTGAATAACGCAGCAGCTACAGGGAAGGTTGGGCTGTGCCCGGTTTCCAATTTATTCGTTAGGAGTCAACAATGGCAAAGAGCAAATTTGAGCGGACCAAGCCGCACGTAAACGTAGGGACAATTGGGCACGTAGACCATGGTAAGACGACCCTGACAGCGGCGCTTGCGACCATCCTTTCCAAGAAATTTGGAGGCGAGGCAAAAGACTACGACCAGATTGATGCAGCCCCGGAAGAAAAAGCCCGCGGCATCACCATCAACACCTCGCACGTAGAATACGAAACCGCCAGCAGGCACTACGCCCACGTAGACTGCCCGGGCCATGCCGACTACATCAAAAACATGATCACCGGCGCAGCCCAGATGGACGGCGCCATCCTCGTATGCTCAGCAGCCGACGGCCCCATGCCCCAGACCCGTGAGCACATCCTGCTTGCACGTCAGGTTGGCGTACCCTACATCATCGTCTACCTCAACAAATGCGACATGGTGGACGACAGCGAGCTTTTGGAACTCGTCGAAATGGAAGTCCGTGAACTCCTGTCCCGCTACGAATTCCCGGGTGACGACACCCCCATCATCAAAGGCTCCGCCAAACTGGCCCTCGAAGGCGATACCGGCGAACTCGGCGAACAATCCATCATGTCCCTGGCCGATGCCTTAGACAGCTACATCCCTGAGCCGGAGCGTGCCATTGATGGCGCCTTCCTCATGCCGGTAGAAGACGTCTTCTCCATCTCCGGTCGCGGCACCGTCGTAACCGGTCGTGTTGAGCGCGGCATCATCAAAGTAGGCGAAGAAATCGAAATCGTAGGCATCAAAGAAACCGTCAAAACCACCTGCACCGGCGTAGAGATGTTCAGAAAACTCCTCGACCAGGGTCAGGCAGGCGACAACGTAGGCGTACTGCTGCGTGGCACCAAGCGCGAAGAAGTCGAGCGTGGCCAGGTACTGGCCCGTCCCGGCTCCATCAAGCCGCACAGCCACTTCGAAGGCGAAATCTACGTACTGTCCAAAGACGAAGGCGGCCGTCACACCCCTTTCTTCAACAACTACCGTCCGCAGTTCTACTTCCGTACCACAGACGTGACCGGATCAGTCGAGCTGCCCAAAGACAAGGAAATGGTCATGCCGGGAGACAACGTCTCCATTACCGTCAAGCTCATTTCCCCGATCGCGATGGAAGAAGGCTTGCGCTTCGCCATCCGTGAAGGTGGCAGAACGGTAGGTGCCGGCGTCGTATCCAAAATTATTGCATAACGCAGAGGAAGCGTCGTTATATTAAAAACTGTTTCATACCGTGTAGGGGAGTAGTTCAATTGGTAGAGCGTCGGTCTCCAAAACCGAAAGTTGGGGGTTCGAGCCCCTCCTCCCCTGCCAGAAGCGGTATGAACATTAATGCTGAGTTGGTATATCAAACCATCCTGTGCAGATTGCAGGCGTCATGAACGATAAAATTAAAATTGTCATCGCACTTTTGGCGTGTGCTGCCGGCATAGTGGGATATTATTTCTTTATAAACAAGCCTATGCTGATGCGCGCCGGTGTTTTGATTGCCGGTCTGGCGGTTGGCGCGATTTTTGCGTGGTTTTCTGAAACCGGCCGCAATTTTCTGGTATTTGCGCGTGAATCGGTTCGTGAGACAAGAAAGGTTGTCTGGCCTGAAAGAAAGGATGCCATTCGTGTCACTGCGATCGTTTTTGGTTTTGCGGTCATCATGGCGCTCTTCCTGTTTGGAACAGACAAGGTGCTTGAAATGGTTTTGTATGACTTCATTCTCGGCTGGAACAGATAATGAGTGAAAATAGCCAGGAAGATCGGACACAAGCCCCGATAACAGGTGCCAGGGATGCTTCTGATAAAAGACGCTGGTATGTGGTGCATGCTTATTCCGGTATGGAAAAAAGTGTGCGCCGTGCTTTGCTTGAGCGTATCGACCGCATGGGCATGAATGACCTGTTTGGTGAAATACTGGTGCCGACAGAAGAGGTGGTAGAGGTGAAGGGTGGCCAAAAATCGGTTACCGAACGCCGTTTTTTCCCGGGATATATCCTGGTTGAAATGGAAATGACCGATGAAACCTGGCATCTGGTAAAAAATACGCCTAAAATCACGGGCTTTATTGGTGGTAAATCCAACCGACCAACCCCGATTCCACAGCATGAGATTGACAAGCTGCTCCAGCAGATGCAGGAAGGTGTCGACAAGCCGCGGCCCAAGACTTCTTACGAAGTGGGTGAGCTGGTTCGTATCAAGGAAGGCCCGTTTGCTGATTTCAATGGCAATGTGGAAGAAGTGAATTATGAGAAATCGCGCCTGAGGGTTCTGGTAACTATTTTCGGGCGCTCCACTCCTGTCGAACTCGAATTCGGGCAGGTGGAAAAGGTATAGGATTTCAGCGTAAGCACGGTGCGCTGCGGCATGATTGTGCTGCGAAATCCGGCAAGAGGAGCCTGCTCTTTTGGGCAGGCGCTATGACTCACAATAATTAGGAAATAAAATGGCTAAGAAAATTGCCGGTTATATCAAGCTGCAAGTGCCAGCTGGTAAAGCCAATCCCTCTCCCCCGATTGGCCCTGCTTTGGGTCAGCGTGGTCTGAACATCATGGAATTCTGCAAAGCTTTCAATGCGCAGACACAGAATTTTGAAGCAGGAATGCCCATTCCGGTTGTGATTACCGCTTATGCAGACAAGTCTTTTTCCTTTGTGATGAAGACCCCGCCGGCGACATTCCTGATCAAGAAGGCTGCCGGTATTGATAAAGGTTCACAAAGGCCGCATACCGATAAGGTGGGTTCAATCAGCCGCGCCCAGATTGAGGAAATCGCCAAGACCAAAGAGCCGGATCTGACCGCAACTGATCTTGAGGCGGCGGTACGGACGATTGCAGGTTCTGCAAGATCCATGGGTATCACAGTGGAGGGCGTGTAATGGCTAAAGTATCGAAAAAAGTTCGCGCATTCAAGGAAAAAGTGGATCGCAGCAAACTGTATCCGGTTGATGAAGCCCTGGCGCTCCTGAAAGAATTTGCAACGGCCAAGTTCAACGAATCCATTGATATTGCGGTTCAGCTTGGCGTTGACCCGAGAAAATCCGACCAGGTGGTTCGCGGCTCGGTGGTTCTGCCTGCCGGTACCGGCAGGGATGTTCGCGTTGCGGTTTTTGCTACCGGTGAAAAGGCTGATCAGGCAAAAGAAGCCGGTGCTGACATTGTCGGTATGGAAGATCTGGCTGAGCGGATCAAGGCTGGTGACATGCCTTTTGATATTGTTATCGCTACGCCTGACACCATGCGTATTGTTGGGACGCTGGGGCAGATTCTTGGTCCGCGCGGCTTGATGCCGAATCCTCGTGTCGGTACAGTAACGCCTGATGTGGCGGTTGCCGTGAAAAATGCCAAGGCTGGCCAGATCCAGTACAGAACGGATCGTAACGGCATTATCCATGCAACGGTTGGGCGCAGGTCCTTTTCTGATGCAGACCTGAAGTCAAACATCAATGCGCTGATTGACGCATTGATCAAGGTGAAGCCAACCAGCAGCAAGGGCGCCTATGTCCGGAAGATTTCGCTTTCATCGACCATGGGTGCCGGTGTGCGTATCGACCAGACGACGCTTTCTGTTTGATGCAAGAATAAAGTCCCCGCCTGTCGATCGGGCGGGGCATGACTTTGGGCCGGATCGCCGCAGTATGGTCGATTCGGACAGTCAAAGACCGTTGGGCTGAAAACAGATTGTTTTCGGTTAAACCGGAAGAAGGATTTCCGCCCCAGCGCAGATGGTGAACCCAAACATGTTTTGTAGTTTTCAGGCGAATATGCCGGCAGTAAACTCCTAACTTTGGACACCGTGTATTAAACCGGTGCGAGGGATGCCTGTTTTTTGACAGGTGCTTGAGCACTATTTTTGGAGGTTGACCGTGGGTCTCAATCTGAATGACAAAAAGGCCGTTGTTGCGGAAGTCAGCGCGCAGTTAGCTGAAACGGAAACACTTGTACTGGCCGAATATCGTGGTATCCAGGTTGGTCACATGACGCAACTGCGCGTAAAGGCACGTGAGCAGGGTGTTTATCTTCGGGTATTGAAGAATACGCTTGCCCGCCGTGCAGTGGAAGGGACAGTTTTTGCTGATCTCGCTTCCGATATGACAGGACCGCTGATTTATTCCATGTCCAAAGATGCCGTTGCGGCTGCAAAAGTCCTGCAGGACTTTGCAAAAACCAACGACAGGCTTGTCATCAAAAGCGGCAGTTTTGCAGGAAAACGGCTGGATAAGGCTGCTGTTACCGAGCTGGCCAATATCCCGAGCCGGGAAGTCCTGCTGTCACAGCTTCTGGGTGTTATGCAGGCGCCTGTTGCGAGCTTTGCTCGCGGCCTGGCTGCGCTGGCAGCACAGAAAGAGTCGGCTTAAAAACCGATGCTTTCTTGGGAAATATCAAGCTTTTCCCACTGGAGTGCGTCAAAACCAACGATGAATTAATGTACTATTTTTAGGAGTTACAAATGGCAATGAGTAAAGAGGACATCCTGGAAGCCGTAGGCGCCATGTCCGTTATGGAATTAAATGATCTGGTAAAGGCTTTTGAAGAAAAATTCGGTGTGTCCGCCGCAGCTATGGCTGTTGCCGGTCCTGCCGGTGGCGCTGCTGGCGGCGCTGCTGCTGCTGAAGAGCAGACAGAATTTACCATCGTTTTAGCTGATTTTGGTGCCAATAAAGTTGGCGTCATTAAAGCGGTTCGTGAACTGACCGGCCTGGGCCTGAAAGAAGCCAAGGATATGGTTGATGCAGCACCAAAACCAGTCAAGGAAGGCGTTTCCAAGGCAGAAGCCGACGAAGCCAAGAAAAAACTGGAAGAAGCTGGCGCCAAAGTCGAAATCAAGTAATTTTTGCAATTTCTTACAATTTGGTAGTAGCAGGGTCATAGCTGAATCGCTTATAATAAGTGGTTCAGCTCTGGCTCCTTTACGCATTTCTTTGCTAAAACCCTGATTTTTCAAGGGGTTACGGCATGTTGACTTAAACAGGTTTAAAGGATTGAGGCTTGAGTTTTCCGGTTCAATATAGGCCGTATTGATACTGAAACCTGAATTTTCCATCCTTCAGCCACTCACGGAGTGTCCATGCATTACTCATTTACTGAGAAAAAGCGCATCCGGAAATCTTTTGCGAAGCGCGAGAACGTCCATCAAGTTCCCTTTTTGCTGGCAACCCAGCTTGAGTCCTATCACAACTTTTTGCAGTCGGGTGTTATTCCGTCGCAGCGTAAAAGTGAAGGGCTGCAATCTGCGTTTGCTTCCATTTTCCCGATTGTTTCACACAACGGGTTTGCAAGACTGGAGTTTATTTCCTATACGCTGGGTGATCCCCCTTTTGATGTCAAGGAGTGCCAGCAGCGCGGTCTGACCTTTGCCTCACCGCTTCGCGCCAAGGTGCGTCTGGTTATCCTGGACAAGGAATCGCCGACGAAGCCGGTTGTCAAAGAGATGAAAGAGCAGGAAGTCTACATGGGCGAAATGCCGCTTATGACCGATACCGGCTCATTTGTGATTAACGGTACCGAGCGTGTTATTGTTTCCCAGTTGCATCGTTCGCCGGGTGTGTTCTTTGAGCACGATCGCGGCAAGACGCATTCGTCGGGCAAGCTGCTTTTCTCGGCCCGTATCATTCCTTATCGCGGTTCATGGCTGGATTTTGAGTTTGATCCGAAGGATATCCTGTTTTTCCGTGTTGATCGTCGCCGCAAGATGCCGGTTACCGTGCTCCTGAAGGCCATTGGCATGACAGCCGAGCAGATCCTGGAAAATTTCTTTGTCTTTGACCACTTCACGCTGCGTTCGGAAGGTGCCGAGATGGATTTTGTTCCGGCGCGTATGCGGGGTGAAATTGCCCGTTTCGACATTACCGACAAGAGCGGCAAGGTGCTGGTTTCCAAGGACAAGCGCATCAATGCCCGTAATATTCGCGAAATTGAGGCAGCCGACATTACCCGTATTTCCGTGCCCGAAGATTATCTGATCGGTCGCGTACTGGCAAAAAATATTGTTGACCAGGATACTGGTGAAATCGTTGCCAGGGTGAATGACGAACTGACAGAAGAAACCCTTGCCAAGCTGCGCCAGGCGGGTATCAAGGAAATGGAAACCCTGTATACCAATGATCTGGATCAGGGATCTTATATGTCACAAACGCTGCGTGTTGATGAAACAGCAGACCAGATGGCAGCAAGAATTGCCATTTACCGTATGATGCGCCCGGGCGAGCCGCCAACGGAAGAGTCCGTGGAAGCGCTTTTTAACGGACTCTTCTACAATCCGGATCGCTATGATTTGTCAACCGTCGGCCGCATGAAGTTTAATCGCCGTATCGGGCTGGAGCAGCTTGATGGCGAGATGACGCTGTCAGATGATGATGTTCTGGCTGTCATCAAGATTCTGGTTGAACTGCGTAATGGTCGTGGCGAGGTGGATGATATTGACCACCTGGGTAACCGCCGTGTCCGCTGTGTCGGTGAGCTGGCAGAAAACCAGTTCCGTGCCGGTCTGGTCAGAGTGGAGCGTGCCGTAAAAGAGCGTCTTGGGCAGGCTGAAGCCGATAATCTCATGCCGCATGACCTGATCAACTCCAAGCCGATATCAGCGGCGATTCGTGAATTCTTTGGCTCGTCTCAGTTGTCGCAGTTCATGGATCAGACCAATCCGCTGTCGGAAATCACGCACAAACGCCGTGTATCCGCGTTGGGGCCGGGCGGTTTGACTCGCGAAAGGGCCGGCTTTGAGGTCCGCGACGTGCACCCGACCCACTATGGCCGTGTCTGTCCGATTGAGACACCGGAAGGTCCGAACATTGGCCTGATCAATTCGCTGGCGCTGTATGCGCGCTTAAATGAATACGGTTTTCTGGAAACCCCTTACCGCAAGGTGATTGATTGCCAGGTAACGGACGAAATCGAATATCTTTCCGCGATTGAGGAAGGCCGTTACATTATTGCCCAGGCGAACAGTACGGTTGATGAAAAAGGCCTGCTGGCTGACGAATTGGTTTCTGCCCGTGAATTCGGTGAAAGTATTCTGGTGTCGCCAGAGCGTGTCCAGTACATGGATGTCGCGCCGGGCCAGATTGTCTCTGTTGCGGCGTCCCTCATCCCGTTCCTTGAGCACGATGATGCAAACCGCGCGCTGATGGGCGCCAACATGCAGCGTCAGGCTGTGCCGTGTCTGCGTCCGGAAAAGGCACTGGTTGGTACTGGTGTTGAGCGTACGGTGGCGGTTGACTCCGGTACAACGGTTCAGGCCGTTCGTGGCGGGACGGTTGACTATATTGATGCCGGCCGTATCGTGGTTCGTGTCAATGACGAGGAAGCCACAGCCGGTGAAGTCGGTGTTGATATTTATAACCTGATCAAATATACCCGTTCCAACCAGAACACCAATATCAACCAGCGTCCGATCGTTGAGGTGGGCGACAGGATTGAAAGAGGTGATGTTATCGCTGACGGCGCATCCACTGATCTGGGTGAACTGGCACTGGGACAGAACATGCTCGTGGCGTTCATGCCGTGGAATGGCCTCAATTTCGAGGATTCCATCCTGATTTCCGAGCGTGTGGTTGAGGATGACCGTTATACTTCGATCCATATCGAGGAACTTTCCGTGGTTGCTCGTGATACCAAGCTGGGAGCGGAAGAAATCACCCGTGATATTTCCAACCTGGCTGAAAACCAGTTGGCGCGTCTGGATGAATCCGGCATCGTTTATATCGGTGCCGAGGTACAGGCAGGGGATACGCTGGTCGGCAAGGTCACTCCGCGTGGTGAAACCCAACTGACGCCGGAAGAAAAACTGCTGCGTGCCATTTTCGGTGAGAAGGCTTCTGACGTGAAAGATACCTCGCTGCGCGTACCATCCGGTATGGTGGGTACCGTCATTGATGTACAGGTATTCACGCGTGAAGGTCTCGTTCGTGACAAGCGTGCCCAGCAGATTATTGATGATGAGCTGAAGCGTTATCGCATGGATCTGAATGACCAGATGCGTATCGTGGAAGGCGATGCTTTCCAGCGTCTGTCCAAACTCCTGATCGGCAAGAAAGTCAATGGCGGTCCGAAGAAGCTGGCAAAAGGCACCGAAATCAGCAAGGAGTATCTCTCCGATCTGGAGCGCTATCACTGGTTTGACATCCGTCCATCTGATGAGGACACCGCGCAGTCACTGGAAGCCATCAAGGAATCGATTGCGGAAAAACGCCATCAGTTTGATATGGCGTTTGAAGAGAAACGCAAGAAACTCACCCAGGGTGACGAGCTTCAGCCGGGTGTACAGAAGATGGTCAAGGTGTACCTAGCGGTTAAACGCCGCCTGCAGTCAGGTGACAAGATGGCTGGCCGTCATGGTAACAAGGGTGTGGTTTCCCGCATTGTGCCGGTTGAGGATATGCCGTATATGGCAGACGGGACACCTGCCGATCTCGTGTTGAATCCGCTGGGTGTGCCATCCCGTATGAATGTGGGCCAGATTCTGGAAACCCATCTTGGCTGGGCGGCAAAAGGTCTGGGACATCGCATTGGTGAAATGCTGGAAGCCAAGCGTAAGGTTGAGGAACTCCGTTCTTTCATCAAGCAGATTTATTCCGAAGGCGGGAAGCAGGAGGATCTGGACAGCCTGACCGATCAGGAAGTGCTGGAGTTGGCGAAAAACCTGAAAGAAGGCGTGCCGTTTGCAACGCCGGTCTTTGATGGTGCCAAAGAGCCCGAAATTCGCCGCATGCTGAATCTGGCTTATCCGGATGATGTGGCTGAAAAACTGGGTATGACGGCATCGAAAAACCAGGTCACGATGTACGATGGCCGCACAGGCGATCCATTTGAGCGTCCGGTAACGGTTGGTTACATGCACATGCTCAAGCTGCACCATCTGGTCGATGACAAGATGCATGCCCGTTCAACCGGCCCGTACTCACTGGTTACCCAGCAGCCGCTGGGCGGCAAGGCACAGTTTGGCGGCCAGCGTTTTGGTGAGATGGAGGTCTGGGCGCTTGAGGCGTATGGCGCTTCCTACGTGTTGCAGGAAATGCTGACGGTCAAGTCGGATGATGTGAGCGGCCGTACCAAGGTTTATGAAAACCTGGTCAAGGGGGATCATGTCATTGATGCCGGCATGCCAGAATCGTTTAACGTACTGGTAAAAGAAATTCGTTCTCTCGGTATTGATATCGACCTGGAACGCAACTGATAGTAAGTCAGTCAGGAAGTTGTTTGGGGCGGCTTCCTGACGGTATACACACCCTAACCGGAGTGAAATATGAAAGCATTGCTCGATCTATTCAAGCAAGTTCAACAGGATGAACAATTTGACGCGATCAAGATTGGCTTGGCATCGCCAGAGAAAATCAGATCGTGGTCCTATGGCGAAGTCAAAAAGCCGGAGACCATCAATTACCGTACATTCAAACCTGAGCGCGATGGCTTGTTCTGTGCCAAGATTTTTGGCCCGATCAAGGATTATGAGTGTCTTTGCAGCAAATACAAAAGGCTCAAGCATCGCGGCGTGATCTGCGAAAAATGTGGCGTTGAAGTGACACTGGCCAAAGTCCGCCGTGAGCGGATGGGCCATATCGAACTGGCATCACCCGCTGCGCACATCTGGTTTCTGAAATCCCTGCCATCCCGTCTGGGTATGGTGCTCGACATGACGTTGCGCGATATTGAGCGTGTGCTTTACTTTGAAGCCTATGTGGTGACCGATCCCGGCATGACATCGTTGCGTAAGGGGCAAATCATGTCCGAGGACGATTATGCTGCGCGTTATGAAGAGTTTGGCGACGATTTTTCGGCCATGATGGGCGCCGAAGGTGTCCGTGAGCTGCTGCGTTCCATCGATATCAACCGTGAAGCGGAACAGCTGCGCGGTGAACTGCGTGACTCCAAGTCCGAAGCCAAGATCAAGAAGTATGCGAAAAGACTGAAAGTACTGGAAGCCTTCCAGCGTTCCGGTATCAAGCCGGAATGGATGATTATGGAAGTGCTGCCGGTTTTGCCGCCGGAACTGCGTCCGCTGGTACCGCTTGATGGTGGCCGTTTTGCCACATCTGATCTGAACGATCTGTATCGCCGTGTGATTAACCGTAATAACCGTCTGAAACGCCTGCTTGAGTTGCGTGCGCCGGAAATTATTACGCGCAATGAAAAACGCATGTTGCAGGAAGCGGTTGACTCCCTCCTGGACAACGGTCGTCGCGGCAAGGCCATGACGGGCGCCAACAAGCGTCCGCTGAAGTCACTGGCTGAAATGATCAAGGGTAAAGGCGGCCGTTTCCGTCAGAACCTGCTGGGTAAACGTGTCGACTATTCCGGCCGTTCCGTTATCGTGGTCGGCCCGCAGTTGAAACTGCATCAGTGCGGTTTGCCGAAACTGATGGCATTGGAGCTTTTCAAGCCGTTTATCTTCAACAAGCTTGAGCTGATGGGGTTGGCTACCACGATCAAGGCGGCCAAGCGTCTGGTTGATATGCAAGAAGGTATTGTCTGGGATATTCTGGAAGAAGTGATCCGTGAACATCCTGTGATGCTCAATCGTGCGCCAACGCTGCACAGGCTGGGTATCCAGGCATTTGAGCCGGTACTGATTGAAGGTAAGGCCATTCAGCTGCATCCGCTGGTCTGTGCGGCGTTTAACGCCGACTTCGACGGCGACCAGATGGCGGTTCACGTTCCGCTGTCTATCGAGGCACAGCTGGAAGCGCGTACGCTGATGCTGGCATCCAACAATATTCTGTTCCCCTCCAATGGCGAACCCTCCATTGTGCCGTCGCAGGATATCGTGCTGGGCCTGTACTATGCCACCCGTGAAAAAATCAATGGCAAGGGTGAAGGCCTGATGTTTGCCGATGTATCGGAAGTGCTCCGTGCCTACGACAACAAGGAAGTGGAACTGACCAGCCGGATTACCGTTCGTATTCCCGAGCTGCAGAAAGACCATGAAACCGGTGAAATGGTGAAACGTGTTGTCCGTCATGAGACAACCGTCGGTCGTGCCATGCTTTCCGAAATTCTGCCGGAAGGTCTGCCGTTTACCCTGCTGAATACCACGCTGAAGAAAAAGGAAATCTCCAGGTTGATCAACGGGTCTTTCCGTCGTTGCGGATTGAGAGAAACCGTTATTTTTGCTGACCGCCTGATGCAGTCCGGTTTCAGGCTGGCGACCCGTGCCGGTATTTCCATCTCGATTGATGACATGCTGGTGCCACAGGTCAAGACCGACCTGATTACCGCTGCCGAGCAGGAAGTCAAGCAGATCGAACAGCAATACTCTTCCGGCCTGGTAACGGCTGGCGAGCGCTATAACAAGGTTGTCGATATCTGGGGAAAAACCGGTGATGATGTCGGCAAGGCCATGATGGATCAACTGAAAGTGGAAGAAGTCGTCAAGCGTGACGGCTCAGTCACAACGCAGGAATCCTTCAACTCTATTTACATGATGGCGGACTCCGGTGCCCGTGGCTCTGCTGCGCAGATCAGGCAGCTGGCCGGTATGCGTGGCCTGATGGCCAAACCGGATGGTTCGATTATCGAAACGCCGATTACCGCGAACTTCCGTGAAGGGCTGAACGTACTCCAGTACTTCATTTCCACTCACGGTGCCCGTAAAGGTCTGGCCGATACCGCTCTGAAAACCGCCAACTCGGGTTATCTGACCCGCCGTCTGGTTGACGTGACGCAGGATCTGGTTGTGATCGAGGATGATTGCGGCACAACCAACGGTGCCGTGATGAAAGCGCTGATTGAAGGCGGTGAAGTCATTGAGGCCTTGAGTGATCGTATCCTGGGGCGTGTTGCGGCCAATGATGTGATCAACCCGGAAACGCAGGAAACCCTCTATGAAGCCGGCACCCTGTTGAATGAGGACATGGTTGAGGAAATCGCCCGTCTTGGTGTGGATGAAGTCAAGGTGCGTACGCCGCTGACCTGTGAAACCCGCTATGGTATGTGTGCCAAGTGCTATGGCCGCGATCTGGGCCGGGGTAACCTGGTTAATGTGGGTGAGGCTGTTGGCGTTATTGCTGCGCAATCCATCGGTGAGCCTGGTACCCAGCTGACAATGCGTACGTTCCATATTGGTGGTGCGGCTTCGCGTTCGGCAGTGGCATCCAATGTTGAGGCACGTTCAAACGGTACCATTCATTTTACCGCCACCATGCGTTATGTGACGAATGAGAAAGGTGACCAGATCGTCATTTCCCGTTCCGGTGAAGTCATTATTTCTGATGATCTGGGTCGTGAGCGTGAGCGTCATAAAGTGCCATACGGTGCAACATTGCAGGCGCATGACGGACTCGCCATCAAGGCAGGCAAGGTGCTGGCAACATGGGATCCGCTGACTCGCCCGATCATTACAGAGTATGCCGGTACGATCAAGTTTGAAAATGTGGAAGAGGGCGTGACGGTTGCCCGTCAGCTGGATGAGGTGACTGGTCTGTCCACCCTGGTGGTTATTGACCCGAAACGTCGCGGTACTTCCACCAAGTCGGCACGTCCGCAGGTCAAGCTGCTCGATGACAGCGGCCAGGAAGTCAAGATTGCAGGTACAGAGCACTCCGTTACCATCAGCTTCCAGGTTGGTGCACTGCTCATGGTGCAGGATGGCCAGAAAGTATCCGTTGGCGAAGTGCTGGCACGTATCCCGACCGAGTCACAGAAGACACGCGACATTACGGGTGGTTTGCCGCGCGTGGCGGAACTCTTTGAAGCCCGTTCACCCAAGGATGCCGGTACGTTGGCTGAGGTGACAGGTACCGTTGCATTCGGTAAGGAAACCAAGGGCAAGCAGCGTCTGGAAATCACCGATATGGACGGCAACCGTCATGAATTCCTGATCGGCAAGGAAAAGCAGGTGCTGGTCCACGATGGTCAGGTTGTCAACAAGGGAGAAATGATTGTTGACGGTCCGGCTGATCCGCAGGATATCCTGAGGCTGCTGGGTATCGAGGCGCTTGCCCGTTACATCGTTGACGAGGTGCAGGATGTGTATCGTCTGCAGGGCGTGAAGATCAATGACAAGCATATTGAAGTCATTGTCCGCCAGATGCTGCGTCGTGTGAATGTGATTGACGCAGGAGATACGTCCTACATTACGGGTGAGCAGGTTGAGCGTTCAGAATTGCTCGATGAAAATGATCGCGTGATTGCGGAAGGCAAAATTCCGGCGACCCATGAAAACGTGCTTTTGGGTATTACCAAGGCATCGCTTTCAACCGATTCGTTCATTTCAGCCGCTTCCTTCCAGGAAACGACCCGCGTGCTTACCGAAGCAGCCATCATGGGCAAGCGCGACGGTCTGCGTGGTCTGAAAGAAAACGTGATCGTTGGACGTCTGATCCCGGCTGGTACCGGCCTGGCTGTTCACCGTGCCCGCAGACTCAAGGGCGTCTGGGAGCGTGAAGAACGTGAAGCCATGGAGCGCGAGGAGCGCGAATCGCTTTTCAGCCCGATGCCCGCAGAAGGTGCGTCATCTGAAGAGGTGGATTCCATCAATCCGGATCAGGTCTGATAGCGTCATCAGTCAAAAAGGCATTCCGGATTATCCGGAATGCCTTTTTTATCGCAGTCGTTTTACCCGCCCCGGTTTTTTTGTTGTTTTTTTGCCGTTTTTTTTAAATTGGCGGCAAACAGGAATTGACTTGGGCAATCAGGCGGTTTAGAATCTCTGGTTCTCAATGTATGCCTTTGGCAGATGATGACCTAAATCATTGTTTTACCTGCTCTGGCACTCATCTAGCGGTCAGATAATCTCTCCGTAGAGTCCCCGGTACGTCTTGGGCGTGACCGGGATTGTTACATTAATTAATAAATATAGCTGGAAAGATCGATGCCAACCATCAATCAATTGATTCGTAAGCCGCGTGTTTCCGTCAAGGTGAAAAGCAAATCGCCCGCACTGGAAAACTGCCCGCAAAAGCGCGGCGTCTGCACGCGCGTTTATACAACGACACCGAAAAAACCGAACTCCGCATTGCGTAAGGTGGCCAAAGTGCGCCTGACCAATGGATTTGAGGTGATTTCGTACATCGGCGGCGAGGGCCATAATCTGCAGGAACACAGCGTGGTTCTGCTTCGTGGTGGTCGTGTGAAAGACTTGCCGGGTGTGCGCTATCACATGGTGCGCGGTTCTCTGGATACGCAGGGTGTGAAAGACCGTAAGCAGGCCCGTTCCAAATACGGTGCCAAGCGCGCGAAACCTGCCAAAGCTTAATCGGCTTTAGCCGGTGGTGTGTGAGTCGGCCCGAATGGCCGAGTAAGTGGTGTGCCATGATGGTGCGCCATGAGTGTTTGAAACACTCGACTGAAGATAGAAAGGAAATGCAATGCCTCGTCGTCGCGAAGTACCAAAACGCGAAATTCTGCCTGATCCGAAATTCGGTAATGTGGATGTTGCGAAATTCGTCAACGTCCTGATGCTCTCAGGCAAAAAATCTGTAGCAGAAAATATCATCTACGGTGCTTTTGACATTATCCAGGGAAAATCCGGCAAGGATCCTCTGGAAACGTTCATGACTGCAATCAATAACTGCAAACCGCTTGTTGAAGTGAAGTCCCGCCGTGTTGGTGGTGCCAACTATCAGGTGCCTATTGAGGTCAGGCCGGTTCGCCGCATGGCGCTTTCCATGCGCTGGATTCGCGAAGCTGCCGCCAAGCGCAGCGAAAAATCCATGCCGCAGCGTCTGGCTGGCGAATTGCTTGAGGCGGCAGAAGGCCGTGGCGGCGCAATGAGAAAGCGTGACGAAGTGCACCGGATGGCGGAAGCTAACAAAGCGTTTTCCCATTTCCGCTTTTAATTGAGTATTTGAACAGCAGCATAAAACGTGATGTTGTTCACAAAAAACAATCATTTGCAGGCCGGGCACATTCTGAAAAGAACGTGATGCTCGGCTTTGTTTATCTGAAAGAAACTAGGACTGAATATGGCTCGCAAGACACCCATTGAACGCTATCGTAATATCGGTATTTCCGCGCATATTGACGCTGGCAAAACCACAACAACCGAACGTATTCTGTTTTATACCGGCGTTAATCACAAACTGGGTGAAGTACACGACGGTGCTGCAACCATGGACTGGATGGAGCAGGAACAGGAGCGCGGCATCACCATTACTTCCGCTGCTACGACCTGCTTCTGGACAGGGATGGCCGGCAATTTTCCCGAGCACCATATCAATATTATTGATACCCCGGGCCACGTTGACTTTACCATTGAGGTTGAGCGTTCCATGCGTGTTCTGGATGGCGCATGCATGGTGTACTGCGCCGTAGGTGGTGTGCAGCCGCAATCTGAAACAGTCTGGCGTCAGGCCAACAAATACAACGTGCCGCGTCTGGCCTTCGTTAACAAGATGGATCGTACCGGTGCCAATTTCTTCAAGGTCTATGACCAGATGCGTTCCCGTCTGAAGGCCAACCCCATACCACTGCAGGTGCCTGTTGGCGCTGAGGACAACTTTGAGGGTGTGGTTGACCTGGTCAAGATGAAAGCCATCTACTGGGATGAGGCGTCGCAGGGTACCAAGTTCGAGTACCGCGATGTGCCGGAAAATCTGATGGAGATCGCGCAGGAATGGCGTGAAAAGCTGCTGGAAACGGCTGCCGAATCCAGCGAAGACCTGATGAACAAATACCTCGAAGAAGGTGATCTTTCAGAAGAGGATATCAAGAAGGCGCTTCGCCAGCGCACCATTGACGGTGAAATTGTGCCGATGATGTGCGGTACGGCATTCAAGAACAAGGGTGTGCAGGCTATGCTGGATGCGGTGATTGAATACCTGCCCTCTCCGATTGATATTCCTCCTGTTGAAGGGATTGATGACAGTGAGCAGCCGGCTACCCGCAAGGCGGACGATAATGAAAAGTTCTCCGCGCTGGCATTCAAGATCATGACAGACCCCTTTGTTGGTCAACTGATTTTCTTCCGTGTTTATTCCGGCATGGTGAAGTCCGGCGATACGGTTTTCAACCCGCTCAAGGGCAAGCGCGAGCGTTTGGGTCGTATCCTACAGATGCATGCCAATAACCGCGAAGAAATCAAGGAGGTGCGCGCTGGTGATATCGCTGCTGCTGTCGGTCTGCGTGAAGCCACTACTGGTGAAACGCTGTGTGATCCGAGTGCGCCGATTACGCTGGAACGTATGGAATTTCCAGAGCCGGTTATTTCCCAGGCGGTTGAGCCAAAAACAAAGGTTGACCAGGAAAAAATGGGTATTGCGCTGGGTCGTCTGGCTCAGGAAGATCCGTCTTTCCGTGTGCATACCGACGAAGAGTCCGGTCAGACTATTATTTCCGGTATGGGTGAATTGCATCTGGACATTCTGGTTGATCGGATGCGCCGTGAATTCGGTGTTGAGGCAACGGTCGGTAAACCGCAGGTGGCCTATCGTGAAACGATCCGTTCTGTTTGTGATGAAATCGAAGGCAAATTCGTCAAACAGTCTGGTGGTCGCGGTCAGTATGGTCACGTTGTGCTGAAAATTGAGCCGCAGGAAGCCGGCAAGGGCTTTGAGTTCATTGATGCCATCAAGGGTGGTGTCGTGCCACGTGAATATATTCCTGCGGTTGAGAAGGGAATTGTTGACACGCTGCCGGTAGGTGTGATGGCAGGCTATCCGGTGGTTGACGTCAAGGTAACGCTGTTCTTCGGTTCCTACCATGATGTTGACTCCAACGAAAATGCCTTTAGAATGGCGGCATCCATGGCGCTGAAAGATGGTTTACGCAAAGCCAATCCGGCTCTGCTTGAGCCAATGATGGCTGTTGAAGTGGAAACGCCGGAAGACTATGCCGGTACGGTTATGGGTGACCTGTCATCCCGCCGTGGCATGGTGCAGGGCATGGATGAGATTCCAGGCGGTGGCGGCAAGATCATCAAGGCTGAGGTGCCGTTGTCTGAAATGTTCGGTTACGCCACTGCGTTGCGTTCGGCAACACAGGGCCGTGCAACCTATACCATGGAATTCAAGCATTACGCTGAAGCACCCAAGCATGTTGCTGACGCAATTGTCAGCTCAAAAGCAAAGTAATTTAATCCGTTTTAACGGACAAGGAAAAACTTAACAATCGTTCTTTTTGAAGGAAAACAACAATGGCAAAGAGCAAATTTGAGCGGACCAAGCCGCACGTAAACGTAGGGACAATTGGGCACGTAGACCATGGTAAGACGACCCTGACAGCGGCGCTTGCGACCATCCTTTCCAAGAAATTTGGAGGCGAGGCAAAAGACTACGACCAGATTGATGCAGCCCCGGAAGAAAAAGCCCGCGGCATCACCATCAACACCTCGCACGTAGAATACGAAACCGCCAGCAGGCACTACGCCCACGTAGACTGCCCGGGCCATGCCGACTACATCAAAAACATGATCACCGGCGCAGCCCAGATGGACGGCGCCATCCTCGTATGCTCAGCAGCCGACGGCCCCATGCCCCAGACCCGTGAGCACATCCTGCTTGCACGTCAGGTTGGCGTACCCTACATCATCGTCTACCTCAACAAATGCGACATGGTGGACGACAGCGAGCTTTTGGAACTCGTCGAAATGGAAGTCCGTGAACTCCTGTCCCGCTACGAATTCCCGGGTGACGACACCCCCATCATCAAAGGCTCCGCCAAACTGGCCCTCGAAGGCGATACCGGCGAACTCGGCGAACAATCCATCATGTCCCTGGCCGATGCCTTAGACAGCTACATCCCTGAGCCGGAGCGTGCCATTGATGGCGCCTTCCTCATGCCGGTAGAAGACGTCTTCTCCATCTCCGGTCGCGGCACCGTCGTAACCGGTCGTGTTGAGCGCGGCATCATCAAAGTAGGCGAAGAAATCGAAATCGTAGGCATCAAAGAAACCGTCAAAACCACCTGCACCGGCGTAGAGATGTTCAGAAAACTCCTCGACCAGGGTCAGGCAGGCGACAACGTAGGCGTACTGCTGCGTGGCACCAAGCGCGAAGAAGTCGAGCGTGGCCAGGTACTGGCCCGTCCCGGCTCCATCAAGCCGCACAGCCACTTCGAAGGCGAAATCTACGTACTGTCCAAAGACGAAGGCGGCCGTCACACCCCTTTCTTCAACAACTACCGTCCGCAGTTCTACTTCCGTACCACAGACGTGACCGGATCAGTCGAGCTGCCCAAAGACAAGGAAATGGTCATGCCGGGAGACAACGTCTCCATTACCGTCAAGCTCATTTCCCCGATCGCGATGGAAGAAGGCTTGCGCTTCGCCATCCGTGAAGGTGGCAGAACGGTAGGTGCCGGCGTCGTATCCAAAATTATTGCATAACGCAGGACACTGACCTGATCACGCTGTTGTATCAATAAACATGCTGCGGATGGCAATCATCCGCAGCTCGCTCTTTGGAAAGTAATCATGCAAAACCAGAAAATTCGCATTCGCTTAAAAGCGTTTGACTATAAACTGATTGACCAGTCCGCACAGGAAATTATCGATACGGCCAAAAGAACCGGCGCTGTCGTCAAAGGACCTGTTCCGCTGCCAACCCGCATTCAGCGTTTCGATGTGTTGCGTTCACCACACGTGAACAAAACATCCCGCGACCAGTTTGAAATCAGAACGCACCAGCGTCTGATGGATATTATTGATCCGACTGACAAAACCGTTGATGCGCTCATGAAGCTCGATCTGCCAGCGGGTGTGGATGTCGAAATCAAGCTGCAGTAAGTTTTTTTAACAAGAAAATCCATTTTTGCGGTTGTGCAATGAATGGACACGGGCTATAATGCCCGACTGCACGCAAAAAGCCTTTTTTGCGTGCAGTAGTATAAATTAGACAACCTGTCCAATCGTAGACAGGAATGGAGAATAAAATGAGCCTGGGCCTTATTGGGCGTAAGGTTGGTATGATGCGTATCTTTACGGATGAAGGGGAAACCATCCCGGTTACCGTAGTTGACGTATCAGACAACCGTATTACGCAAATCAAGACGACCGAGACAGACGGCTATGATGCCGTACAGGTCGCGTTTGGAAAACGCCGCCCCTCCCGTGTGAACAAGGCTTCTGCCGGTCACTGTGCTAAAGCGGGTGTGGAAGCCGGTAGTGTCTTAAGAGAATTCCGTATTGATGCATCTGTGATGGCTGACATGAAGCCGGGCGATGTCATTACGACAGCTATTTTCGAGGTGGGGCAAAAAATTGATGTGCAGGGTGTCTCGATTGGTAAGGGATATGCCGGCGTCATCAAGCGCTACAACTTCGCATCCGGTCGTGCCACGCACGGTAACTCTGTTTCGCATAATGTTCCTGGTTCGATTGGTCAGAACCAGGATCCGGGTCGCGTTTTCAAGGGTAAGAAAATGACGGGTCATATGGGTGATGTGACCCGTACTGTGCAAAATCTTGAAATTGCCCGTATTGATGCAGAGCGCCAGCTTCTGATGGTCAGGGGTGCGGTTCCTGGCGCAAAAAACGGTCAGGTTGTTGTCAAGCCGGCTATTAAAGCCGCAGGCAAGAAAGGAGCATAATTTATGGAACTCAAGCTCCTGAACAGCAGTGACCAGTCTGCCGCTAAAGTTGAAGCGCCGGATACCATTTTTGGCCGTGAATACAATGAAGCATTGATTCATCAGGTCGTTGTCGCTTTCCAGGCAAATGCCCGTGGCGGTAACAGCAAGCAGAAGACCCGCCGGGAAGTGGCGCATTCCACCAAGAAGCCATGGCGTCAGAAGGGTACGGGCCGTGCGCGTGCCGGTATGACGTCTTCGCCGCTGTGGCGTGGGGGTGGTCGTGCTTTCCCGAACACCGGCGAAGAAAATTTCTCTCACAAGGTCAACAAGAAAATGTATCGTGCAGGTCTTTGTTCGATACTGTCGCAGCTTGCCCGGGAGGGCCGCCTGACTGTGATTGACGAGTTGTCAATTGAGGCGCCCAAAACCAAGATGCTGGCAGACAAGCTCAAGGCGTTCGGTTTCGGTTCAGTGCTCGTTCTGACTGACAATTTCGATGAAAATCTGTACCTGGCATCCCGCAATCTGCCAAACGTGCTGGTTCTTGAGCCGCATCAGGCTGACCCGGTTTCACTCGTCTATTTCAAGGACGTGTTGGTTACCCGTGCTGCGCTGGGCAAAATTGAGGAGATGCTGTCATGAATACAGCGAAAAAAGTGAGTGAAGAGCGCATGCTGAAAGTGCTGCTGGCTCCTGTGATCTCCGAGAAGGCCACCTTTGTTGCTGATAAATATGAGCAAGTGGTTTTCCGTGTCATGAGAGATGCAACCAAGCCAGAGGTAAAAGCTGCAGTAGAAAGCCTGTTCAAGGTAGAGGTGGAGTCTGTGAAGATGCTCAATCGCATCGGTAAGCAGAAGCGCTCCGGAAAAACGGTCGGTAGAAAAAATCATGTCAAGCATGCGTATATTTGCTTGAAGCCCGGCCAGGAAATCAATTTTACCGAGGAGGCTTAAAAGATGGCTCTCGTTAAAGTCAAGCCAACGTCTCCCGGTCGCCGGGGGATGGTGAAAGTGGTCACTCCGGATCTGTACAAGGGGCGCCCTTTTGCCGGACTGATTGAAAAGAAATCAAAAAGCGCTGGTCGCAACAATAATGGCCGTATTACGACTCGCCACATGGGTGGTGGTCACAAACAGCATTATCGTGTTGTTGATTTTGTGCGCAACAAGGACAGTATTCCGGCCAAGGTTGAGCGGATTGAATATGATCCGAACCGTACAGCCAATATTGCACTGGTTTGTTACGCAGATGGTGAGCGCCGTTACATCATTGCGCCAAGAGGCCTTTCTGTTGGCGATCAGCTGATGAATGGCTCTGAAGCGCCGATCCGGGCTGGCAACTGTCTGCCGCTCAGAAATATTCCGGTTGGCACCACGGTTCACTGCGTCGAAATGCTGCCAGGCAAGGGGGCGCAAATGGCGAGAAGTGCCGGTGCCGGTGTGGTATTGATGGCGCGTGAAGGTGCCTACGCGCAGGTTCGCCTTCGTTCCGGTGAGGTTCGCCGCGTTCATGTCGAATGCCGCGCCACGATCGGTGAAGTCGGTAATGCAGAACACAGCTTGCGCAAGATCGGTAAGGCAGGCGCCATGCGTTGGCGGGGTGTTCGCCCGACGGTGCGCGGTGTTGTCATGAATCCGGTCGACCACCCGCATGGTGGTGGTGAGGGCAGAACGTCGGGTGGTCGTCATCCGGTGTCGCCGTGGGGTCAGAAAACCAAGGGCATGAAGACGCGCAGCAACAAGCGTACGACTTCAATGATCGTTTCACGCCGTGGTCGTGGTAAGAGAAAATAGGGGTAGCATATGACACGTTCATTGAAAAAGGGTCCTTTCTGCGACGCTCACCTGGTCAAAAAGGTGGAAGCTGCCCAGGAAACCAAGGACAAAAGACCGATCAGGACATGGTCACGCCGGTCCACGATTATGCCGGATTTCATTGGTCTGACCATTGCCGTACACAATGGCAAGCAGCATGTGCCTGTGTATATTTCTGAAAACATGGTTGGACACAAGCTCGGCGAATTTGCGCTGACCCGTGCATTCAAGGGTCACGCTGCCGACAAGAAGGCGAGAAGGTAGGAGAACGCAATGGCAATTATGGAAACTAAAGCTGCTCTCCGTGGTGTGCGTCTGTCAGCGCAGAAAGGTCGCCTTGTGGCCGATATGATCCGCGGCAAGAAGGTGGATCAGGCGCTTGATATTCTGACTTTTACCCCGAAAAAAGGTGCAGCGATCATCAAGAAGGTGCTGGAGTCCGCTATTGCGAATGCCGAGCACAATGATGGTGCGGATATTGATGAATTGAAAGTCGCTTCGATTTATGTCGAAAAGGGCCAGTTCCTCAAACGCTACAGCCCGCGCGCAAAAGGCCGTGGTGATCGTATAACCAAACAAACCTGTCACATTTATGTGACTGTCGGTAACTAAGGGGGCCACGATGGGACAAAAGATTCATCCAACCGGGTTTCGTCTTGCGGTAGCTCGCAACTGGTCATCACGCTGGTATGCCAATAACAGCAATTTTGCTGGCATGCTTAATGAAGACCTGCAGGCCCGCTCGTATCTGAAGAAAAAACTGAAAAATGCATCGGTAGGACACGTTGTGATTGAGCGTCCGGCCAAAAATGCCCGTTTCACGATTTACAGCTCACGTCCTGGCGTTGTGATTGGCAAAAAAGGCGAGGACATCGAGATTCTGAAAAATGAATTGACGAAGATCATGGGCGTGCCGGTGCATGTCAATATTGAGGAAATCCGCAAGCCGGAAACGCATGCGCAGTTGATTGCTGATTCCATCACGCAGCAACTGGAAAAGCGGATCATGTTTCGCCGCGCGATGCGCCGTGCAATGCAAAACGCCATGCGTTTAGGTGCGCTCGGTATCAAGATCATGTCTTCAGGCAGATTGAATGGTATCGAAATTGCGCGTACCGAATGGTATCGTGAAGGCCGTGTGCCATTGCATACCCTGCGTGCGGATATCGATTATGGTTTCAGCGAAGCCCTGACCACTTACGGCATTATTGGTGTGAAGGTCTGGGTATACAAAGGTGACCGTCTGGAAGGTGACGAAGCGCCTAAGGTGGAAGCCAGTGTTGAAGAAGACAAGAAACGCCGTGGAACGCGCCGTGATGATGGCGCCAAGCCGGCTGGCAAACAACGGGTAAGGAAAGTGGAAGGTGCATCTGCGCCGGGTGGCGTCAAACGTGTCCGCGCCAGGAGGGCTGACGCAGCGCCCGAATCCACACCAGTTGAAACGGCAGGAGAATAATTATGCTGCAGCCAAGACGCAGAAAATATAGAAAAGAACAGAAAGGACGCAATACCGGTATTTCGCATGAGCGCGGTACCAACGTCTCTTTTGGTGAATTTGGTCTGAAGGCAACCGGCCGCGGAAGAATCACGGCCCGTCAGATTGAGGCGGCACGTCGTGCCATGACCCGTCACATTCGTCGTGGTGGCCGCATCTGGATCCGTATTTTTCCGGACAAGCCGATTTCCGAGAAGCCGGCAGAGGTTCGTATGGGTAGTGGTAAGGGTAACCCGGAATACTGGGTTGCTGAAATTCGCCCTGGAAAGATGCTTTATGAGATGGATGGTGTCAGTGAAGAGCTGGCGCGTGAGGCTTTCCGCCTTGCTGCAGCCAAGCTGCCATTGTCAACCACGTTTGTGACTCGCCGGATTGGCGGCCAGTAAAGGAGTGATTATGAAAGCTTCCGAGCTTCGCAATAAAGATCAGGCCGCACTGCAGCAGGAATTGAATGAGCTGTTGAAGGCCCAGTTCGGTCTGCGCATGCAGAAAGGCACCCAGCAATTGACGAATACTTCCCAGATAAGGAAGGTCAGGCGTGATATTGCTCGTGTGAAGACGGTTATGAATGCAAAGGGTAATAAATAATGAATGATCAGGCAAAAGTTCAGCGTGCGCTGACTGGCAGGGTTGTCTCAGACAAGATGGATAAAACCGTTTCTGTCATGATCGAGCGCCATGTCAAGCATCCCCTGTACGGCAAAATCATCAGACGCTCGAAAAAATATCTGGCACATGATGAAGCCAATCAGGCAAAAATCGGTGACACGGTAGAAATTCGGGAAAGTCGTCCGATTTCCAAAAGCAAGTCATGGGTCGTTACCCGTGTACTGCAGGTTGCGCAGGTTGTATAAAAAAATCTTGCATTAATTTTATATTGATGTGATAATTGCAGGCTTCGTGTCATTAAGTCATGGCACGAAGTTCTAGTTTAGAAACTGTCCACCCAATCAGATGATGTGAAAGCATCAGATGACGGGACCAAGACTGATCGTTGGGCCGGGTGCCTGGACGAATTCAAGTTGGGAAAGAAAATTTATGATTCAAAGTGAAAGCCGTTTGAAAGTGGCCGACAACACTGGTGCAAGGGAAGTGCTTTGCATCAAGGTGTTGGGTGGTTCCAAGCGCCGCTATGCTGGCATCGGTGACATTATCAAGGTCACTGTAAAGAGTGCTCAGCCGCGGGGAAGAGTTAAAAAGGGTGAAATCTATAATGCTGTGGTTGTTCGCACAGCCAAGGGTGTGCGCCGTCCGGACGGGTCGTTGATCAAGTTTGACGGTAGTGCTGCTGTGCTGCTGAACGCCAGGCTGGAGCCGATTGGTACCCGCATTTTCGGGCCTGTGACCCGTGAGCTGCGTACCGAGCGCTTTATGAAGATTGTCTCTCTTGCGCCGGAAGTGCTGTAAGGGGAATGTCATGAAAAAAATCAGAAAAGATGACGAAGTGATCGTCCTGACCGGCAAGGATAAGGGTAAGCGCGGTCTCGTCGAGCGCTGCATTGATGACTATGTGATCGTCAAGAACGTCAATGTGGTCAAGAAAACCATTCGTCCCAATCCGATGACGGGTGCAACGGGTGGTATTGAAGATAAGCAGATGCCGATTCACGTTTCCAATGTCGCGTTGTACGACGTGGTTTCAAATAAGGCGGAGCGAGTGGGTATCCAGGTCGTGGACGGTAAAAAAGTTCGCGTCTACAAATCCAGTGGCAGAGTGGTTGGGGCGAAATAATTATGGCGCGTTTAAGAGATTTTTATCGGGAAAAGGTGGTGTCTGATCTGATGACGCAATTTTCCTACAAGTCCGCAATGGAAGTGCCGCGTATCACCAAGATAACCCTGAACATGGGCTTGTCGGAGGCGGTTGCAGACAAAAAAATTATTGATCATGCGGTGGAAGACCTTGGCAAGATCGCTGGCCAGAAGCCGGTTGTCACCAAGGCAAAAAAATCTATTGCCGGATTCAAGATCCGTGATGGTTATCCGCTTGGCTGCATGGTCACTTTGCGTGGTGAGAGGATGTACGAATTTCTGGATCGCCTGGTAACGATTGCGTTGCCGCGAGTAAGGGATTTTCGTGGCATTTCCGCCAGATCTTTCGACGGCAGAGGTAACTACAATCTTGGCATCAGGGAGCAGATCATTTTCCCTGAAATCGAATATGACAAGATTGACGCTTTGCGTGGTCTGAATATCAGTATTACGACGACCGCCAAGACTGATGATGAGTCAAGAGCACTCCTCACCGCATTTAAATTTCCGTTCAGAAACTGAGGCAGCATGGCAAAACTGGCACTTATTAATCGTGAAAAAAAGCGCGCGGATCTGGTAAAGAAATATGCCGCCAAGCGTGCTGAGTTAAAAGCGATCATCGACGACCAAGGCAAAACAGACGAAGAGCGTTACAACGCACGTTTGAAGCTGCAGTCATTGCCGCGTAATGCGAATCCGACCCGTCAGCGCAATCGTTGCGCACTTACTGGTCGGCCGCGTGGCACCTACAGAAAATTTGGCCTGGGTCGTACCAAGCTCAGGGAGTTTGCCATGAATGGTGAAATTCCTGGCGTCACCAAAGCCAGCTGGTAGCAGGAGGATATCAAATGAGTATGAGCGATCCTATCGCAGATATGCTGACCCGCATCCGCAATGCGCAGCAGGTCAACAAGAATTCGGTCTCGATGCCTTCTTCAAAAGTCAAGATTGCAATTGCAAATGTCTTGAAAGAAGAGGGGTATATCGAGTCTTTCGGTGTCAAGGAAGCCGGCGGCAAGGCCGAGCTGAATATTGCACTGAAATATTATGTGGGACGTCCTGTCATCGAAAGGCTGGAGCGTGTATCGCGCCCAGGACTTCGTATTTACAAAGGACGTGATGAGTTGCCGAACGTCATGAATGGCCTGGGCGTTGCAATCGTTTCCACCTCCAAGGGTGTGATGACGGATCGCAAGGCGCGTGCTACTGGCGTGGGTGGTGAAGTCATCTGTTACGTAGCCTGAGGAGTCAAGCATGTCAAGAGTTGGAAAAATGCCGATTGCTATTCCCGATGGCACGACTGTCACCATTTCCGGTGGTCAGATTACCGTCAAGGGTTCACTGGGCGCACTGTCTCGTGATCTTTCTGATCATGTGCGTGTTAAGGAAGAAAACAAAAATCTGCTGGTTGAGCCGGCCAATGAAAGCCGTGAAGCCCAGGCGATGTGGGGAACCACACGCGCACTGGTCAGCAACATGGTTGAGGGTGTCAGTAAGGGGTTTGAGCGCCGCCTGACGCTGGTTGGTGTGGGTTTTCGTGCGCAGGCGCAGGGAGACATGCTCAATATGTCCCTGGGTTTTTCGCATCCGGTTGCGCACAAAATGCCGACAGGGGTGAAATGCGAAACCCCGTCACAAACTGAAATCGTTCTGAAGGGAATTGACAAGCAGGTTGTGGGACAGGTCGCTGCCGAAGTTCGTGCATATCGCAGCCCTGAGCCTTATAAGGGCAAGGGTGTTCGCTATGCTAACGAAGTGGTCAAGCTTAAAGAAACCAAGAAGAAGTAATAGGGGCGTTTGATGAACAAGAAACAATCACGTTTGCGTCGCGGACGTCAGACTCGGGCCAAAATTGCCGTATTAGGCGCGAATCGCCTGTCGGTGCATCGTACCAATATGCATATTTATGCCAATGTTATTGCGCCGGATTCCCGTATCCTGGCATCTGCTTCCACGGCAGAAAACGAGGTGCGTCAGCAACTGGGCGGAAAGTCCGGTGCCGGTGGCAATGTGGAAGCAGCGACGCTGGTTGGCAAGAGGGTTGCGGAAAAAGCGTTGAAGGCCGGTATTACCGAAGTCGCTTTTGATCGCTCCGGTTTTCGTTATCACGGTCGTGTGAAAGCGCTGGCAGAAGCTGCGCGTGAAGCCGGCCTGAAGTTCTAAGGGATATTCCATGGCAAAAATGCAACAGAAAATGCAGAACGAAAGGCCTGATGACGGCTTGCGCGAAAAAATGATTTCCATTAACCGCGTAACCAAAGTGGTCAAGGGCGGTCGCATCATGGGTTTTTCTGCGCTGACCGTTGTCGGTGATGGCGATGGCCGTATCGGCATGGGCAAGGGTAAATCGAAAGAGGTTCCGATTGCTGTCCAAAAGGCAATGGAAGAAGCCCGTCGCAATATGATCAAGGTGACGTTGAAAGATGGTACGCTGCAGCACACGATCACCGGAAAACACGGCGCATCCAAAGTGATGTTGAATCCTGCCAAACAGGGTACCGGTGTGATTGCAGGTGGTGCGATGCGTGCAATGTTTGAGGTACTGGGCGTGACCAACGTGGTCGCCAAATCATTTGGTTCCAGTAATCCTTACAACATGGTGCGTGCAACCATGAATGCGCTGGCTTCCATGAATACGCCGTCAGAAATTGCCGGCAAGCGTGGCAAGTCCGTTGAAGAAATCGTTGGATAAGAGGTGAGTGGCTATGTCGTCTAATCAAATCAAGGTGAAGCTGGTAAAAAGCCTGATCGGGACCAATGAGGCACACCGTGCTACCGTGCGTGGCCTTGGACTCCGTCGCCTGAATTCTGTTTCCATGCTGGAAGATACGCCAGCTGTTCGTGGAATGATTAACAAAGTGTCGTATCTCGTTAAAGTGGTTTCCTGATTTCAGGAAGTTGCCAACAGGATAAGTTATGAAATTGAATAATTTACAGCCCGCTACCGGTGCAAAACATGTCAAACGCAGAGTCGGTCGTGGTATCGGCTCTGGTCTGGGCAAAACAGCCGGCCGTGGTCACAAGGGGCAGAAAGCGCGTGCCGGTGGTTTCCATAAAGTCGGTTTTGAGGGCGGACAGATGCCGCTGCAGCGCAGATTGCCAAAGCGCGGCTTCAAATCCATGGCAGCGCCTTATCGCACGGAAGTTCGTCTTTCCGATCTGGAAAAGCTGGCAGTCAATGATATTGACCTTCTGGTGTTGAAGCAGGCCGGTATTGTTTCCCAGCGTATCAGGGAAGTGCGTGTCATTCTCGCTGGCGAGATTACCAAGAGTGTGAATCTTTCCGGTCTGGGAGTGACCAAAGGTGCGCGTGCGGCAATTGAAAGCCGTGGCGGTACGATTGGATAAGTAAGACAGACGGGGAACTCGATTGGCAACGTCATCTAAAGCGGCCGCAAAAAACAACACATCGACAGGGGGCTTCCCCTGGCAGCGTCTGTGGTTTTTGCTTGGTGCGCTGGTGGTCTACCGGATTGGTGCGCATATACCGGTGCCGGGAATTGATCCGGATCAGCTGGCTTTTCTGTTCAGGCAGAACGAGGGCGGTATCCTGGGCATGTTCAACATGTTCTCAGGTGGTGCGCTCTCCCGCTTCTCGGTATTTGCACTGGGTATCATGCCTTACATCTCTGCATCTATTATCATGCAGATGATCGGTATCATCTCTCCGCAAATTGAGGCGCTGAAAAAGGAAGGCGAAGCAGGGCGCCGTAAAATGACGCAGTATACGCGTTATGGCACATTGCTTTTAGCCACATTCCAGGGATTGGGGATTGCGATTGCCGTTGAATCACAGCCGGGTCTCGTTATCGACCCGGGCATGATGTTCCGCTTTACCGCGGTTGTCACGCTGGTGACTGGCACCATGTTCCTGATGTGGCTGGGTGAGCAGATTACTGAAAGAGGATTGGGCAATGGTATTTCCATTCTGATCTTTGCCGGTATTGCCGCAGGCCTGCCCAGCGCGATTGGTGGACTTTTTGAGCTGGTGCGTACCGGTTCGATGAGTGCGATTTCAGCCCTTGTGATCTGTGTGATTGTGGTGGCGGTGACTTATCTGGTTGTCTTTATTGAAAGCGGGCAGCGCCGTATTCTGGTGAATTATGCCAAACGTCAGATCGGTAACAAGATTTATGGTGGCCAAAGCACACACTTGCCGCTGAAGGTCAATATGGCCGGTGTGATTCCGCCGATTTTTGCTTCATCGATCATTTTGTTTCCGGCAACGATTGCAGGATGGTTTGCAACCGGCACGGATTCGGATAATATGTTTGCCCGATTCCTGAAGGATCTGTCCGCATCGCTTGGCCCAGGTGAGCCGATGCATGCGCTGCTTTATGCTATTGCGATTATTTTCTTCTGTTTCTTTTATACCGCGCTGGTATTTAACAGCCGTGAAACAGCAGATAACCTGAAAAAGAGTGGTGCGTTTATTCCGGGTATTCGTCCGGGCGAGCAAACTGCACGTTATGTTGACAGGATTTTGATGCGCCTGACACTGGCAGGTGCCGTGTATGTGACACTGGTGTGTCTGCTGCCGGAGTTCCTGGTAGCCAAGTGGAACGTACCATTTTATTTTGGCGGTACTTCACTTTTGATTCTTGTTGTTGTCACGATGGACTTTATGGCGCAGATTCAGAACTTCGTCATGTCACATCAGTATGAATCACTGCTGAAGAAATCGAATTTCAAGGGTTGATGACCCTAAAACAACGGAAAGAAGAGAAATAACGATATATGGCAAAAGATGACGTTATCCAGATGCAGGGCGAAGTTATTGATAATCTGCCCAACGCAACCTTTCGCGTAAAACTGGAGAATGGACATGTTGTGCTGGGGCACATATCCGGAAAGATGCGCATGAATTATATTCGTATCCTCCCGGGTGACAAGGTAACAGTGGAATTGACGCCATATGATTTAACTCGTGCCCGGATTGTTTTCCGGTCAAAATAGCACGAACCGGTAGTACTTTAGATTTGGAAGAGGTTGAAAATGAAGGTACAGGCATCTGTGAAGCGGATCTGCCGCAATTGCAAGATCATCAAGCGCAATGGCGTCTTACGTGTTATTTGCACGGAAAAGCGTCATAAACAGCGTCAAGGTTAATAACGGCACTATTAGGACTAACGAATGGCACGTATTGCAGGGGTAAACATTCCCAACCATCAGCACATTGTTATTGGCCTGACGGCCATTTACGGTATTGGTCGCCCGCGTGCGCAGGAAATCTGCGAAGCAACGGGTGTGGAACCGTCAAAGAAGGTCAAGGACCTCGATGACAGCGAACTCGAAAAACTGCGTGATGCACTGAATCATTACCTGATTGAAGGTGATTTGCGTCGTGAAGTATCCATGAGCGTAAAACGCCTGATGGATCTGGGTTGCTATCGCGGCCTGCGTCATCGCCGCGGTCTGCCGGTCAGGGGGCAGCGTACACGCACGAATGCGCGTACACGCAAGGGACCGCGTAAAGCCGCGCAGGCACTGAAGAAATAAGACAAACCACCGTGTTTGAATCGTAGACGGATCAAGGATTTTTAAATATGGCAAAAGGATCAAACAGCGCAGCGTCTCGTGTGCGCAAAAAGGTGAAGAGAAATATTGCGGAAGGTATCGCACATGTACATGCGTCTTTCAACAATACCATCATCACGATTACAGACCGCCAGGGTAATACCCTGACCTGGGCAACTTCCGGTGGCGCAGGCTTCAAGGGCTCTCGCAAGTCAACACCCTTTGCAGCACAGGTTGCTGCCGAATCGGCCGGCCGGGTTGCCATTGAGTATGGCATCAAGAATCTGGAAGTCCGTATCAAGGGCCCTGGCCCTGGTCGTGAATCAGCTGTGCGTGCGCTCAACAACCTGGGTATCCGCATCAACCAGATTCAGGATATCACCCCGGTTCCACACAACGGCTGCCGTCCACCGAAGCGCCGTCGTATCTGATTTTTATTGAAGACCACCGTCAGGCTGATTGCAGCCTGACTAGCGCCTGAATGACTTGTAAATTCGGGGCGTCATTGAATGTAAAGGAAATATTGTGGCACGTTATACAGGGCCAAAGGCCAAACTCTCCCGCCGTGAAGGCACCGATCTTTTTCTGAAAAGCGCCCGGCGCTCGCTTGACTCCAAATGCAAGCTGGATGTGAAACCCGGCCAGCATGGTCTGCGCTCCGGCGCACGCATGTCTGACTATGGTAATCAGCTGCGTGAAAAGCAAAAGGTCAAGCGTATGTACGGCGTTCTGGAAAGACAGTTCCGTCGTTATTTTGCTGAAGCCGAGCGCAGAAAAGGCAACACGGGCGACAATCTCATGCAGCTTTTAGAAACCCGTCTGGACAATGTGACCTATCGTATGGGCTTTGGCTCAACCCGCGCGGAAAGCCGTCAGCTCGTCAGCCACCAGGCTATCACGGTCAACGGCAAGGTAGTGAATATTCCGTCCTACCTGGTCAAGCCCAATGACGTGGTTGCCATTCGTGAAAAATCCAAGAAACAGGCCCGTATTATCGAGTCACTGTCACTGGCCGAGCAGATCGGTATGGCGGACTGGGTATCGGTTGATTCCAAGAAAATGGAAGGCCAGTTCAAGCGTGTTCCGGATCGTACCGAGTTTGCAAACGATATCAACGAATCACTGATTATTGAGTTGTATTCACGCTAATTGACACAATCGCTGTTATCTTAGCCTTAGCAATCAGGTTTACTTATTAATGCCATCAGCCTTATCGGTGTAACGAGCCGAGGGTATTGAAAAGGACATTTTATGCCAAATAATTTTCTCAAGCCGCGCATCATCAATGTGGAAGTGCTGGGTCCCGGTCATTCCCGCGTCGAGATGGAGCCCTTTGAGCGTGGTTATGGACACACACTGGGCAATGCTCTGCGCCGCATTCTGCTTTCCTCCATGGCTGGCTATGCGCCAACTGAAGTTGCCATTGCCGGTGTGGTACATGAATATTCGACACTTGACGGTATCCAGGAAGACGTCGTTGACCTGCTGTTAAATCTCAAGGGGGTTGTATTCAAGCTGCACAACCGCGATGCGGTTACCCTGAACCTGAAAAAGGATGGGGCAGGTATCGTGACGGCAGCTGATATTGAACTCACGCATGATGTTGAAATCATCAATCCGGAGCATGTGATTGCCCATCTGACAGAAAGCGGCAAGCTGGACATGCAGATCAAGATTGAAGCGGGTCGCGGCTATGTGCCGGGCAATGTGCGTCGTCTTTCGGAAGATGCCAACAAGACAATCGGCCGGATTATTCTGGATGCGTCTTTCTCACCGGTGCGTCGCGTTTCCTATTCTGTGGAATCCGCCCGTGTTGAGCAGCGTACCGATCTGGACAAGCTGATCATCAACATTGAAACGAATGGTGTCATCACCGCTGAAGAAGCGATTCGTCAGTCAGCCCGTATCCTCGTTGACCAGTTGACCATTTTTGCCGCACTTGAAGGCACAGAGACTTCTGCTGAAGCCATGTCGCAGCTGCCGCCGGTTGATCCAGTTCTGCTGCGTCCGGTTGATGATCTTGAGCTGACTGTCCGTTCAGCCAACTGCCTCAAGGCGGAAAACATCAATTACATTGGGGATTTGATCCAGCGCAGTGAAAACGAGTTGTTAAAGACCCCGAATCTGGGTCGCAAATCCTTGAACGAGATCAAGGAAGTGCTGGCTTCCCGTGGTTTGACCCTGGGCATGAAGCTGGACAACTGGCCGCCACCGGGGCTTGAAAAATAATTTTCACGTTTTTTTATAACACCACCGGCCCGCGGCAACGCCGATAGAAGAGCTGGATTTAAGATAAAGAGGTAATATCATGCGTCATCGTCACGGGTTGAGAAAACTCAACCGTACTTCATCCCATCGCCTTGCCATGTTGCGCAACATGAGTGTTTCGCTGCTGCGCCATGAGGCGATCAAGACCACCTTGCCAAAGGCCAAGGAATTGCGCCGGGTCGTTGAACCGCTTATTACGCTGGGCAAGAAGGAGTCAGTGGCCAACAAGCGTCTGGCATTCAATCGTCTGCGTGACCGCGATATCGTTGTCAAGCTGTTTGGCGAGTTGGGTCCGCGTTATGCTAACCGTAACGGCGGTTATCTGCGTATCCTGAAGATCGCTAACCGTGTTGGCGACAATGCGCCAATGGCTTATGTCGAGCTGGTGGATCGTCCTGAACCAACTGTTATCGAAGGTGCATAACCTGCACTTCAGACGTATCCTGAAAGGCCGGAATATCCGGCCTTTTTGTTTTTCTGCTTCCCGGGCAGGATTTCGCGTAAACTGAACGGAAAAACTGTCTGGGAGGAAATCGTATGGATAACGTGATGCTGGTTTACAGTACGACACCGGATCTGGATACGGCTAAAAAAATAGCGCAGGCGCTGGTTGGCGAAAAGCTGGCTGCCTGTGTGGGCATGATGCCTGGATACCAGTCGGTTTATCGCTGGCAGGGGGCCGTTCTAGAAGCGTCTGAAGTTTGTCTGATGATAAAAACAACGAAAAACCAGTTTGCTGCGCTGTCTGAAAAGCTGGTGGCGTTGCATCCGTATGATGTACCGGAACTGATTGCCGTTCCGGTTACAGCGGGTTTGCCTTCTTACCTGCAGTGGGTGAAAGACGAGACGTCTGCCTGATCAGCCGACAGGAAGAAAACGTGCCAAAGAAAGCGAGATACCCATTGCCAGCGGGATGGAAAAGTTGTCATCCATCTTGATCTGCTTTTCATAGATTTCTGCCAGCATGGCGACGGTCAGGCCAAAGACGCCCATGATGGCAAAGGCTGGCGGCTGGCTGTAAATGTTGACAAAGAAAGCCAGAACAGCGGCTGAGGATATCCAGAAGGCAATGGCGCCTTCGATGCTTTTGGTGCCTTCGTTGATCTTGTGCCGGCCAAATTTTCTGCCGATCAATGCGGCGCAGGTATCCCCGATCAGCATGGTGGAAAGCGCCACCATGGAAATGGTGCGCTCAAAAAGCAAAGCCACCATCAGGGCTGCGGCGATAACGTACGGTGCGCCGCTCAGACGAAAGGTTTCTCCGGTTTCGCTTTCTCTTAACATGCGACTGAAAAAACGCCCGTAGGTTGATACCAGAAGCGGCCATTTCTTGTAATAGCCGTATTCAATCATCACCTGCCCGAAAAGTAGTACCGCAAAGAGACAGACATTCCATGAACGCGGAAGGATGCCCAGCGAAACGACCATCCAGAGTGAACTCAGATGGATGAGTTTTCGCAGGAGTTCCTGCCTGTAGCTGATCTGCTTTGCCATATGCGCATGGTTATTGTGACTTGACGGGATTAGGCTATTTTACAAAAAAGGGGTGGGCAATATCGAACGATGAAGCGGAATATTTATTCCGGCTGGTTTTCTTCTGACGCAGGATCGGTTCTGGAAAGACCGGTTAACTCCTGAATCCAGTTCGTTGCTTCTTCCAGGCCAACCCGTTTTGGCGCGGAAAAAAGCTGGGTGGTGAAAGGAAAGGGCTGTCCTTTTTCATCGACATAACTTTTCAGCGTGGTTTTTGTCTGATGCAGTGCCTTGCTGGATTCGTTCCGGTTCAGTTTGTCGGATTTGGTCAGAATGCAGTGAATCGGCTTGCCTGCACCGGCAAACCACTCAAGCATCTGGATGTCCAGCGGCTGGAACGGACGGCGGGCATCCATGAGCAGTACAAGGCCTGCCAGTTGTTGGCGTGTCATCAGATAGTCACCCAGCAGTTTTTGCCAGTGCAGCTTGGCGTTACCCGAGACTTCGGCATAACCATATCCCGGCAGGTCAACCAGAAACGCTTCGATTTCGTCTTCTTTTACCGGATCTTTCCTGTGCTGTGCCACATGCGCGCCACCGATGGAAAAGAAATTGATATGCTGGGTGCGGCCGGGGGTGCGGGAGGCATGTGCCAGATTTTTCTGGTTGCACAGGATATTGATGGCAGTGGATTTGCCTGCGTTGGAACGGCCGGCAAAGGCGATTTCCGGCACATCAAGCCGAGGCAGATCACGCAGGTGATTGACCGTGGTAAAAAAACGGGCTTGCCAGAGTCGTGACATAATCAGGGCAACACTTTCTCAAAGGCAAAGAGATCTTCTGCGGACTCGCGACGGCGAACCAGATGAACCTGTTCATGGTCGACAATCACTTCCGCAGCTTTTCCACGCGTGTTGTAGTTGGATGCCATGACCATGCCATAGGCACCGGCAGACATGATAGCGAGCAGATCGCCGGATGTCACGGCAAGGTCACGCTGCTTTGCCAGCCAGTCTCCTGACTCACAGATCGGGCCGACGATATCGTATGTGGCGGCTGCCATCTCCCGCTTATGCACGGGCAATACCGTATGCCAGGCATCATACAGCGCCGGGCGCATCAGATCATTCATGGCAGCATCTACGATCGCATAGTTTTTATCTGTGTTGGTTTTAAGGTACTGGACTTCGGTCAGGAGGACGCCGGCATTGCCGGAAATGGAGCGTCCCGGCTCCAGCATCAGCTGGATGGGTTTTCCTCCGTACTGTTTGTTACGCCAGGCGTTGATGCGGGTATACAGACGTGCCAGGTAGTCAGGAACGGCGACCGGTTTCTCTTCGTGATAGGCAATACCAATGCCGCCACCGATATCGATATGGTGCAGTTCGATTCCTGCCTCACTGAGCCTGTCGACAAGGATGACAAGCCGGTCAAAGGCTTCGAGAAGTGGACCATCATCCAGCAACTGGGAGCCGATATGGCAATCAATGCCGGTGATCCTGATATTAGGCATGGCAGCGGCGGTTTTGTAGCAGTCGAAGGCTTCGTCAAAGGCCACACCGAATTTATTTTCTTTCAGGCCGGTTGAGATATAGGGGTGGGTTTTTGCGTCGACGTCCGGATTGACGCGAAAGGAGATAGGGGCCGTTGTTCCCATTTCACCTGCAATTTCATTGATGCGGTTCAGTTCAGCGGGTGACTCGATGTTAAAGCACAGGATGTCATTTTCGAGCGCAAAACGGATTTCCTCTTTGGTTTTGCCGACACCGGAAAAGATGGCCTTGCGGGGGTCACAGCCAGCGGCGATAACACGTGAAAGTTCACCGCCTGAAACAATATCAAATCCGGAACCCAGGTCTCCCAGAATTTTCAGTACGGCCAGATTGGAATTTGATTTGACGGAAAAGCACACGAGGCCCGGTGTCTCGGGGTGCTGGTATTTTTTTAAGGCATCGGCATAGGCCAGATAGTTTTCTGTGAGCGCTGTTTTTGAGTAGACATACAGGGGGGTTCCGTATTGCCTGGCAATATCGGTCAGCGGAACATGGTCAGCACATAGAATATTATCCCGGTAGGCAAAATGAGTCATTGGCATGTCAGTTCCCTTTGTCTGTTTTTTGTGTTTCACTTGCAGACGTTCCTTCAGCGGTTTGCTGCGGTTTCTTTTTCAGACGTGGCTCCCTGGGTGGTGGAGGCGGTTTGGTTGACCAGGTGTCGGGCATGTAAAGCTCACCCGTCTGTCCGCAGGCACCTAAAAGAAAAGCAGAGGTGACAGCAGCGGCCAGTGCAAAAACCGAAAACGTATGCCTGCGTGATTTCATGTGTTAGAAAATTTCTCCCGCATCATCATCCGCATCCGGTTCAGGCTCCTTGTATTCGACCCCCAGATTGTTAACAACGGATCCTGGCGGACTTTCGATGTAGTAGTAATCGCCATTCACGGAGAGAATCCCCCTTGGTACCGGCTTGTTGTATATCGGCACATTTTTAAGGGCGACTTTCATGTAGTTGATCCAGATTGGCAGGGCCAGGCCGCCACCGGTTTCACGACTGCCCAGATTTCTCGGGCGGTCGTAACCAATCCATGCCACGCCAACCAGTCTTGGCTGATAGCCGGCAAACCAGGCGTCAACAGAGTCATTGGTTGTACCGGTTTTTCCTGCCAGATCCGGCCGGCCCAGTGCGCGTGCCCGTACGGCGGTACCCTGGAGAACCACATCCTTCATCATGCTGTCCATGATAAAGGCATTGCGTTCATCTAAGACACGATTGGCTTCATTACCGGCCTTGTCCGGCTGGGCTTCAGAAATGATATCGCCCTTGATGTCTGTCATGTAAGAGATGACATAGGGCGATACCTTGTATCCGCCATTGGCAAAAATGGCATAGGCCGCAGCCATCTGCAATGGTGTGACTGATCCGGCGCCCAGAGCAAGGGTCAGGAAGGGAGGATGTTTTTCTGCATCAAACCCGAAACGGGTGAGAAACTCCTGTCCATACTGTGGGCCGATCTGGTTTAACACACGGATGGAAATCATGTTTTTGGATTTTGTCAGCCCCCGACGCATCGTCATCGGTCCCTCATAGCGGGCATCATAGTTTTTGGGTTCCCATGACCGCCCGCCGGTCTGTGCAGCGGTAAACTGGATGGGCGCATCATTGATGATACTGGCGGGGGCAAATTTTTTCTCCAGTGATGCGGAGTAAATAAACGGCTTGAATGAGGAGCCGGGCTGCCGCCATGCCTGGGTCACATGGTTGAATTTTCTCTTGTTGAAATCAAAGCCGCCAACCATTGCCTTGATTGCACCATCATGCGTATTGAGAGAAACAAACGCGGATTCCACGTCCGGCATTTGCGTGATGGACCAGGTATCATTTTTTTCTTTGGTGACACGAATAATGGCGCCTTTTTTGATCTGTCTGCTGGGTTTTGCCGTTGCGGAAAGTCCGGATGCCGCAAAGCTCAATCCTTTGCCGGTAATGTGAATCTCTTCGCCGGAAGAGATCACAGCATGTACCACTTTGGGCGAGGCTTCCAGCACAATGGCAGCCAGCAATTCATCGCTGTCAGGATAATGTGCGAGTTCGGCTTCGATAGCTTCAGCGGCTTCTTCCTTGGATGCCGGAATTTCCATATAGCCTTCGGGACCACGAAAACCGTGCCGTTTTTCATAATCCATCACACCGTCTCTGACCGCACGATAAGCGGCTTCCTGATCAGTACTTGTGATGGTGGTGTAAACATTCAGGCCCTTTGTATAGGTTTCATCCTTGTACTGCTCATAGACGAGCATACGAGCCAGTTCTGCCACGAATTCGGCATGAATGGGAAATTCATTGGCTTTATTCTTGATCGTGATGACTTCGTTTTTGGCTTTTTCATACTCGGCCTGGCTGATATAGCCAAGCTGGTGCATGCGCTGCAGGATGTATTGCTGCCTGACCCGTGCACGTGCCGGATTGGCTACCGGGTTGTTCGCTGAAGGCGCTTTTGGGAGTCCGGCGAGCATGGCTGCTTCGGCTGTGGTGACATCCTGAAGCCTTTTGCCGAAGTAGATCTGGGAAGCCGAGGCAAAGCCGAAAGCTCGCTGTCCCAGGTAAATCTGGTTCATGTAGATTTCAAAAATCTGGTCCTTGGAAAGTGCACTTTCGATTTTCCAGGCCAGCATGGCTTCATACATTTTCCGCTTGAGGGTTTGTTCGCTGGTCAAAAAGAAGTTGCGCGCGACCTGCTGGGTAATCGTCGAGGCGCCTTGCCTGTTGGCGCTTGTCAGGTTGCGAAAGGCCGCCCTCATGATACCCAGATAGTCAATGCCGCCATGCTGGTAAAAGCGGTCATCCTCAATAGCGAGAACGGCTTTTTTCATGACATCCGGAATTTCGTTGAAACGGATCAGATTGCGTCTTTCTTCTCCGAATTCGCCGATAAGCACATTGTCTGCGGTATAGACGCGCAACGGCATTTTCGGCTGGTAATCGGTCAACTGATCCAGATCAGGCAGGTTGGGATAAACCATGACCATGGCAAACGCGCCCGTCAAGGCGCCGGCAATGCCAAGGCCAAAACACACGACAGCCGTGTTAAAGAGGGTGCGCAATACCCGCTGTTTGGTCCAGGGTGCTTTTTTTCGGGGGGAGCCCTTCTTTTTCCTTGAAATCATGCAGTGCAAACGGTAAATCAATGAGAACCGACATTATCCTTGAAACTGCAGATCTTCGCATTGGAATATTACGTTCCGGTTCAAATTAATTTGTAAATTTCTGTGTTTTTTTCTGTCAGGGAAAGGAAAACGACGTGAAGGTATTCGCAGATGAAATCACAGGTTACAATTTCGCATGGGCGAAAATATATTTCTGGTGGGCCTGATGGGGTCAGGCAAGACAACGGTGGGAAGAGCGCTGGCGAAGCGGCTCGGTCTGCGCTTTATTGATTCGGATCATGAGATCGAATCCCGGACAGGTGCTTCCATTTCCTGGATATTTGAGATTGAAGGAGAGGATTCATTTCGCAAGCGGGAGGTCGATGCCATTCGTGATCTGACGGCGCGAAAAGGGATTGTGCTGGCTACAGGCGGTGGTGCAGTGATCAGTCCGGAAAACCGGCGTTATCTCAAGGAGCGCGGAACAGTCGTTTATCTGCGTGCGTCCGTGAATAATGTGCTGCAGCGAACCATGCACGACAGGAATCGCCCGCTTTTACAGACTGACGATCCCAGGAAGAAGATGGAGGAGCTTTTCCGGCAGCGTGAGCCCTTTTATACAGAAGTTGCCGATATTGTGATTGATACCGGGCGGCAGAATGTGCATGCCATGGTGCAATCCATTCTGGGAAAAATGACCGGGAAACGCAAAGAGATAAAAACGGGCGGAAAGCCGGATGCAAAAAACAGAAACCGCAAAAAAAATGAAGGGCGACAGAAAAAAAGCATGGTGACAAGAGAATCCAAACACATTCATTTGCAGGTTGATCTTGGTGAGCGCAGTTATCCGATTGAAATCGGGCCGGGACTGATCAATGACAGCAAACTCATTGCTCGGCTGGTAAAAGGGAGCCGGATAGTCGTGGTGACCAATACGGTTGTGGCGCCGTTGTACCTGGAGAAGATGACCCGATCACTTGAAGCGGCTGGAAAACAGGTTATTCCCATTGTTTTGCCTGATGGCGAGCAGGAAAAAAACTGGGCCAGCCTGATGACGGTATTTGATATCCTGCTGGAAAATAAATGCGACAGGAAAACCACGCTGCTGGCACTGGGTGGTGGCGTGATTGGTGACCTGACCGGTTATGCGGCTGCGAGTTTTATGCGGGGCATTCCATTTGTCCAGGTGCCGACCACGCTGTTGGCAGAGGTGGATTCTTCTGTCGGCGGGAAAACGGGTATCAACCACCCGCTGGGAAAAAACATGATTGGCGCGTTTTACCAGCCGGAGGCGGTGATTGCCGATACCCTGACATTGAATACGCTGCCGGATCGCGAACTGTCTGCCGGGATGGCGGAAGTCATCAAGCATGGCGCCATTTTAGACCCTGACTATTTTGCCTGGATAGAAAAAGATATTGCGCAACTGATGGCGCGTGACGGGGCAGCACTGGCGTATGCCATTGGCCGTTCCTGTGAAATCAAGGCGGATGTGGTGCGGCAGGATGAAAGAGAAAGCAGCGGCTTGCGAGCGATCCTGAATTTTGGACATACCTTTGGTCATGCCATTGAAGCCGGGCTGGGGTTTGGTGAGTGGCTTCATGGTGAAGCGGTTGGTTGCGGCATGGTGATGGCTGCTGACTTGTCATGCCGGATGGGATTGCTTGATGCCGCCTCAACGGAACGCATCAGTAAACTGGTTAAAGCAGCCGGGCTGCCAACCGTCGCGCCTGATCTTGGGGTGGATCGCTGGATTGAGCTGATGCAGGTGGACAAGAAAAATGCTGGCGGCGAGATCCAGTTCATTCTATTGAAATCGCTCGGGTCCGCCTTTGTGACCACGGTGCCGGATGCAATGCTGCGCGAGACGCTGAAAGCCTGCGTCAACGCGGTATAACGAGGCCACTGGTTTTCCCGGCATACAGCCCATCTTAGGGGGACAGACATGAATCCATACCACTTGGCGCCTTATGCCGCCAAATCATCCGAGTCGCACGGCCGTGTTTATGATGAGCCGACACCGGTAACACGTACAGCCTTTCAGCGTGACCGTGACCGGATTATTCACTGTGGCGCATTCAGGCGGCTGGAGTATAAGACCCAGGTTTTCGTCAATCATGAGGGAGATCTTTTTCGTACCCGGCTCACACACAGTCTGGAGGTGGCACAGATTGCACGATCCGTTGCACGTAATCTGCAGTTGAACGGGGATCTGGTCGAAGCGATTTCTCTTGCGCATGATTTGGGGCATACGCCTTTCGGACATGCCGGGCAGGATGCGCTGGATGGGTGTATGGCAGCGTTTGGCGGGTTTGAGCATAATCTGCAGAGTCTGCGTGTTGTTGAAGTGCTGGAGCAGCGTTATGGTGCATTTGATGGATTGAACCTGACCTTTGAAACACGTGAGGGCATCCTCAAGCATTGTTCTGACGAGAAAGCGATTGAGCTGGGAGAACTGGGCCGCCGTTTTCTGGAAAACAGGCAGCCTTCGCTGGAAGCGCAACTGGCCAACAGGGCCGATGAAATTGCCTATAACAATCATGATATTGATGATGGTCTGCGTTCCGGCCTGATTACGGTTTCACAATTGCAGGAAATCGACCTTTTTGCCCGACAGTGGCACGAGGTAAAAACGGCGATGCCGGGTATCAGTGAACGCCGGATGGTTTATGAAACCATCCGGCGGATGATCAGTGCCCTGATCGTTGACCTGACACGTACTTCAGAGGAAAAAATACGTGAAGTGGCACCCTCCCATATTGAAGATGTGCGCCATGCGCCACAGTTGATTGCTTTTTCAGAAAAAATGGCAGAAGAAGCGGCGGCGCTGAAAGCGTTTCTTTTCACCAATCTCTACCGGCATTACCAGGTCAACCGCATGAGCAGCAAGGCGAGACTCATTATCCGCCAGCTCTTTCATGTATTCATGGAAGATCCGTCGCTTCTGCCGCCGGATGAGCGGGCGAAAACCAACCGGGAAGCAGACCATGCCCGTCATATTGCGGATTACATTGCGGGGATGACAGACCGGTACGCCATGCGGGAATACCGCCGTCTTTTTGAAGTGGATGAGGTTTAGGCTCTGCCCTTGCGAATGTAAGGGCAGAGCCTGGGCCGTTTATTCGATTTCGGGCTGGACACTGGCAATGCCAACCTGTGCGCTGCCCTGAGCCAGCCGGATAGTGACATTTTCCCGTATCGGTAATTTGAGCGGGGAACGGATCACGCGCCCGCGCTTATCGGTGATAATGGCATAGCCGCGCTCAAGTGTCCGCTCGGGACTCAGGAGTTCCAGTTGTGCATGCCATGAAGCCACGCCTTGCCGATGACTGGTCATGGCGGCACTGATAAGGGATGCCATCTGGCGCCGGGTTGTCTGGAGCCGGGTATGGTATACGGCAGTGTCCGGCAGTTTTCCTCTCAGGCGGATTGAGAGGTGCAGCAGCCGGTTTTGTGCATCGGTGACGAGCCGCTTTTTGGCGTTTGACAATTGGTCTGCCAGTGCGCCAAGACGGATTTTTTCCCGCCGGGTGTAGGTTGCCGGGCTGATCAGGCGACGCGAAGCCATATCTACATGCTGGCGGGTATTGGCCATGATGCGTTCCATCGCATACTGGAGATCTTCCGCCTGTGTTCTGATGGTGTTCATCCAGTCAGTTTGGGGGCGGGTGGCCATTTCTGCCGCACCGGTTGGTGTCGGGGCGCGAAGATCGGCAACAAAGTCGGCGATGGTGGTATCGGTTTCGTGACCAACACCGGAAATAACCGGAATCGTGCATGCGGCAATGGCACGAGCGACGATTTCCTCATTGAAGCTCCACAGGTCTTCCATGCTGCCGCCTCCCCGGCAGACGATGAGCATGTCGGTTTCTGCACGTGTGGATGCCGTCTGGATTGCCTGGGCGATTTTTTCTCCTGCGCCGTCTCCCTGGACGGGAGCCGGGTACAGAATAATACGAACATGTGGTGCTCGTCTGGAAAGGGTTGTCAGCACATCGCGCAGTGCTGCAGCCTGCAGGCTGGTCACAATGCCGATGGTCCGGGGAAAAACGGGCAGGGGCTGCTTTTTGTCTGTTTCAAAGAGTCCTTCTTTTGCCAGTTTTTCCTTGAGGCGCTGGAAAGCTTCAAAAAGGTTGCCAACGCCGGCATGACGGATTGCTTCGACATTCAACTGGTAGTCGCCACGTGCCGGGTAAAGGGTTACGGTGGCGCGTGCTTCAATCCTGTCGCCATTCCTGATGTCAAAACCGACTGATTGGGCGCGCCCCCGGAACATGACAGCCCGAACCTGGGCCGTATCATCCTTGAGTGTGAAGTACCAGTGGCCGGAAGCTGCCCGTGTAAAGTTCGAGATTTCACCTGCGATCCATGTCAGGGCAAAACTTTTTTCCAGCAGGCGGGCAACAGACTGGTTCAGTGCCGAGACCGTCAGGACAGGAGGTGCTGCTGCCGTATGTTGTTCTGTGATGTCAGGATTCATGCCGGTTTATCAGGAAGCTTTCCACAAGGTTATACAGTAACAGAGAAGAACCATCAGGCTGTGATAACTTGGAGAGGGTGCTAACGCAATGATTTATCAATGAAAAACGGTTAATTCTCGTGTATTTTCTTAAAATTGTTTTTTTAACAGACAACCTGTTTATTCAGGCCATTTTTCCACAAAGTTATCCACAAGCCGGGCTTTGTCAGCAAACCCGTTTTCCGGCAAAGCCTGAATCAGCCGAATTCCTTGCTGGATGAAATGTCGTCTGCCACCCATTTCGGATAAAACTTTGCGACAACCGGGCCATCCGTTCGGAGTGCATGGCAGCCATCCAGATGGAAGGGTTTTTCGCCGCTTTGCTGGAAAGCCGTTTTCTCGCTGGTGTCTTTTTCGCCAAAGATGAGAACCTGTACCGCAACATAGGGCAGGAGTTCAACCAGTTCATTCATATGGGTACAACCGGCGGCCTTGCCCAGCCGTTCCCGAACGCCCTGCCGGAAATTTTTCAAAAGATTCAGGCCGATCAGTTGCTGATATTTCGCTTCGATCTGTTCACAGTAGCCGCCAAAAGGTACCTGATCAAATACCACCAAAACATCGACAATATTGGATTTTGCATCGGTCGTGATCCGAATCGACAGATCGTGAAGCGGCCGGTTTGCCGGGATGACAAAAGAGGTGACTTCAAGATCGAAGGGTTTGACATCCGTAAAACGGGCATCAATATCCCAGAGCTCATCCTCTCTCAGGTAGAATTCGACATGAAGTCTGCGTGTGTGCTTTAAGGCACGTCGATTGGGTGAATCAGGGAGTGGCATGGTTTATCAAGAATAAACAAATTATTGCTGAAAGGTTGCACCAAAGCGGACGTAATCACTGGTGCAAAAAAGCAATCTTTTATTTTAACAGACCCCTTGAATGCGTGCAAAAGAAGCACCCGGACGGGTGTTTTCGCTCAAAAACAGTACAGAAAAAATTTACCACACTGTTTATTTGTACAGTACAATACAACTTCATTATGGCCTAACAGATCAATTTTTTAGTTTGCGGGAAGATTCTCATGGATGATAAAAAAGCCAATTCGGAAAAAGGTAAAGCGCTGGCAGCGGCGCTGGCACAGATTGAAAAACAGTTTGGCAAAGGCTCTGTCATGCGTATGGATGACGGTGCAGTGGCAGAAGAACTCGCTGTTGTTTCTACAGGATCGCTTGGGCTGGACATCGCGCTGGGCGTAGGCGGTCTGCCACGCGGACGTGTGGTTGAGGTCTATGGGCCTGAGTCTTCCGGTAAAACCACCCTGACGCTTCAGGTTATTGCCGAGATGCAGAAGCTTGGCGGCACCTGTGCCTTTATTGATGCCGAGCATGCGCTGGATGTAAATTATGCCCAGAAACTGGGTGTCAATCTGCATGAACTCCTGATTTCCCAACCGGATACCGGCGAACAGGCGCTTGAAATCACCGATGCACTGGTGCGTTCCGGTGCGGTGGATCTGATCGTGATTGATTCGGTCGCTGCGTTGACGCCCAAGGCGGAAATTGAAGGAGATATGGGCGACTCCCTGCCGGGCCTGCAGGCGCGTTTGATGTCGCAGGCACTGCGCAAGCTGACCGGCAGCATCAACCGGACCAATACCACTGTTATTTTCATTAACCAGATCCGGATGAAGATTGGTGTCATGTTCGGCAATCCGGAGACGACGACCGGCGGTAATGCGCTGAAGTTTTACTCATCCGTTCGCCTGGACATCCGTCGTACCGGCTCCATCAAATCCGGTGATGTGGTGATCGGAAACGAAACACGCGTCAAAGTGGTCAAAAACAAAACGGCGCCCCCATTCAAGGAGGCACATTTTGACATCCTGTATGGTGAGGGTACATCACGCGAAGGCGAAATTCTTGATCTGGGCTCTGATGCCAAGGTTGTTGACAAGGCTGGCGCATGGTACAGCTATAATGGTGAACGTATCGGACAGGGCAAGGATAATGCGCGCAATTACCTGCGCGAGCGTCCCCAACTGGCGCGTGAAATTGAAAACAAGGTGCGCGCGGCACTGGGCGTGCCGGAATTGCCTCCCATGACAGGGGAAGAGAAAAAGGTCACAAAAGCGGCGAAAGAAAAAGCTGAGAGTGAAAAGTAAAGCCGCATAATCACACACCTGTTGCACGAATATGACACGGGTACCCAGTTTGAAAGCGAGGGCATTGCGTTATTTGTCATCGCGTGACTACAGCAGAAAGGAGCTTGCCCGCAAGCTCCTTCGTTTTGTGGAAGACGGGGATGATCTGGGTGATTTGCTGGCCTGGCTTGAAGCACAGGGTTTTTTGTCGGATACACGCTTTGCGGAATCGCTCGTCCGTCGCCGTATGGGGCGCTACGGCAACAGCCGGATCAAACAGGAGCTGCGTAATCATCAGGTGACAGACGCGTTGCCTGATGATGCGATGCAGGAACTGATTGACAATGAGGCCGCCCGTGCCTACGAGGTATGGGAAAGAAAATTCGGTGAGCTGGCGACGGATCAGAAAGAGCGGGCAAGGCAGATGCGTTTCCTTCAGCAGCGCGGCTTTTCTTCCGAGGTGATCCGCAAGATCATGACGAAAGGAAAAGGTTGATTTTGCAGGGGGGCCTATTGCCTTTGCAGACAGGGTAAACCAGCTATGGGAGCCGCCTTGTGGAATAGTTGCGGTAGGCCAGAAACAGTCCGCACAGGCCCACAATAATCATCGGGACAGACAGAAGCTGCCCTGCTGAAATAGTAAACCAGCCAAGGGTAACTTCATAATCCGGTGTGCGGAAATATTCCGTGAAAAAGCGGGCCATCCCGTAAAGCAGGCAGTAAAACGCGGTAACGGCGCCGGGCGGCCGGGGCTTTCTTGCATAAATCCATAAAATGACAGCGACCAGCAATCCATCCACCAGGGCCTGGTAAAGCGGGGAAGGGTGGCGCGGGAGGTTGTCAATGTTGGGCCAGATCATGGCCCAGGGAAGCGAGGGATCAGCAATACGCCCGGGAAGTTCGGCATTGATGAAATTGCCTATTCTGCCTGTGATATAGCCGAAGGTGATCAGCGGCGAAATCAGATCCATGATTTCCAGAAGTCCCCGGTTGTTTCTGCGACCATAAAACCATGCAGCGGCGAGAACACCCAGTGCGCCACCGTGATAAGACATGCCGCCTTTCCATATGGCGAAAATCTCCAGTGGATGGGAAAAATAATAGGCGGGAGCATAGAAAAGCACTTCACCGAGCCGCCCACCCAGAACGACACCGATAACACCGTAAAACAGCATGTCATCAAGATTTTTCGCCGTCCAGCCCGCCCGTGCCATGTGCGGCTGTCTGATGCGGATACGGCCGAAAACCAGAAATGCAATAAAGCCAAGCAGGTACATCAGTCCATACCAGTGAACAGCCAGCGGCCCGATTTTGAGGGCGATCGGATGGGGTAGCGGATGAATCAGCATAGACGTTGTGTTGGCAAAAAACGCATGAAAACAGCGATCTAAAAAATCGTCATCATAAGCGGAAACCGCTTCGTTTTGTCAATTATTGCCTGTTCAGGAGCACCTGTCACGCATGAGCAGGGGCGCAGCAGGATGCCGGGAGTATTGCAGAATCAGCAATTATTTGTCGATCCGGTGCCAGGTCTTGTTCAGCATGTCATGCGATTTTCTGGCATAAAGGTGAGAAAACCATATGATTGCAGCCAGAATCATTGGAAGGGAGAGCATTTGTCCTGCTGAAATGGTCACCCCCAGAAAGGATACGGTGTAATCCGGGATGCGGAAGTATTCGGTAAAGAATCGGGTGATGCCGTACAGGAAAAGATAGAAGGCGCTGACAGCGCCGTCCGGATGGGGCTTTCTGGCAAAACCCCACAGCAGGAAAAACATGATGACCCCATCGAAGAGTGCCTGGTACAGGGGTGATGGATGCCGCGGCAGCATATCCACGTTGGGCCAGATCATGGCCCAGGGCAGGGAAGCATCTGCAACACGTCCGGGCAGCTCGGCATTGATGAAGTTGCCGATTCTGCCTGCGGCATAGCCAAGCGGGACCAGCGGGGCGATGAAATCGAGGACAGGAATAAAACCCTTGTGGTATTTTTTTCCATAAAACCACATGGCAATAAAAACGCCAATAAAGCCGCCGTGATAAGACATGCCCCCCTGCCAGACAGCCAGTATTTCCAGTGGGTGTGACAAAAAGTAGGACGGGTTGTAGAAAAACACTTCCCCCAGGCGACCGCCGATGATAACGCCGAATGCCCCATAAAAAAGCAGATTGTCCAGGTCTTTCCTGTTCCAGCCGGCCTGTTCGATATGTGGTTGTCTCAGGCGTAGATTGCCGAGAAGGATGAATTGGACGAACGCTGCAACGTACATAAGGCCATACCAGTGTATGGCAAGTGGTCCCAGCTGGATTGCCACCGGGTCGGGGAGCGGGTGAATGAGCATGTCTGGTGCCGTTCCGGGCACACCTGCCGGATATGGCCTTTCTTTGGTGAAGTGTTGTATTGTGTCACAGTTTAAATTGTTAGGTACCTGATATTTTTGAGGTGCAGCAAGTTTTGAGGTGTTTTAATCTTTTCAGGTGCAGAGACTGCATTTTGGCAGAGGCAATGATACGTGCAGCGCGGTTTCGTGTCACAATAATTCTTTTTTTGAATCAAATCAGCGGAGAAAGACAAAATGCCCGAATATCGTTCCAGAACGTCCACCCATGGACGCAATATGGCCGGCGCCCGCGCGTTGTGGCGTGCGACAGGGATGAAAGATGGTGATTTCAACAAGCCGATTATTGCCGTCGTCAATTCATTTACCCAGTTTGTGCCGGGGCATGTCCATCTCAAGGATATGGGGCAGATGGTGGCGCGCGAGATTGAAGCGGCTGGCGGGGTTGCCAAGGAATTCAATACGATCGCTGTGGATGACGGTATTGCGATGGGGCATGGTGGGATGCTGTATTCCCTGCCGTCACGCGAACTGATCGCCGATTCGGTGGAATATATGGTGAATGCGCATTGTGCAGATGCGATGGTCTGTATTTCCAATTGCGACAAGATTACGCCGGGGATGCTGATGGCCGCGCTCAGGCTGAATATCCCCGCCATTTTTGTTTCCGGCGGCCCGATGGAGGCCGGCAAGCTGGTGGATGTGCTGCATGGCCAGAAAAATGCGGATGAAAAGGAGCAGCGTATCGTCAAGATTGACCTGATCGATGCCATGATCCAGGCAGGAAATCCGCAGATCAGTGATGAAGAAGTGATGAACTATGAGCGTTCGGCCTGCCCGACCTGCGGCTCGTGCTCGGGGATGTTTACGGCAAACTCCATGAATTGCCTGATGGAAGCGCTGGGGATGGCGCTGCCAGGCAACGGTACGCTGGTTGCCACGCATGCCGACAGAAAAGAACTCTTTTTGCGTGCAGGCCGGACGATTGTCGGGCTGGCCAAACAGTATTATGAAAAGGATGATGCCTCGGTGCTGCCACGCAGTATTGTGACCAAGACGGCACTGGAAAATGCGATGGCGCTGGATGTCGCCATGGGCGGCTCGACCAATACGGTTTTGCACTTGCTGGCGGCGGCAAATGAAGGGGAAGTGCCGTTTGTGATGGCTGATATTGATCGGGTTTCCCGCCACGTGCCTTGTCTGTGCAAGGTGTCACCGGCAACGCATGATTATTTCATTGAGGATGTACATCGTGCCGGCGGGATTTTCGGCATACTGGCAGAGCTGGCGCGTGCCGGCCTGATTGATACCAGTACGCCAACGGTTCACAGCCCGACGATGGCAGATGCAATTGCCCGTTATGACGTGATGACGACAAAAGATGAAGGGGTGCTGTCGCTGTACCGTGCAGCGCCAGGCGGCGTGCCGACACAGGTGGCATTTTCGCAGGATCGGCGGTATGAGGAGCTGGATACCAACCGGGTGTCCGGCTGTATCCGTAATCGTGAACATGCTTATACGGAAGATGGCGGCCTGGCTGTTCTGCATGGCAATATCGCGCTTGATGGCTGTATCGTGAAGACGGCCGGCGTGGATGAGCGTATCTGGAAATTTACCGGCAGAGCACGCATTTTTGAAAGCCAGGAGGATACGGTCGAGGCGATTTTGCAAGACAGGATTTTCCCGGGTGATGTCATTATCGTCCGCTATGAGGGCCCCAAGGGCGGTCCCGGCATGCAGGAAATGTTGTATCCGACGTCCTACATCAAATCAAAGGGTCTGGGTTCAGACTGTGCACTTTTCACCGATGGCCGTTTTTCCGGTGGTTCATCCGGGCTGGTGATCGGGCATGCTTCACCAGAGGCGGCATCCGGCGGTGCGGTTGGCCTCATTGAAGAAGGCGACATGATTGAAATTGATATTCCGGCGCGCACCATCAATCTCCAGATCAGCGATACCGATCTGGCCCAGCGGCGCCGGAAAATGGACGCCAAAGGTGACAAGGCATGGAAACCGGTCAATCGGGAGCGCGTGGTATCAAAATCCCTGCAGGCTTATGCCGCCATGGCAACGTCAGCTGATCGTGGTGCGGTCAGGGACATCAACCAGTTGAAAAAATAAGCTGTCTGATGACTCAGGAAAAAAATCCCCGTGTGACGGGGATTTTTCTTTTGATGAACAGGGCGGGTTTTTAGGGCGAGGCTGTTTTATAATCCCTAAATTCATCAGGATTACATTATGAGTTCAGATTCCATTCAAAAAGGGGATGCCTGGTCCGGTCGTTTTTCCGAGCCGGTGGATGCGCTGGTACAGCGGTATACGGCATCGGTCACATTTGACAAGCGGCTGGCCGTTTATGATATCCAGGGGTCGCTTGCCCATGCGGAAATGCTTCAGGCACAGGGGATACTGAGTGCCGGGGATTATGCTGATATCCAGCGCGGGATGGCGCAGATCACGAATGAGGTGAATGCCGGCGAATTTGACTGGCAGATTGCGCTTGAAGATGTGCACATGAATATCGAGAAACGCCTGACCGATCTGATCGGTGATGCGGGAAAACGCCTGCATACCGGTCGGTCACGCAATGACCAGGTGGCAACGGATGTGCGCCTTTACCTGCGCTCTGAAATTGACCGGATTACCGGGTTGCTGCGCAACCTGATTGGCGCGCTCTTGGGGCTGGCCGATCAGCATGCTGATACGATCATGCCCGGCTTTACTCATCTGCAGGTCGCCCAGCCGGTGACATTCGGGCACCATATGCTGGCGTATGCCGAGATGTTCAGACGGGATATGGAGCGTATGACCGACTGCCGCAAACGGGTCAATCGCCTGCCGCTGGGCGCGGCTGCGCTGGCAGGAACCACATTCAATATCGATCGTGAGCGAGTCGCAAAAACGCTCGGTTTTGAGGGCATCTGCCGCAATTCACTGGATGCGGTGTCTGACCGGGATTTTGCCATTGAATTCTGTGCCGCTGCGGCATTGGTGATGGTGCATGTTTCGCGTATGTCCGAGGAGTTCATTATCTGGATGAGCCCGCGATTCAATTTCATTGATATTGCCGATCGTTTCTGTACCGGTTCATCGATCATGCCGCAAAAGAAAAATCCGGATGTGCCGGAACTGGCACGCGGAAAAACCGGCCGGGTAAACGGCAACCTGATGTCGCTTTTGACGCTGATGAAGGGGCAGCCGCTGGCGTATAACAAGGACAACCAGGAAGACAAGGAGCCGCTTTTTGATACGGCGGATACGCTGATTGATACCCTGCGTATTTTTGTCGATATGGTCGGTGCGATCACGCTCAAAGTGGAATCCATGCGCCTGGCGGCACTGGAAGGGTATGCGACAGCAACGGACCTGGCAGATTACCTGGTGAAAAAGGGGCTGCCTTTCCGGGTTGCCCATGAGGTCGTGGCAAGGGCTGTGCGCACCTGTGTGGAAAAAAACTGTGACCTGAGTGATCTGACGCTGGAAGAAATGCAGGCTTTTTCTCCACTGATCGAAGCAGATGTGATGTCTGTCCTGACGCTGGAGGGATCGATTTCTGCACGGAACCATGCCGGTGGAACCGCGCCAAAACAGGTGAGAAAAGCGGTTGTCGCCATGAAGAAAGAGCTGGGATTATAGAAATGGATGAAAGCCGGTGATGTCACCGGATGGATTGTTAACTGAATCGGGAGGGTTGCTTGTTTGCCATTATTGAAGCTGCCGGCTGGCCTATCTGGCTCTTGTTGATTGCCTCTGTTGTCGGGATGGCACTGATCATTGAGCGTTTATGGTACCTGCGCAGCAACCGCATCGTGCCCAAGGGATTGCTAAATGAAGTGATACAGGTTTACCGGGAAGGCAATGTCAATGAAGAGACGATAGAACGGCTGGAGCAGAATTCCCCGCTGGGCATTATTCTGGCCGCTGCGCTGAGAAATGCCGGACTGTCGCGTGACGAGATGCGGCACTCCATTGAGGAAACCGGACGCGGGGTAGCGCATCAACTGGAGCGTTTTCTGACGACAATCGGCACGATTGCGACACTGTCTCCGCTGATGGGGCTTTTCGGCACGATTGTCGGCATGATCGAGATTTTTGGCGCACAGACTGCTGCGGGCGCCAATCCGGTCCAACTGGCGCAGGGGATTTCCATTGCGCTGTACAACACGGGATTCGGTTTGCTGATTGCGATGCCGACGCTGGTGTTTTACCGGCATTTCCGCGCACTGGTGGACCGCTTTCTTGTGGAAATGGAAATGCAGGCGGTCAAGCTGGTTGAGGTGGTACACAGCCAGCATTTTATGGAAGTATAGAGAGCACCCATGGATTTTCGTAAGCGCAAAGCACGTGATGAACCGGAAATCAACCTGATTCCGTTTATTGATGTGCTGCTGGTTATCCTGATTTTCCTGATGGTGACAACCACGTACAGTAAATACACGGAATTGCAGATTACCCTGCCCACGGCGCATGCCGACATGATGCCGGAGCGGCCTAATGAGTTGTATGTGACCATTGATGCGTCAGGCCAGTATGCCATTAACAACCATCGCATCACTTACGAAAATCCGGCGCAACTGGCAAGGGAAATGCGGATTATCGCGCCGGAGTCAACCGATGTGAAAGATCCGGTTGTGATTATTGCCGCTGACGGCAGTGCCCCTCATCAGCGCGTCATCAATGTCATGGAAGCCGCCCGCCTGGCGGGACTGGAAAGGCTGACGTTTGCCACGCAGTCAGAAGCAGGGGGATAATCCCGGATCGATGAAATCGTCACCAAAAACAGACTGGATGGCTATCTGGCAGGATCGCGGCAGGCTTGCCGGGCTCCTGTGGCCGCTATCCCTGCTTTTTCGCCTGGTGGTCTGGGCAAGGCGAAAAGCTTACCAGGCAGGGTTTTTCAAATCGTCGAAACTGCCGGTACCGGTTGTGGTGGTCGGCAATATTTTTATAGGCGGTACCGGAAAAACCCCCCTGGTGATCTGGCTGGCTAAAGCATTGACGCGCGCGGGTTTTCATCCGGGCGTTGTTTCGCGGGGTTATGGCGCAAAGGGGAAGCTGCCGGAGGAGGTTCTGCCGGATTCCCTGCCGGGCAATACCGGAGATGAGCCGCTTCTGATCCGTTTGAACGCCGGCTGTCCGGTTGTGGTGGGAAAAAAGCGGGTGGATGCGGCCCGGCTGTTGCTTGAGCGGCACCCTGACGTCAATGTCATTATTTCAGATGATGGATTGCAGCACTATGCCATGCAGCGGGATATCGAGATGGTTCTTTTTGACGGGCGGGGGGCCGGAAACGGGTGGATGTTGCCTGCGGGACCATTAAGGGAGCCTGTTTCCCGTCGCCGCGATTTTACCGTGGTCAACAGCATGAATTATCCGGCGCCCGGCAATCTGATTTATTCCCCGGATATTTTCCTGATGCAGTTGGCCGGCGATACGGCTGAAATGCTGATGGACCGTTCAAGGCGCATGACGCTGGCCGAACTGTCCGAAAGCGGGCGGCATGGGCGTCTGCGGATTGCAGCCGTTGCCGGGATCGGCAACCCGGCCCGTTTTTTTGTCATGCTGAAAACCGCCCGTCTGGAGGTACAGACATGCCCACTTCCTGATCATTTTGATTATGCCAGCAACCCTTTTGAGAAAATGGATGCGGATATCATTCTGGTCACGGAGAAAGATGCAGTAAAATGTGCCCGAATAGCTGCCATCGCAAAGGACACACGTATCTGGGTTGTGCCGGTGAGAGCGCAGCTTGATGATGGACTGGAACAGAAAATAGTGGAGAAATGCCGTGAATACGGAACTGCTTGACATACTGGTATGCCCGCTGTGCAAGGCGCCGGTTCATTATGACAGGGAAAAACAGGAACTCATCTGTCGCTCTGACCGACTGGCTTATCCGATCCGCGACGGTATTCCTGTCATGTGGGCAGACCAGGCGCGGGAACTTGAAGACGATGAATTTCCCTGATCCATTATATTGAGCGGCTGATCTTATGTCCTTTCATGTTGTTATTCCTGCCCGTCTGGCGTCCACCCGTCTTCCCAACAAACCGCTTGCCGATATCGGCGGAAAGCCGATGGTGGTTCGTGTCGCCGAGCGGGCCCGTCTTTCCGGTGCCTCGGAAGTGATTGTGGCAACCGATGATGCTTCTATTATTGGTGCCTGCACGGCACATGGCGTGACAGCCATGATGACGCTGGCAACCCATCCGTCGGGTACGGACCGTATTGCTGAAGTGGCCCAAAAAATGCAGTGGCCGGATGAGGCGGTTGTTGTGAATGTCCAGGGGGACGAACCATTGATTGAACCGGAGCTGATTGCCGCGACGGCTGCAAAAATCAGTGAAAAGACACCGATGGCCACAGCGGCACATCCGATTCATGCTGCCGGGGATCTTTTTAATCCGAATATTGTGAAAGTGATTTTAGACAGCGAAGATCGCGCGCTTTATTTTTCAAGGGCGCCGATTCCCTGGGATCGATCCGCTTTTGCTGAGAAGCCGCAGAAGCTGCCGGCAGGTTATGAAGCCTTAAGACATGTCGGGCTGTATGCGTTTCGTAACGCCTTTTTACAGCAATATCCCACGTTGCCGATTTCGCCTGTCGAGCAGTTTGAAGCGCTTGAACAGCTGCGGGTTTTATGGCACGGCCATACCATAGCCGTCTATGTGAGCCACACGATTCCAGCCGCGGGTGTTGATACGCCGGAAGACCTTGAACGGGTGCGAAGGCATTTTTTATTGGCTCAGGATCAGTCTAAGTAACTCAAAACACTCGAAATTGTTGCGATTCCAAGTTAAAATCTAATGTTTTTGGGAAATACGCAAATTAATTATATGGACAAAACAGGGCTGTGGTCCGAAAAAACGGACACGGGCCTCTTTTTTGTTGTCCATTTTGATCAGATAGGAAAATTGCAATGCGCCTCATCCTGTTAGGAGCCCCAGGTGCCGGGAAGGGTACCCAGGCCACATTCATTCGTGAAAAATACGGTATTCCACAGATTTCTACCGGCGATATGCTCCGGGCGGCTGTCAGTGCCGGAACACCACTTGGCCTGGAAGCGAAAAAAGTCATGGATGCCGGTGGTCTGGTGTCAGATGACCTCATCATTAACCTGGTAAAAGAACGTCTTAAAGAGCCGGACTGCAAGGCCGGGTATCTTTTTGACGGTTTCCCGAGAACACTGGGGCAGGCTGAGGCCTTAAAGGAAGCAGGCATTGCCATTGAGTATGTGGTGGAAATTGATGTGCCTGATGAAATGATTGTTGCCCGCATGAGCGGTCGCCGTGTTCATCCGGCATCCGGGCGGACATACCATGTCGAGTTTTACCCGCCAAAAAATGACGGCAAGGATGATATTACCGGTGAAGCGCTGATCGTCCGTGATGATGACAAGGAAGAAACGGTGAAAAAACGTTTGGCCGTCTATCATGAGCAGACCGAAATCCTGGTGGGCTATTACAGCAAGTGGGCTGAATCCGGCGTACCCGGTGCTCCCCGTTTTCGCCGTATTTCCGGCGTTGGCGCAGTGGATGACATCACGGCCAACCTGCTCAGTGCCCTGAGCAACTGACCCCGTTTTCGAGCAGATTTTCAATTACATAACGACTGGATAGATAATAAAAAGGAGTAAACATGGCAGCAGGTTTGTGGTTTGCCGTAGTGTGTGGAATTATTGCCGTTGTATACGGTCTTGTGACGAGAAACTGGATTCTCAAGCAGGATGCCGGTAACCAGGCCATGCAGGATATCGCGCAGGCGATCCAGCAGGGAGCTGCAGCGTATCTGGCGCGCCAGTATCGTACGATTGCCGTTGTCGGTATTGTCCTGTTTATTGCCATCGGGTTTATTCCGGGACTGGGTTTTTCTACCGCTATCGGGTTTCTTGTCGGCGCCATACTTTCCGGCGCATGCGGCTTTATCGGCATGAATGTTTCGGTTCGCGCCAATGTCCGCACCGCGCAGGCAGCGGTTACCGGCATGAACGAAGCGCTCAATGTCGCTTTCAAGGGTGGCGCGATTACCGGGATGCTGGTTGCCGGGCTGGGTCTTCTGGGCGTGGCCCTTTTCTATCTGGCACTGATCCTCGTTGCACCGGCCAATACGTCACTTTCTGCCCATGACATCATCAAGCCGCTGATCGGCCTGGCGTTTGGTGCGTCGCTGATTTCGATTTTCGCCCGTCTGGGTGGCGGTATTTTTACCAAGGGCGCTGATGTGGGTGCAGACCTGGTCGGCAAGGTGGAAGCCGGTATCCCTGAAGATGATCCGCGCAATCCTGCCGTGATTGCCGACAACGTGGGTGACAATGTGGGTGACTGTGCCGGTATGGCAGCAGACCTTTTTGAAACGTATGTGGTCACCCTGATTGCGACCATGCTCCTGGGTGCGCTGTTGATTACCAATGCCACGACCCAGGCGATTCTGTATCCGCTGGTGCTGGGCGGGGTTTCCATTATCGGTTCGATTGTCGGCTGTTCGCTGGTCAAGGCTGATCCGGACAAGAAGGTGATGTCAGCGCTTTACAAAGGGCTCTGGTGGTCTGCCGGACTTTCACTGATTGGTTTCGTGATTGTGACCTGGTTCATGATGCCGGAAGACATGCGCTGGCAGATGATTGGCGCGTCGGTTGTCGGTATTGTTCTCACCGGACTCATGGTTTATATCACCGAGTACTATACGGGAACCGACTTCAAGCCGGTCAAGCATATTGCCGAAGCATCGACGACGGGTCATGGCACCAACATTATTGCCGGTCTGGGCATCTCCATGAAGTCAACCGCCTATCCGGTGCTGGCAGTCTGTGTTGCCATTTTTGTTTCTTACCAGTTTTGTGGCGGCCTGTACGGTGTTGCTATTGCGGCGACGTCCATGCTGTCGATGGCTGGGATTATCGTGGCACTCGATGCCTATGGCCCGATTACCGATAATGCCGGTGGCATTGCGGAAATGGCCGGCATGCCGGATTCCGTTCGCGCCATTACCGACCCGCTTGATGCCGTGGGCAATACAACCAAGGCGGTGACCAAGGGCTATGCGATCGGTTCGGCAGCACTTGCGGCTATTGTGCTTTTTGCCGATTATACGCATGCGCTGGAGTCCGTCGGTCATACCACGACATTTGACCTGTCCAATCCGCGTGTCATCATTGGCCTCTTTATTGGCGGCCTGATTCCCTACCTTTTCAGCGCGATGGCGATGGAAGCGGTTGGCCGTGCAGCCGGTGCTGTCGTGGTTGAAGTGCGCCGCCAGTTCAAGGAGATCAAGGGCATCATGACCGGTGAAGGCAAGCCCCAATACGACAAGGCAGTAGACATGCTGACAACGGCGGCGATCAAGGAAATGATCATTCCATCCCTCCTGCCGGTGGTCGTACCGATTGTGGTTGGCCTGGCATTGGGACCTGCTGCTTTGGGTGGTGTGCTGATGGGGACGATTGTGACCGGGATTTTCGTTGCGATTTCCATGACGACCGGGGGCGGTGCCTGGGATAATGCGAAAAAGTACATTGAAGATGGTCACTTTGGTGGTAAAGGTTCCGAAGCCCATAAAGCGGCGGTGACCGGTGACACGGTGGGCGATCCGTATAAAGATACGGCAGGCCCGGCGGTCAATCCACTGATCAAGATCATCAATATTGTGGCATTGCTCATTGTGCCGCTGTTGCCGATGACGGTAACCGAAGCGGATACCCAGCCTGAGCCGGTAACCGCTGTGGTGGCACCGACTGTTCCTGCCAAGGCGGTGACAGAGCCTGCACTGGCAACCGGCAAGATGAACGTGAATACCACGCCGCCGGTTACCTCGTCGGCTGTACCGGCAGCAGTAGAGCCTGCGGCGACAGAGGAAACGCCGCCGCCTGTTCCAGCCAAGTAAATAGTCCGTGTTACCAAATAAAAAAGCAGCTTCGGCTGCTTTTTTATTGAGGAAAAATAACAGCTAAAGGAGGATGGGCTCATCCGGCAGCTGGTTTTCCCGTGGCCCGTTCAGCGGAAAATGCTGTTTGAGGAGTTGATTGATGGATGTCAGTGCGTCCAGTGTGCTTTGCTGAAAACGTCCCTGGCTGAATCCTTCTGTCATGGTCAAGCAGATGGTATCCCACTCCTTCTGATCCACTTTGGGGGCAACACCGCGGTCTGCCACAATTTCAACCTGACGGTCCGCCAGATTGATATAGACCAGGACACCGCAGTTTTCTTCCGTATCCCAGATGCCGTAGCGCCCGAAGAGTTCAAGCGCTCTTTCTCTCGGTGCGGTTTTTGCACGGATGGCATCCATTGACAGGGCTGGTTCGATAATGACACGCAGTTCGGCCCGGTGGGTTTTCTCGCCCTCGGTAATGCAGCTTTCGATGGCTTTGAGTGTCGTCGCAGGAAAGACGCGGCTTGCTGCCGTGCGGGTGGTGAAAAGATGTCGGAAAAAACGGCTCATGATGTACTCCTTACCAGTTGCCCGAGGCGCCGCCGCCGGAAAAGCCACCCCCGCCACCGGAAAATCCGCCGCCACCGCCGCCAAAGCCACCGCCACCAAAGCGGTCATCATCCCTTCCCCGGTATCTGCCGAGGCTTCCGCCCAGTATGATACCGCTCAGAAAAGCGCCCCGTCTTCTGGAGCGGATGAGGATGAAAATGAACAGCAGCATGATGAAGAAAGACAGCCATGATCCGATCTGACTTGCCTGCTGTTCCTTTTCTGCCGGTGGTGCAAATTCTTCCTGGTTCAGTGTGGCGATAATGGCAGAAACCCCGGCGGAAAGTCCGCCATAGAAGTCATTGAGCCTGAAGCGCGGGGCGATGACATCCTGGAGGATACGCTTGGCCTGGATATCGGTCAGCACGCCTTCTGTGCCGCGTCCGCTTTCAATCCGGAGCCGGTTCAGCGCGGGCGGGTTGTTTTTGGCAACCAGCAGCAAAACGCCGTCGTCAACGCCTTCCCTGCCAAGTTTCCATGCATCGACGACCCGGATACTGTATTGCTCAATGGATTCTGGCTCGGTGCTGTCAACCAGCAGGAGAGCGATCTGGCTGCCTTTTTCGGCCTCATAGTCCCGTAATGTTTTTTCGAGTGTCTCCCGTTCGTCAGGGGTGAGCATACCGGCCAGATCCGTTACCCGCGTTTGAAGCGGGGGGACAGCTTTCAGTTCCTGTGCCTGGCTGGCCGCACACAATAAAACAAGCAGTGAGGCGAAAAGCAGACGAAAAAACGCGGGGTGTTTCATCACTTAGGCATCACTTGTCAAAATTGACAGCCGGTGCTGTTGAAATGGCTTTTTCATTATCAACGGTAAAGGAGGCTTTCTGTTTATAGCCGAATACCAGTGCGGTAATGTTGGAGGGAAAGCTCCGTGCCAGCACATTGTAGTCTGCTACCGTCTGGATATAGCGCTGGCGGGCTACCGTGATCCGGTTTTCTGTTCCTTCCAGCTGTGCCTGCAGATCGCGGAAGCGTCCGTCAGCTTTCAAGTCCGGATAACGTTCGGATACGGCCATCAGCCGGGAAAGTGCGGAAGTCAGTTCGCCCTGGAGCTGCTGGAATTTCTGGAAGGATGCCGGATTGTTCAGCACCTCCGGTGTGATCTGGAAGCTGGTGGCTGCGGCGCGTGCCTGGGTTACCTGGACAAGGGTTTCATTTTCATGCTGGGTGTATCCCTTGACGGTATTGACCAGGTTGGGAATGAGATCCGCACGGCGCTGGTACTGGTTCAGCACTTCCGCCCATGCCGCTTTTACGGCTTCATCCTTTTGCTGGAACTGGTTGTAGCCACAGGAACTGAGAAGAAGGGCAGTGGCGGAAATTATCACGAAACGGATTAATTTTTTCATACAGTCCTCAAAATAAACAGATCAGAAAAGTCCAGGAAACGCTGATTAAAAGGCTTTGAGAGCGAATTGCTGCGTTACGCGGTGCTCGCACCCTTCGCCTATCTTAGGATATGTCTTGGTTGCTGCGCTCCGGGCGCCTTGCACTTCATCTCCCCAAGCCATTTAATCAGCGTTTCCTCCGGTCATAAAGCTATTTGCGGGCGGATGCACCCGGTTTCAAGAGGACCGTGCTCATGGAAACCAGGATCAGCAGCATCGCGACATAATCCTGCCAGTGCGGGGTTTCTGACAGGATCCATGCGCCGGAAAAAACACCAACGACAGGCACCATCATGATGGACAGGCCTGAAGCAACCGGTGGCAGGGTACGTGCCATTTTATTCCAGATCGTGGTGGCAACGCCAAATACAAAGATAGCATTGTATAAGATTGCGGCCCACTCAAGCGGTTCCGGCATTCGCCACGACGGATGCTCAAAGATGAGCGCGATCAGTGCCATGACCGTTGCGCTGAAAGCGATCATCCAGAAAGTCAGGGAACTGGTGGGAACGGGTATCTGTTTGCGCCTGAGCTGAACCGTGCCGTATCCCCAGATGGCCGCAGCACCGAGTGCGATGCATGTGCCGGTGGAACCGGAAGACAGCACGGAAAAATCGCCGGAAAGTAAAAGCAGGGCACCCGCGGCTGCGCAGATGATGCCAAAAAACGCCATACGGGAGAGTTTTTCCTTAAACAGCAGGCATGAAAATATCACTGCCCATACCGGCATGGTGTAACACAGAATGGCGGCGCGCCCGGAGGACAGCATTTTGACGCCGAGAATCATCATGGTCTGACAGATCAGGATATTGGGAATGGCCAGCCTGATCAGTGGAAGTATGTATGCTTTGGGAACGGCAATGGATTCATTCATCCGGCGGGCGAAAAACCACATGACCGGCAGTGAACAGAACATGCCCATGACACGAAATGTCACCGGCGGGATATTTGTCACGCCGAATTTCATTACCGGCCAGTTGAGTCCCCAGAAAAGCGTGAGGACGATGAGCAGGAGAATGTCTTTTCTCGATAAGGAATTCATGGGCGATTCGCTTGTTATACGCGTTACAATATACACTTTGTCTCTGGAGAATGCACTGTGAATTTTTTGGATAAACTGAATGCTGCGTGGGAAGCCAACCATTCGCTTCTCTGTGTCGGGCTTGACCCGGACACCAAGCGTTTTCCCGCTTATCTCCAGAAAAAACCGGATGCCATCTTTGCCTTCTGCAGGGCCATCATTGATGAAACGGCGGATGTTGTCTGTGCCTTCAAGCCGCAGATTGCCTACTTTCATGCGGAAAGGGCAGAAGATCAGCTTGAGGCAGTGTGCGGATACATCCGCGAAAAATACCCGCATATTCCCCTGATTCTTGATGCCAAGCGCGGGGATATCGGTGCCACCGCCGAGCAGTATGCTCGCGAAGTCTTTGAGCGTTATCAGGCCGATGCCGTTACCCTTTCCCCCTACATGGGATTTGATTCGGTTGAGCCCTATCTTCAGTACAGGGAAAAAGGGGCCATTGTCCTGTGCCGCACCTCCAATCCGGGGGGCTCGGATCTTCAGTTTTTGCCCGTTGATGAAGCGGGCCGCCAGGTGCCGCTGTACCAGCATGTGGCGCGCCTGGTTGCCGAAAAATGGAATACCAATGGCCAGTGTGCCCTGGTGGTCGGCGCAACCTTCCCGCAGGAACTGGCCGCTGTCAGGGAAATCATTGGTGACATGCCGCTTCTGGTGCCCGGCATCGGCGCGCAGGGCGGTGATATCCAGGCGACGGTTGCCGCAGGCAAAACCCCGGATGGCAAAGGCATGATGATCAACTCATCCCGTGCCATCCTGTATGCCGGTATTGCAGAAAATGAAGTATTTGCCAGGGCATCCCGCAAAGTGGCCGAAAAAACACGGGACGAGATCAATCGGTATCGTTTTTGATACCGTGTTCCGGATGACTGAGTGCGCTGGATAAGAGGCGTGCCGTAATATCCACAATCGGGATAACCCGATGGTATTCCATCCGTGTCGGGCCGATGACGCCCAGGGTGCCGACAATATTGCCATTGACCTGATAAGGCGCGGTGACCACGCTCATGTCATCCATGGGGACCAGTTGGGAATCTCCCCCGATGTAGATCTGGACACCCGTTGCCTTGCTGGAAACATCCAGCAGCTTCATCAACTCGGTTTTTTGCTCAAACATATCGAAAAGCCGCCTGAGCGATGAAATGTCATAGGTGAGATCAGATACGCCAAGCAGGTTTTTTTCGCCTGAAATGACAACATGTTCACTGTCGTCGGTTAGCGCTTCATTGCTGGCTTCGATGGCCGCAGCCATGAGTTTAGACAGGTCCTTGTGCAATTGCTGCAGTTCGGCATGCAGTCGCATACGGATGTCATCGAGCTGCAGCCCGCTGAAATTCCGGTTGATGTAATTGGCGGCTTCAACCAGTTGTGAGGGCGTGTAATCTGTCTCAGTCAGTAACAGCCGGTTCTGGACATCCCCGGAAGGGGAAACGATAACCAGCAGAATGCGTTTTTCCGAAAGGCGCAGAAATTCAATCTGCCTGAAAGCCTGTTCGTGGCGGGGAGCCAGTACAACCCCGGCAAACTGGGACAGCGAGGAAAGCATCTGGGCAGCATTGGCAATGATTTTCTGCGGTTGGCCGATCTGCAGGCTGTGCTGGATATTGGATTTAACCGATTTCTCGCTGATGGGCTGGACGGTCAGCAGGGTGTCAACAAAAATACGGAATCCTTTCGGTGTGGGAATCCGGCCGGCTGACGTATGCGGGCTGGCAATAAATCCCATGTCTTCCAGATCCGCCATGATATTGCGAATGGTGGCAGGAGAAAGCTCCAGGCTGGAGAGCTTGGACAACGCACGTGAACCAACCGGCTGACCTTCGGCGATATATCGCTCTATCAGTGTTTTCAGCAGGATTTTTGCGCGTGGTTCAAGTTGCATCGGGGTATTGTATGTAAGGTTATGGCCTGATTCAATAGTCAGCCGCTATTATGGCATGAGCAGTTTTTCGAGATCGCCCAGGGAATGCACAATGATATCCGGCCTGACATTTTCCGGCAGGGCTTTTTTCGGTACGAGATCCGGCCGCTTCATCCAGGCGGTTTTCATGCCGGCACGCATGGCGCCGGCGACGTCATTTTCCGCATCATCTCCCACATATACCGCTTGGCCGGGATGGATTTCCAGCGCGTCACAGGCGGCATGAAAAATAGCAGGCTCCGGTTTTGGGCGGCCAAATGCCGAGGCAACAAGGGAAATGCGAAAGTGGTGAGCGATCCCGATATGTTCCAGATCTGCCGCGCCATTGGAAATGGAGCCGATCATATACCGGTGGCCGAGGCTGGCCAGGGCCGGAATCACATCATCGTACAGATGGACATCATTGCGCGCCCTGCTGAAAACCTGCATGGCGTCGTCTGCCGCTGTGCTTTTGATTCCGGCTTCTTCAAAAGCTTCCACGAGACAGGCATGACGCAGTTCCCACAGCGCATATCCGTATCGGGGATGCTGTTCAATCAGGCGTTTTTGCCGGGTGCGAAAAGTTTCAATAAAGCTGTCACTGGCCACCGCAGGGGTATGGCGTTTGAGCCACTCAAACAGAACCTGTTCTGCCCGGGCAATAACCGGGTCAATGGCCCAAAGCGTATCGTCCAGGTCAAAGAGAACTGCTTTGATGGTGCTTTTCATCAGATAGTTGAGCCGTTGACAAAGATCACAAAAAACGGGATCGTATGGGGGTGCAGTAGGTGTCGCCATCTTATTTTACGCATTTATCCCGGTTTATGCTGATTTTGAAACACGGCCCTGATTTATTCCTCAAATAACAGGGGAAAAACCGGTGTTTTGGTGTAATCTGAAAACTGGGCAAACCGCAAACTATTTTTAAAAATGTCTGAAAAAAAGAAAATTTTTGCTCTCGTCTCCAGGTCCTATACGGAAAGCATTCTGGACTCGATGAAAAAAATCGCAGATTTCCTTGAGCAGGCCGGCTACATTGTGGTGTATGAATCACAAACGGCAATGAATATCCCCTTTGATAATGTCACACCGATGAATATTGAAGATATCGGTACACGGGCTGCTGCTGCCATTGTGATCGGGGGAGACGGCACCATGCTCGGCATTGCCCGCCAGCTTTCTCCTTATACGGTGCCGTTGATGGGTATCAATCATGGTCGTCTGGGGTTTATGACGGATATTCCGCTGGAGCAGATGCTGCCGGTACTGGAACAGATGCTGCAGGGTAAATATGTCTCGGAGACACGCTTTTTGATTGAAGGGGCGATTATCCGGGAGGGTGAAGCCATTTATCAGGCGACGGCCTTTAATGATATCGTGATCTGCCGGGGCGGCGGATCAGGCATGATTGATCTCAAGGTGGAGGTGGATGGCCACTTCATGTACCAGCAGCGCTCGGACGGCCTGATCATGTCCACGCCAACCGGATCAACGGCTTATTCGCTGTCAGCAGGCGGCCCGATGATGCATCCGAATCTGGGCGGTATTGCCATTGTTTCCATCGCGCCGCATTCGCTTTCAAACCGGCCGATCATTGTGCCGGATACCAGTGAAATTGTTATTGAGCTGATTGAGGCAAACCAGCCCAGCGTGAATTATGACTCCCAGTCTTTTGCCAGCCTGCGACTGGGAGACCGGATTGTTGTCAAACGTTCATCCAACACCATTACTTTTCTCCATCCACAGGGGTGGAGTTACTACGACACCCTGCGCAACAAGCTGTACTGGGGTGAGACCGCCGTGCGGGAGAAGAAATGAGGGTATCCGCTACCTATTGGCACATACCGTCCGCATGACCGGACATAATACGGATTGACCATGCTTCATACGCTTGCCATTCGTGATTTTGTGATTGTGGATGCCCTGGAACTGGAGTTCGGGGGCGGGTTTTCTGCACTCACAGGGGAAACCGGCGCAGGCAAATCCATTCTGATTGATGCATTGGAACTGGCGCTGGGTGCCAGAAGTGACCCGGGTGTGATTCGCGATGGTGCCGCCAAAGCCGAAATCAGTGCGGAATTTTCTCTTGGCGAATCGGCCAGAAAGTGGCTGGAAGAAAACGAGATCGATACGGAGGAGGACGTTGTTCTTTTGCGGCGCGTTATTGATGCTTCCGGTCGTTCCAGAGGGTTTATCAATGGTGTCCAGGCAACCGCTGCGCAAATGCGTGAGTTGGGGGAGCTATTGGTCGACATCCACGGGCAGCATGCGCATCAGTCACTTCTCAGAGGGGATGGGCAGCGCACGTTGCTGGACCGGCATGCCGGTTTGCACAATGAAGGGGAAACGGTTGCGTCACGTTATCGTATCTGGCAGGAGCTGGATGCGCGCTGTCGCGAGGCACAGGCGAATGCCAAGAACCTTCTTGAGGAAAAAGAGCGCCTGGCCTGGCAGGTGGAAGAACTGGAAAAGCTGGCGCCCAGGCCTGATGAATGGGCTGAGGTCAGCAGCAGTCATAGTCGCCTGACCAATGCCGCGAGCCTGATGGGGGGCGCGCAGGAGGCACTGGCAGAAATGTCAGAGTCCGATGTGCCTGTCCTGTCGCGCCTGCATGCCATGCAGCAAAAACTTTCCCGGCTGGCCGAAATAGACGACGGGCTTTCCCCTGTTGTTGAACTGTTTGACTCCGCCAGGATCCAGTTGCAGGAAGCGGTTTATATGCTGAGTGACTATCTGTCACGGACTGATCTGGATCCCGAGCGCCTGAAACAGGTTGAAGCACGGATGGAGGCGCTTTATTCTGCTGCAAGAAAATACCGTGTGACACCAGAGGACCTGCCTGCCGAACTGGATGTGCAGCGTACCCGCCTCCAGGCGCTTTCCGAAGCACAGGATATTGACGTGTTGCAGAAGAGAGCGGATGCGGCTGAGGCGGCTTATCTATCGGCAGCCGACGCCCTGAGCAAAAAACGGGCTGAAGCGGCAACATTGCTGGGGCAGGCGGTTACCGGCACCATGGATAGTCTCAGCATGGAAGGCGGCCAGTTTGCGGTCAGGTTAAATGCCTGTCAGCCCGGGCCATACGGGCTTGAACAGATTGAATTCATGGTGGCAGGCCATGCCGGTTCACCCTTGCGGCCGTTGGCCAAAGTGGCCTCAGGCGGTGAACTGGCGCGTATTGCCCTTGCCATATCCGTGATCACATCCACAGCAACCGAAACGCCAACGCTGATTTTTGATGAAGTGGATAGCGGCATCGGTGGCGGGGTGGCGGAAGTGGTCGGTCGCCTTCTCAAAAAGCTCGGACAAGGGCACCAGGTGTTGTGTGTTACCCATCTTCCCCAAGTGGCCAGTCAGGCTGCCTCGCATTTCCAGGTAAGCAAAATGACATCGGACAAAGCCGATCATCCGGTTTCCCGTATTGTGAAACTCACTGATAAAGAGCGTGTCGAAGAGATTGCCAGGATGCTCGGTGGCATCGAAATCACAGCGACAACACGCAAGCATGCCCGCGAGATGCTGTCAGAATGACGCTCTTTTGCGCGAGGACGTTTTTTTTACATTTTCCTGAAAATATGGCTTGAAAAGCCGCATGCTGCCCCCAACTGTCAGGGATTGCTTATGTTTTGATCTGGAGGAAATCGTGCAGGACGACAAAAAAGAGGGCGCATCATCTGAAAGTCAGAAAGATGTCACACTCGATGAAATCATCGTTCCATCTGAAGAAATGGCAACAGAAACGCTTTCTTTGGAAATGCAGTTGGAAAAGGCGGAGCAGAAAGCAGCGGAAATGCATGATGCTTTCCTGCGTGCCAAGGCCGAGACGGAAAATATTCGCCGTCGGGCACAGGAAGAGATCACCAAGGCGCACAAGTTTGCTGTTGAAGGCTTTGCCGAGGCGATGCTTGCGGTGAAAGACAGCCTGGAAATGAGTCTGAAAGTGGAGGCACCATCTGTTGAGTCAATCAAGGAAGGGGTTGAGGCAACATTGCGTCAGCTTGCCCATGTGTTTGAGCAGAACAAGCTGGTGGCCGTTATTCCTGCCAAAGGAGAAAAGCTTGATCCCATGAAGCATCAGGCTATCTCAACGGTGCCGTCTGATCAGGCCCCCAATACCATTGTTGAGGTATTGCAAAAGGGTTACATGCTGTCTGATCGTTTGCTCAGACCGGCGATTGTGATTGTTTCTGCCGCAAAATGATCTTGAAACTGCTGAATTAAGCGCCATATAGGGTTAAGTGAAAGAAATTGATCGGATAGCTCAAGGCCGCCGGTAATTGAACCGGCAAACACTTTGGAACCCTGTCCGGATCTGAAAAACTGGTTTGAAAGGAAAAAAAATGGGAAAAATTATTGGTATTGACCTGGGAACCACCAACTCCTGTGTCTCGGTAATCGAAGGGGGACAACCCAGGGTCATTGAAAACGTGGAAGGGACGCGTACGACGCCATCCATTATTGCTTATCAGGAAGACGGCGAAACCCTGGTTGGCGCTGCAGCTAAACGGCAGGCAGTGACCAATCCGAAAAATACCCTGTATGCGATCAAGCGCCTGATTGGCCGTCGCTATGATGAAAAAGAGGTCCAGAAGGATATCGGCCTGATGCCATTTTCCATCGTCAAGGCGGATAATGGCGATGCGTGGGTTTCCGTACTGGATGACAAGCGTCTGGCTCCGCAGCAGGTTTCTGCTGAAGTGCTGCGCAAGATGAAAAAAACCGCCGAGGATTACCTGGGTGAGGAAGTCACCGAAGCCGTCATTACGGTACCGGCCTATTTTAACGACTCACAGCGCCAGGCAACCAAGGATGCCGGCCGTATTGCCGGTCTTGACGTCAAGCGCATCATCAATGAGCCGACTGCAGCAGCGCTGGCTTTTGGCCTGGACAAGGCTGGCAAGGGTGATCGCAAGATTGCGGTATATGATCTGGGTGGCGGTACATTTGACGTTTCCATCATCGAAATTGCCGATGTCGAAGGTGACAAGCAGTTTGAAGTGCTGTCGACCAACGGTGATACTTTCCTGGGCGGTGAAGATTTTGACCAGCTCCTGATCGATTTCATCCTGGAAGAATTCAACAAGCAGAATGGCATCAACCTGAAAAATGATCCGATTGCGCTGCAGCGCATCAAGGCATCTGCAGAACGCGCCAAAATCGAGCTGTCTTCCGCACAGCAGACCGAGGTGAATGAGCCGTACATCGCCATGAACAATGGCACACCGCTTCACCTGAATGTCCGGATTTCCCGCGCGAAGCTTGAGTCGCTGGTGGAAGGATTGATTGACCGCACCCTCGAGCCATGCAAAATTGCGCTGCAGGATGCCGGACTCAAGGCCAGTGATATCAATGACATTATCCTGGTAGGCGGTATGACCCGCATGCCGAAGGTGCAGGAAAAGGTCAAGGAATTCTTTGGCAAGGAACCGAGAAAGGATGTGAATCCGGATGAGGCGGTTGCGGTTGGTGCTGCACTGCAGGGTTCGGTGCTTTCCGGTGACCGCACGGATCTGCTTTTGCTTGACGTGACGCCACTGTCGCTGGGTATCGAAACCCTGGGTGGGGTGATGACCAAGATGATCCAGAAAAATACAACCATCCCGACCAAGTTCAGCCAGGTATTCTCCACCGCCGAGGATAACCAGCCGGCAGTAACGATCAAGGTATACCAGGGTGAGCGTGAGATGGCTGTGGGCAACAAGGCGCTGGGTGAATTCAATCTGGAGGGTATCCCGACAGCACCGCGCGGCATGCCGCAGATCGAAGTGACCTTTGATATTGATGCCAATGGTATTTTGAATGTCAGTGCCCAGGACAAGGCCACGGGCAAGGAAAACAAGATCACCATCAAGGCCAACTCCGGGCTGAACGAGGAAGAAATCCAGCGCATGATCAAGGATGCGGAACTCAATGCCGCAGAAGACCATAAGATGCGTGAACTGGCGGATTCCCGTAATCAGGGCGACGGCCTGTTGCACTCAACCAAAAAATCGATGGGCGAGTATGGCGACAAGCTTGAGGCTGCCGACAAGGATGCCATTGAGAATGCCATAAAGGAACTCGAAGAAACCCTGCGGGAAAATGACAAGGAAGCGATTGACGCCAAAATATCAGCGCTTTCCACTGCCGCGCAGAAGCTGGGTGAAAAAATGTATGCCGACATGCAGGCCCAGCAGGCCGGTGCTGCTGGCGAAGGCGGCGATGCCGGCGCAGAGGCCGCGGGCGACCAGCCACAGGAAGCCGATGTCGTTGATGCAGAATTCAAGGAAGTCAAGGACGAAGATAAAGACGCCAAGAGCGAATAAACTTCTGGGAGGCTTTATGTATACTGCCGGATCAGGGTTTCACTTTTCATGAAACCCTGGTCCGGCTTTCTGCCTGATACCCGGGCAGGTTTCCCGCCACACAAAGTGAGCCAGGCGGGAAAAGGAAACAGCATCCGGTAGATACTGATATGCCGGAGACAACTGGATAGTGTGAAACAACATGTCAAAACGCGATTTTTACGAAACCCTGGGCGTACCCAAAAATGCGTCGGAAGATGAGATCAAGAAGGCTTATCGCAAACTGGCGATGAAGTTCCACCCTGACCGCAATCCCGACAGCAAGACGGCAGAAGCCAAGTTCAAAGAGGTTAAGGAAGCCTACGAGATGCTGTCCGATGAGGAAAAGCGGGCTGCTTATGACCGGTTTGGCCATGCAGGGGTGGACCCCAATATGAATATGGGGGGAGGCTTCAGAGGTTCTGGAGCTGGTGCTGGTGGCTTTGCCGATGCGTTTGGCGACATTTTTGGCGATATTTTCGGCACCGGCCGTGGGCAGCAGCGAAGCAGCGGCCCGCAGATGTACCGGGGGGCCGATCTGCGATACAACCTGGATATTACGCTTGAAGAGGCCGCAACAGGGGCTGACAAGACGATTCGCGTTCCTTCATGGGATGTCTGTGATACCTGTCATGGTTCCGGTGCCAAGCCGGGCACCACGCCGGAAACCTGCAAGACCTGTGATGGTTCCGGCCAGGTGCGGATGCAGCAGGGATTTTTCAGTATCCTGCAGACCTGCCCCACCTGTAACGGCATGGGCAAGATCATCAAGGACCCCTGTATTCAGTGTCACGGCGTAGGCCGCGTCAAGCGCAACAAGACCCTGGAAGTCAAGATTCCTGCCGGTATTGATGATGGCATGCGGATCCGTTCTTCCGGCAATGGTGAGCCAGGAGCCAATGGCGGGCCGCCGGGAGACCTTTATGTGGAAATCCGCATCAAGCCGCATCCGGTATTCCAGCGGGAAGGCGATGATCTCCACTGCGAAGTGCCCGTCTCATTTGGTCGGGCAGGGCTTGGTGGCGATATCGAGGTGCCGACACTGGATGGCAAGGTATCGTTCAATATCCCGGAGGGTACCCAGACGGGCAAGATATTCCGTTTGCGCGGCAAGGGCATCAAAGGCGTGCGCTCCGGCCAGGCGGGTGATCTTTTCTGTCATGTGACGCTGGAGACACCGGTGAAACTTACCGACAAACAAAAAGAACTGCTCAAGGAATTCGACAAGCTGGTCGTGGAAGGTGGTGAAAGACATACACCTCAGGACAAGTCATGGGGGCAGAAAGTGAAAGACTTTTTTGGCGGTTGACCGGTTTTAACAAGACCAGACCGGCGGTCATTTGACCGCCGGTTTTTTTATTTCAGACACTGCCTTCAAAACTGTTCTGGCGCCAGGCTTCAAAAACGACAACCGCCACGCTGTTGGATAGGTTGAGACTGCGGTTATCCGGGCGCATGGGCAGACGGATACGCTGTGATACAGGAAAACTGTCGCGCAGTCCGGCAGACAGTCCTTTTGTCTCTGAGCCGAAGACAAAAAAATCTCCCGGCTTGAAGGGGGTATTGGCAAAAGGCGTGGCGCCATGTGTTGTCAGGACAAACATTCTGTTTTTATCCGGCTGGTTTTTCGTGATGAAATCTTCCCAGTTACGGTAAACCTTCATTGTGGCGAATTCATGATAATCAAGCCCGGCTCGCCGCATTTTGGCGTCTTCCAGTGGAAATCCCAGGGGTTCGACCAGGTGGAGCTGCGCACCGGTATTGGCACAAAGACGGATAATATTGCCTGTATTGGGGGGGATTTCCGGTTCAACGAGTACGACGTGAAACATGCCTTCTCCAGATTCAAAGCGGGGTTCGGGCAAAAACAAAACCGCTGACCTGTGCGGCGCCTGCCTGTTTTAGCAGGCGCGCCAGCTCGCCCATCGTTTCACCGGTTGTCAGCACATCGTCAACAATGGCGATATGCGCACCCTGTATCTGTGTCTTGAATGCGGCATTGATAACAAATGCCCCGCGGATATTTCTGCGCCGCTCCTTTAAGGAAATGACTGTCTGGGGAGGGGTGTCACGAATACGTTCAATCAGGTGCGGCATAAGGGGGATGTTCCGTTGGTGTGATAGCGGCTTTGCGATTTCAAGGGCCTGGTTAAACCCTCGTGTGATAAGCCGGTTATTGGATAGGGGGACAGGCGCCAGAATGGTGGGATAAGACGTATTTTCCAGCGAGTTTTTCTGTATGGCGCGATCCATCAGGGTAGCAAAAAGCGGTGCCAGGTCCAGGCGGCTGCCGAACTTGAGCGACTGGACGAGCTGGTCAATCGGTGGGACATAGTCCGCTGCTGTAATTGTCTGGTCAAACGTCGGGGAGCGTTTGAGGCAGACGCCACAAAGACGAACATCGTTTTTGCTTTCTGTCAGTTGGTGGGCGCATTGGCGGCATCGGGTCTCATCCCCGGTAAAATAGCGTTTCTGACAGCTATCGCACAGCCCGGATGACCCGGGTGAATGGCACAGCGCGCAAAAGTGCGGCAGGGAGCGCACAATGTGATCAGCCAGCCGGGCTGTTTTTTTCCGGAGTGTCAGCAGCATGTCTAGAAGGTGGTGGCATCGCAATAACGCCATCATTCGCCGAATTTTTCTTTCAGGGTTAAACTTCACACATTATCGCATTCTCTTTTTGAAATTCATGTCCTTTTCGGAAGAACCGCTCGTTTTGCCTGACAGCCCTGTTGACCTCATGCGGGTACGGCAGCTTTTTGCTCTTCCTTCGCGCATTGCCGGCTCGGCTTTCCTGCGCAGGGAAGTGGCAGACCGGATGCACGAGCGACTGTCGATGATCCGGGTTGAACCGAAGCGGATGCTGGATGCCGGCTGTGGGGAGGGAGCGGATTTACCGCTTTTGCGGGATCGCTTCCCCGGTGCAAAAATGGTGGCGCTGGATGCTTCCCATGCCATGCTGCTTGAGGCAAAAAAACACGGAAAGGTGATGGGAACGGTCTGTGCCAATTTTGCCGAATTGCCTTTTATGAACGGCAGTTTTGATATGCTGTGGTCCAGCCTGTCGCTGCACTGGCACCCCGAGCCGCTGTCCGTTTTTTCGGCATGGAAACGTGTACTAAGCAAGGACGGCATGCTGATGTTTTCATGCTTTGGTCCGGAGACACTTTCTCCCCTGAAAGTGGCTTTTCAGCAGGTGGACGGGTATGGACACGTCCTCCCTTTTACGGAAATGCATGATCTGGGCGACAGGATGGTTGAAGCCGGATTTGTTTCGCCTGTTTTGGACAGGGAGGTGATTCACGTCACCTATGAGCATGTCAACAGTCTGCTTTCAGATGTTCGTGCACTGGGCGGAAATGCCCTTCGTACACGCAGGCAGGGGTTGATGGGAAAAACAGCTTATTCGGATTTACTGGATTATCTGGAAAATGAAAGGGATGCTGATGGCAGGATCAGCCTGCCGTTTGAGATTATCTACGGCCACGCTTTCTGCTCTTACCCGGAGAAAGAAAAACAGGCAGAAGCACCGGTTCATTTCTTCCCATATCGCCAGTGAAAGCCGTGATACCGATTGTGCATCCGGTAGCACGGGTCAGGCGAGACGGTTGAATTCGGGGTGATACGTTACCCATTGACCAAACTGTTTTTCCATGTCGAGGAAAAAATGGTGCAGGAGATTTTCCATCTCCTGCATAAAAAGCTCGTAGGATATTTCATATGAGCCTATAGAGGCAGACCAGACCGGGAGGCCATCTTCGTCGATGTCGCGGAAATCATACTGGATGACAAGCTGTTCGCCTATGCGGCAGAACCAGCAAAAACTGCGAAAACGCAGGTAGCCGGTATCCAGGCGGTTGTTGTCCCACACCAGGCGAGTCATATCGCCATAAAGTTCCCATTTCTCATCAGACGGAGCATCCAGTTTTTCGAATCAGTTGTCGAGTTGTCTTTTGAGTGCAAAGCGTTTTTCTGGCGTGCCAACCCGCTTCCATGCCCAATCGGGAACCGGTGTGGTGATTTCAGGCAGGATGTCAAACAAATCCTCCAGTTGCCTGATATAGGGGTATTCATCCCATCCTGATGCCTCAGGGGGCAATCCGTATTTTTCCTGCCAGATACGGGAGTTTTCAAAGAGCCTGACTGTGCCGAGGTCAATGCAGTAAGCACTGTCTGTCAGCCAGAACCAGGCAACATTTTTCTGCCCGTTGTCGCTCAGCGGGAACAGGCATTCTTTAACGGGCTTTAACGCATATTGAAAAAGCGGCATGGTTCAGGCGTTTTCTTTCAGGTCAGGCTTGCCTGTAACACCTGGCCAGTGGCGCAGGCAAAATAAAAGGCACCTGACGTGCCTTTTATTGTGGCATACCTGCCGGATTACTGGTAGGCAACCAGCGCCGTTTTCATCTTCTTCATGGCAGCGGTTTCGATCTGGCGAATACGCTCGGCAGATACTCCGAATTCCTCTGCGAGGGTATGCAGGGTTGCACCGGAACCCTCATCGTTGGCAAGCCAGCGTGCCTCAATGATACGGCGGGAACGCGGATCCAGTTTGCCCAGCGCCTCTTCCAGTCCTTCGGATTGAAGCCGTTCCGTTTCAAGCGTTTCCAGTACCCTGGTCGGCTCGTTTTCTTCCGATGAAAGATAGGAAATGGGCGCAAAGCTTTCGTCGTCATCGTCAGTTGGCGGTTCCAGCGCAATGTCACGGCCATTCATGCGGGTTTCCATTTCCAGCACTTCCTCCCGTTTGACATTGAGTTTTTTTGCCAGAGAGTCGATTTGTGCTTCATTCATGGTTTCACTGCCATTGCGGTGGCTGCGCAGATTGAAGAAGAGCTTGCGCTGGGCCTTGGTTGTGGCAACCTTGACCATACGCCAGTTTTTCAGGATGTACTCATGAATTTCTGCCTTGATCCAGTGAATGGCGTAGGAAACCAGGCGTACTCCCATAGTGGGATCAAAACGCTTGACTGCTTTCATCAGGCCGATATTGCCTTCCTGGATCAGGTCGGCATGCGGCAGGCCATAGCCCAGATAGCCACGGGCAACGGAGGCAACCAGCCTCAGATGTGACAGCACCAGTTCCTGTGCGGCAGCCAGATCATTGTGTTCACGATAACGCTCGGCCAGTGAAGTCTCCTGCTCATGCGTGAGCATCGGCAGGCGGTTGACTTCTGCGATGTAGGCTTCAATATTGCCCAGAGCGCCGGTAAAACCAAGAGCCAAAAAATGATTGTTCGCCGGCATCAATGCAGATGGTGCGGATGCGGTCATGCTTCCCCCTTAACTTTTTCCAAGGTGAGTGAATTAAATTGTTTTTCCATACCCTCTATTTTAGCACTCTTTGAGAGAGAGTGCTAACGGGCGCATGCGTTTTAAAGACGGGCGCAAGGCCTAGGGTCAGGACTCATTAATTAGCCTGCTGCAAAGCGACTTTTCCCCGTCTGCCAGTGTTGTCGGGTCAAAATCGACCTCGCCGTATGTCCAATACGCCTTCGTCTGATTTTGCCCCGACGCCTTGACAGACAGGAAAAATCCACTTTTCGCCCACGGCAAATCAATGAGTCCTGACCCAAGTGAAATCAGGATAAAACAGGATGTCCGGATGGGTTTGAGACGCCGCAAGAAAAGCGGCTTTTTCCCTGAAAATCAATGGCTTTTGCGAATGAGGCCAATCAGCTCATGCGGCCCAGGTGGCGATTGACCGAAAAAAGCGCGCCTATCCAGCCCAAAGCGGCACTGATCAGGAGCAGGGACACTGAAACAAGCGGATTGGGCGGCGCCAGTTGCAGATCAGATGCGTAAAGGCGGGCAAGGTCTGCAATGACGTTGTTCAAGGGATACAGGGCCAATACGACAATACCCAGCGCCAAAGCGCCTGAAAAAAGTCCGAGCAGGATGCCCGTGTAATAAAAAGGACGCCGGATGTAGGAACGGGTGGCGCCAACCATTCGGGTCAGGGTGATCTCATCAATCCGTGTGAGCACCTGGAGACGGATGGTATTGAAAATGACGGCAATGACGACAACACCCAGCGTGATGCCGAGAAAGAGAATACACATCCGGACTACACGGACAAATGCGGCAAGGCGTTTTATCCAGGCGGAATCTATCTGGACTTTTTGCACATGGGGAAGTCCTTCCAGCTGTCGGGCAATGTTTTCAATATGCAGTGCAAAACGCGGGTCGCCATCATTACGGGCAATGCGGATAAGGTATCCGTCCGGTAGTGGGTTTCGGCCCAGTGTCTTGACGATGTCGGTAATGCCTTCTTTTTGCTGCAGGATCTGCAGCGCTTTTTCCTTGGGAATGAAAACAACCTGGTTGCTGCGCTCATCGGAATAAAGGATACGGCGGATGGGTTGTTCGAGTGCCTGTGCATCTTCACGGGAAACCTCAAGATTCAGAAAAATACTGATTTCAGGTTCAACGGCCATCCGGCCTGTCAGTGTCTGGAGATTTTCCAGCAGGGTGACACCGGCAAACGGCAGAGCCAGCGTCATGGACAGGACGAGAATATTGAAAAAAGAATTGCCGGGTGCACGCCGCAATTGGGCAAAGGCGTCACCGATGGCGAAAAAATGCTGTCTGAACCAGTTACTCATGGTCTTCCCGTCTGAGGCCTGACGCGCTGCTCGGATTTGATCAGCCGCCCCTGTTTCAGATAAATAATCCGGTTTGCCCGCTCAAGCAACTGGCCATCATGTGTTGCGATAATACAGGTGACACCTGCCGACTGGAAAAAGCTGATGGCATCAATGACCTTGACGGCGCTTTCCCGATCCAGATTGGTGGTCGGTTCATCTGCCAGGATGATTTTTGGCTTGTTGACGATCGCCCGGGCAACCGCTACCCGCTGCTGTTCGCCCCCAGACAGGGTTTGCGGACGAAACCAGGCGCGATCTGCCAGGTCAACCTTGTCCAGGGCTGCGTTGGCGCGGGCTTCTGCTTCAGCTCTTGATGTGCCGGTTACGATCAGTGGCAGCATGACATTGTCCAGGATGGTTCTGTCTTCAAGCAGTGCCTGCTGTTGCAGGACAAGTCCCAGGTTCTGGCGCAAAGAAGCAATGCCCGCCGGTCTCAGGTTGGCAATATCCTGTCCATTGACGGTAAGTGTGCCGTCATCCGGTTTTTCGATGGCGGCGATCATTTTGAGCAGCGTGGATTTGCCTGCGCCGGAGGGACCGGTCAGAAACACCATTTCTCCCGGCTGGATGGAGAAGGTGATATTGCTGACAGCAGTGATATCACCCGGATAAAAACGGGAAACATCAAAAAATTCGATCATGGCAGACATGTTTTGCGGTTCAGTTCAATAACGCTCGCGTAAATTCCTCGGCAACAAAAGGTTGCAGATCTTCAATTTTCTCACCCACACCGATAAAGTAAACCGGAATGGGACGGACTTTGGCAATGGCAGCGAGAATGCCTCCCTTTGCCGTGCCATCCAGTTTGGTGACGATCAGTCCGGTGAGGGTGAGCGCCTCATCAAATGCCCTTACCTGTGCCAGCGCATTCTGTCCGGTATTACCGTCGATCACCAGAAGCACTTCATGCGGTGCGGATGTTTCGCCTTTCCCGATGACGCGTTGGACTTTTTTCAGCTCTTCCATCAGATGCAGTTGCGTGGGCAGACGGCCAGCCGTATCCACCATGACAACATCGATACCTTTTGCCTTGGCAGATTGTACCGCATCAAAGGCAACCGCAGCCGGGTCACCCGATTCCTGTGCAATGACCGTAATCTGGTTGCGGTCACCCCAGATGGCCAGCTGTTCCCGGGCTGCGGCCCGGAAGGTATCTCCTGCAGCAAGCAGTACCGTTTGGCCATGTGCCTGAAGATGGCGGGCCAGCTTGCCGATGGTTGTGGTTTTGCCTGCGCCGTTGACGCCAGCAATCATCATGACCAGTGGCTGGTGACGGCCGATTTCAAGACGTTTCTCAAGTGGTTTGAGCATATCGGTCAGGAGTTCCCGCAGGGCGTTACGAATGTCTTCCGGTCGTGACAGACGCTCCCGGCCGACTTTCTCCCGAAGGTCATAAAGAAGCTGTTCCGTAGCCTCAATACCGGCGTCCGATGTCAAGAGCGCCATTTCCAGTTCATCGTACAGGTCGTCATCCAGCATGACGGTGCCGAAAATATTGAGATTGGCTGAGGTTTTGGATAAACCGTCTTTAAGCCGATCAAACCATGAGCGATTTTCTGCCGGATGTTCTTGGCTTGGCGGCGCGCTTGTGGCAGTATCAGGAACGTGAGTTTCAGTTTGTGGGCTTGGTGCAGCGGGATTCTCTGTTGTTTCCGGTGTGGAAGGTGTGTCTGTTTTTGCCTCATCGGAGGCATTTGTTTCGGTTTTTTTTCGAAAAAAGCTGAACATGGATGCGCAATATACTGTAATCACTAAAAAGACAGCAAAGGCCGTTTTGCTGTCTGACAATAATCATCATTTTAGCAGAGCCGGCACTATGAAATTTCAAAATATTCTGATGGGCCTTTTATTTTTTGTGCTGGGTATGTCAGGTACCGTGTCCGCACAGGAAGCGAAAGACATTACGCTTGAAAACGGGATGAAAATCATTGTCCGGGAAGATACCCGTTCGCCGGTTGTGGTGCATATGGTCTGGTACAAGGCCGGCTCCATGGATGAGACCAGCGGGACAACCGGTGTGGCACACGTGCTGGAGCACATGATGTTCAAGGGGACAAAAAAATACGGACAGGGTGAATTCAGCCGGATGGTGGCGTCACTTGGTGGGCGTGACAATGCGTTTACCGGCAGGGATTACACCGCTTACTTTCAGCAGATCCAGAACAGCCAGCTTGAACGGATGATGGAACTGGAAGCTGACAGGATGCAAAGTCTCCTGTTGACCACGGAAGAATTTGGCAAGGAAATCAAGGTTGTCATGGAGGAAAGACGTCTGCGTACGGAAGACCAGCCGGCATCGCTTCTGGATGAAGCGGTATATGCCGCAGCATTTGTGGCACACCCGTATCACTGGCCGATCATCGGATGGATGAACGACCTGGAAAACATGACAGCGGCTGATGCGAAAAACTGGTACGAGCGCTGGTATGCGCCGAACAATGCCACCATGGTCGTGGTGGGTGATGTCAGGGCCGCGGACGTATTTGCCCTGGCAAAAAAACATTTCGGGAATATTCCTGCCCGTGAGGTGATCCCGAGCCGTCCGCAGACAGAGCCAAAGCAGCAGGGCATACGGCGCGTTACCGTCAAGGCGCCTGCGGAAAATCCGATGGTCGTGCTGGCCTTCAAGGTACCTTCATTGCGTGATATTGAAAATGACCGGGATGTGTATGCCCTGGATGTTCTTTCAGCCATCCTGGATGGTTATGATAATGCCCGCCTGTCTGCCAGGCTGGTGCGCAAGGATAAAGTTGCCAGCAGTGTTGCGGCAGGTTATGCCACGCCATCCAGAGGCCCGGCGCTTTTTACGCTTGCCGCTGTACCGCTTGGCAGGACAGAAACCCCTGAACTCGAAAAACGCCTGCGCGCAGAGGTTGCCCGGATTGCAAGGGAAGGGGTATCGCAGGCTGAACTTGAGCGGGTGAAAATGCAGATTATTTCTTCGCAGATATACAAGCGGGATTCGCTTTTCGGCCAGGCCCTGGAAATCGGTGTACTGGAAATGACCGGTATCGGTTACCGGCAGATGGATCGTGTCATTGAAAAACTCAAGGAAGTGACCTCAGATGATGTCCAGTCTGTCGCTTCCCGGTATTTTGGCGATGATACGCTCACCGTGGGAACCCTGGTTCCTTTGCCACTGGACCATAATAAAAAGCCGCCTCAGGCGCCTCTCAGACATTGATGCCAACTAACAGACAGGGATTGGTTCAGCTTATGAAACTGTTTTCTTACCACGATATATTCACTTCATGGTTTACCCGCCTGCTGGGGCTGACGATGCTTTTGCTGGTGCAGATACCGCTTCATGCGGCAATCACCATTGAATCCTGGCAGACAAAAAACGGCGCAAAGGTGTTTTTCGTTGAGACGCATGCCATTCCGGTTCTGGATATCAGCGTGGATTTTGATGCCGGCTCACGAAGGGATCCCGATGGAAAGGCAGGCCTTGCTGCGCTGACCAATCTGATGCTGGCGCGGGGTATCGTGGCTTCAGCAGCGCCGTTCAAAGAACCGGCGCTGACGGAAGCACGGATTTCAGACACGTTTGCCGATACCGGTGCCGAGCGTTCCGGCAGTGCCGGCATGGACAGATCAAGTGTCATCCTGAGGACATTGTCTTCAGAAAAAGAGTCAGACCAGGCGATCCGTGTACTGGCACGGCTCCTTGCTCAACCGGCTTTTCCTGCCGATATGCTGCAGCGGGACAGGACACGGGCTGTTTCCGCCATTCGTGAGGCACTGACACAGCCGGACGCCATTGCTTCCCGTGCCTTCATGAAAGCGCTGTATGGCTCACATCCCTATGCTTTCAGCCCGACGCCCGAGTCGCTTTCCACCATTACCCGCAAGGATTTGCAGGAATTTCACCGGCGGTATTATGTGGCCGAGACAGCAACGATTACTATCGTGGGAGATGCTTCCCGTTCCCGTGCCGAAGCCATCGCAGAAGAGCTCAGTGTACGGCTGAACCGCCAGCCTGCGGGACAAAAAACCGCCCCGTTGCCGGATGTGGCGGTGAAAGCGGGGGGCGAACAATTTATTGAACACCCGGCAACCCAGTCGCATATCCTGGTTGGCATGCCAGCCTTAACGCGCGGTGATCCGGATTTCTTTGCACTGACAGTCGGCAATTACATCCTGGGCGGAGGGGGTTTTGTTTCCCGTCTGATGAAGGAGGTCCGGGAAAAAAGAGGACTTTCCTACAGTGTCTTCAGCCAGTTTGAGTCGCGCATGCAAAAGGGGCCGTTTATGATCAGCCTGCAGACAAAAAAAGAACAGACAAAAGGAGCGATCCGGGTGGTCAGGGAGACATTTGATACCTTCATGCAGAACGGGCCGACCGAAGAGGAACTGAAAGCGGCAAAAGACAATCTGGTTGAGGGTTTTCCGCTTCGCATGGACAACAATGTGAAGATACTCGCTCTGGTCTCGATGATCGGATACTATGGTTTGCCGCTGGATTATCTGAACAACTGGACGGATCGCATCAATGCTGTCACGGTGGCTGATGTACGCGAAGCCTTTGCCCGCAAACTCTCTGCCGATCGTCTGTCAACAGTGATTGTTGGCGAATCGAAATAATCCGTGCTTCATCAGCCCAACAGAAAAGAGTGACATGCGACGTCGACAATCATCTGCCAGCCAGAAAAGCAAACTCAGCTACCAGGTCAGGATCATTGGTGGACAGTGGAAGCGTTCGCTTTTACCCGTCAGTGTGGCACCCGACCTGCGACCGACGCCCAGCCGTGTCAGGGAAACACTGTTTAACTGGTTGTATACGCTTTTTGGCGGCCGCTGGGAAGCCATGGATTGTCTTGATCTCTTTGCCGGTACCGGCGCTTTCGGTTTTGAGGCGGCAAGCCGCGGCACAAGACAGGTAACGATGGTGGAGTCACACCGTGCGGCTTTTGCACAGTTGCAGGCGACCAGTGACAAACTGAATGCCGGGGCTCTGGTTACGCTTGTGCAGGGTGATGCCCTCCAGGTAGCGCAGCGTCTTGTTGCACAAAAAAAACAGTTTAATGTTGTTTTTCTTGATCCTCCTTTTCAGGCCAATATCCTGCCTGAAATCCTGCCGTTGTGTGCGGATTTGCTCAAGGAAGAGGGGGTTGTGTATGTTGAATCATCCACCTTTCTGAGCGAAGAAACTGTTGAAAACTTGAGCAAAAATGGCAGGCAATGGCATATAATTCGACAGGACAGGGCAGGACATGTCTGTTATCACCTATTGCAATTGCTGTATGAAGACCATCTTCAGGCATAATATGAGCCTGCTGTTTTTATTGAAGGAATGAAAAAAAATGACCATTGCCGTTTATCCGGGTACATTTGATCCACTTACGCGTGGTCATGAGGACATTGTCCGGCGGTCATCCGGATTATTCAAAAAACTGATTGTCGGCGTGGCAGACAGCAGGACCAAAAAACCTTTCTTTACAATGGAAGAACGGCTTGAGATTGCCAATGAAGTGCTGGGTCATTATCAGAATGTCAAAGTGGTTGCCTTTACCGGCCTTCTGAAAGATCTGGTCAGGGAGCACGATGCGCGCGTCATTATCCGCGGATTGCGGGCTGTTTCTGATTTTGAGTATGAATTCCAGATGGCAGGCATGAACCGATATCTCATGCCGGAAGCCGAGACACTCTTTATGACGCCTTCGGATCAGTACCAGTTTATTTCCGGCACGATTGTCCGTGAAATCGCAGTCCTGGGCGGGGATGTCTCCAAATTTGTCTTCCCTTCTGTTGAAAACTGGCTGAAAAACAAAATCCGTCTGATGACGGATTGATCAGCGCTCCAGTTTCCCCTTTTGTCCATCAGGCAGGAGGGATATTCCCATTTATCCGGAGCAGACATGGCGCTTTTTATTACCCGGGACTGCATTAACTGTGATGTCTGTGTGCCGGAATGCCCTAATGAAGCGATTGTTCTTGGGCCGGAAATTTATGAAATCAACCCGTCACGCTGTACCGAATGTGTCGGCCATTATGATGAGCCGCAATGTGCCATTGTTTGTCCCGTCAACTGTATTGTCAGAACGCCGGAACTGGCTGAAACACACGACATGCTGCGTGTGAAATTTGAATCCCTCCAGCGGCAGGGCTAGGCTCATCCTTCATTCATTTCTGCGTTGCCGGGAAAAGGATGAGCCTGGTTTGCCCAGACAACCCGGTTTCTTCCGCTCTCTTTTGCTTCATATAATGCCAGATCAGCCTGTGACAGAATAAAATAAGCCAGATCGGACAGGCTCTGGCCGGGTTCAATGCCGGTTACAGTAAAACCGCCAATGGAAATCGTGACATCACAAAACTCCTTGTCAGGCAGACTGAATGCTTTGCCGGCTGCTGCCAGGCGAATGCGTTCCGCGATGGTTTTTGCATCGTGTGATTCCGTATTGGGCAGCACCAGGACAAATTCTTCACCGCCGAATCGGGCAGGAATATCATAGCTGCGCAACTCATTTTTGATCCGGATTGCCAGTTCTTTCAGCACTTCATCACCAGCCGGGTGTCCCAGGCGGTCATTGATCAGTTTGAATTTGTCGATATCAATAAAAAGGCATGACAGGGCGCTGTCGTGCCTGCGTGCCAATGAGAGTTCCTTGAGTAACTGTTCTTCCAGATGACGGCGATTGCCAATGGCCGTCAGTGGATCGGTCAAGCTGACCTGTTTGAGTTTTTCCTGCGTAATGACGTTGTCCAGGCAGATTGCCATGATGGAACCCTGAAGCTGGAGGAAATCCGTTGCCATGCCGGAAATGAAGCGATTGATATCCATACTGCCAAGACAGACAAAACCGGTCAGGCGATGATGGCGTCTGAATGGGATGACAGCAACACTTCTTGGCGGTCTGGAAACCGCAGTGAAAAGCCCGCGATGTTGCTGGGGACAGTATGATCCTAAAAGCGGTTTATGCAGGCTGCTTAAAGAAGGGTGAAAGGATTCCATATTCTGCGCCAGCATAAGGAGGGGATGTTTGCTGGTGTCAATCCCAAGGAAAGAAACCAGTTCGCCGAGCTCATCCTTGGGGTCAAGGAGGATCGTGGAAATCACATCAAGCTGGGCAGTGTTTTTCATCGTCACAAAAATATGCCGAATTAGGTCGGTCAATGTATCCGCCGCGATAAGCTTCAGGCTCATTTCATGGTTACGGCTCAGTATCTGCTGATTTTCGTGGCCAAAACGAAGCAGACGATCCATCTGGTCACGAAGTTGTGTATTTTCTTCAATCAGGTCCATGGATGACAGATGCGTCAAGGAATAGGGAAGGTTTTGGATATTCATCATCGGCCTCGTGATTCGTAAGATGCTTGTTTTTGTTGCTATCAAACGGGGTTTTTTCCATGTTCTCTGCGTCACATCTGGTTGAACGGGTGCTGATTGTTGTCTTGATGCCCTAAAACCTGTTCAAAATCGGCTTAAATTCAGTTTTTTAATATTTAATGGTTCGCTTTCAAGGGTGTTGTTAATTTATTAATCTTTTATGGTCTGCGCGGGACAAAAAAATATAAGGGTTAAACCCTATCAGACATTAAATAAAAAGTTCAGTACATCTCCATCCTGTACCACATATTCTTTTCCTTCGGCGCGAACACGACCGGCTTCCTTGGCACCCTGTTCTCCCTTATGGGTGACAAAATCGTCGTACGAAATGGTTTGTGCGCGAATAAATCCTCGCTGAAAATCAGTATGGATAACGCCGGCAGCCATAGGTGCTGTATCCCCTTTTCTGATCGTCCATGCGCGAACTTCCTTGACGCCTGCCGTGAAATAAGTCTGCAGGCCCAAAAGGCTGTATGCAGCGCGAATCAATCGGCTTAACCCGGGTTCATCCATACCCATGTCAGCCAGGAAGACCAGGCGGTCCTCGTCATCCAACTCGGCAATTTCCGCTTCAATAGCGGCGCAAATAGCCACAATAGGGGCATTTTTGGATTGCGCATATTCTGACAGTTTGTCCAAAAGCGGATTGTTTTCAAATCCATCCTCGGAAACATTTGCCACATACATGGTGGGTTTGGCCGTAATCAGGTGCAGCGGCCTTAACAGTGCCTGGTCTTCCGCTTCCAGT